>JAZOAX010000167.1:0-5582 GCA_045595685.1 Acutalibacteraceae bacterium
AAAAGACATATGACGAGGCAAAGGAAGAAGGCGACAGCCTTACAAGAAAAATTGCCGATGCCGAAGCTGAGCTTTCACTTATCGGTGAAAAGAGAAGCGAGCTTACTGCAAAGAGAGAAGAGCTTTCGGCAAAGATTTCAAGACTTAACCTTGATATCCATGTAAGCGCAAAGGAGCTTTCATCAAGAACTGAGGCACTTAACCTTCTTAAAGCACGAATCCTCAGCCATGAGGACAGAGACAGAGAGCTTGACAGTGAAATTGAAGCTATCAGAGAGAAGAACAGACTTATTGAAGAAGAAATCAAAGAGCTTCAGAATCTTTCCGTTAAGCTTAAAGAGGAATCTCTTAAGGCTAAGGACGATATAGTAGCCCTTCAGAAAAAGAGAAGTGAAACCGACGAAAAGGCAGCTTCACTTCGTATAAAGCAGCGTCAGAAGAGTGACGAAAGAGAAAAGGTAAGCGGTGAAATTGCAAGACTTGAAGAGCGTAAGGCAGTTATGGTAAAGGAATACGACGATACCGTAAACAAGCTTTACGACGAGTATCAGCTTACAAAGCGTGAGGCTGAGGCAGTTTCTGAAAAGCCCGAAGAGCCGAGAAAGGCACAGCAAAGACTTCATGAGCTTAAAAATTCCATCAGAGCTCTCGGCAGTGTAAATGTTTCTGCAATTGAAGAATATAAAGAAGTCAAGGAGCGCTATGAGTTTATGAATGCTCAGGTAACTGATGTTGAGCGCTCAAAGAAGGAGCTTCTTAACCTTATTGACGAGCTTACCGACAAAATGAGTAAGCAGTTCCGTGAGCAGTTCATTAAAATCAATCAGAACTTCGGTGAAACCTTCAGTGAGCTTTTCGGTGGCGGTAAGGCTGAAATAATTCTCGAAGACCCCACTGATGTGCTTGAAAGCAATATTGACATCAAGCTTCAGCCACCGGGCAAGAACGTTAAGCGCCTTGATTCACTTTCAGGCGGTGAAAAGGGACTTTCAGCAATTGCACTTCTCTTTGCAATTCTTAAGGTTAACCCTGCACCCTTCTGTATCTTCGACGAGGTTGAGGCAGCCCTTGACGACGTAAACGTTTCAAGATACGCTCAGTATGTGAGAAGAATGACGGAAAACACACAGTTTATCCTTATTACTCACAGACGCGGCACAATGGAAGAGGCTGATGTGCTTTACGGAATCACCATGCAGGAGCAGGGTGTTTCAAAGCTCCTTGAGCTCAAGGCAGCAGAAATGGTTAAGAAACTTGGAATTTCTGAATAAGAAAGGAACAGACTATGGGTATTTTTTCAAAGTTCGGTCTCGGTCTTAAAAAGACAAGAGATGTAATGAACAACAGAATAGAGGATGTCCTCGGTGCATACGAGGAAATTACCGACGATTTTTACGATGACCTTGAAGAAGCGCTTATTATGGGCGATATCGGTATGCAGACAGCAACTGATATTGTTGATGCCCTCAGAAAGCGTGTAATTATCGGCGATGTAAGAAATCCGAAGCACGCAAAAATGATTATCTCCGAAATCATCGCTGAGATGATTGACGGCGGTGAGGATATGGGTCTTATTACAATTCCCTCAATTATCCTTGTAATCGGTGTCAACGGCGTTGGTAAAACAACAACAATAGGTAAGCTTGCTGCTATGTATAAAAAACAGGGCAAAAAGGTTATTCTCGGTGCTGCAGATACCTTCAGAGCAGCGGCTATTGAACAGCTTGAGGTTTGGGCTGACAGAGCAGGAGTTGACATTGTAAAGCATAAAGAGGGCGCAGACCCTGCTGCAGTTGTATATGATACCATTTCTGCAGGTGTATCCCGTGACTGTGATATCATTATCTGCGACACTGCAGGCAGACTTCACAACAAAAAGAATCTTATGGATGAACTCGGCAAGATTTACCGTGTTGTAGAAAAGGAACTTCCTTATGCTGACCGTGAAATTCTTCTTGTACTTGATGCCACAACGGGTCAGAATGCAGTAAATCAGGCAAAAGAGTTTATGAACGTTGCCGAACTTACAGGTATCGCCCTTACAAAACTTGACGGTACTGCAAGAGGCGGTGTTGTTCTCACAATCAAAAACGAACTCAAGCTTCCCGTTAAGTTTATCGGCGTGGGTGAACAGATTGACGATTTACAGCCCTTTAATCCCAAAGTTTTTGCAAAGGCACTTTTTGAAGATACCTCAAAAGTTGAGGAGGAATAAGAATGAAAATTCTCATTGCTACCCACAATAAACATAAACTCAGTGAAATGGCACGTATTCTTGAGCCTATGGGTTATGAAGTTGTAACGGACAGAGAACTCGGTTTTGAACTCACTGAAGTTGAAGAAGACGGCATAACATTTATGGATAATGCCCGCATCAAATCCGAATCCGGATGCAAAGAAAGCGGACTTCCCTGCATTGCAGACGACAGCGGACTTTGTGTTGATGCCTTAGGCGGTGAGCCGGGTGTATATTCTGCAAGATATTGCGGTGTTCACGGTGATGATGAAGGCAATAACATAAAACTTCTCAACAATCTTAAAGATGTACCGAAGGAAAAAAGAACGGCACGTTTTGAATGTGCAATATGTGTAAGTTTTCCCGATAATACGGAAATTACCGCAAAAGGCACCTGCGAAGGCTGGATAGGCTACGAAAACAGGGGAGAAAACGGCTTCGGATATGACCCTCTTTTTATGGTTGGTGACAAAAGTTTTGCCGAACTTACAGCCGAAGAAAAGGATGCTGTAAGTCACAGAGGCAACGCACTTAAAGAACTCGGAAACAAATTCAGATTTGATTTCGTAACAGGCGCAGACGGGCCCGACAAAGAATAATTCAATTATTTTAAGGAGCATATAAATGACAGGTAAAGAAAGAGCAAAATTCAGAGCCCAGGCAAACCATCTTGAGCCTCTTTTTCAGGTTGGCAAAGGCGGTATGTCTGACGCACTTATAAAACAGACAGACGATGCACTCAGGGCAAGGGAACTCATAAAAGTAAAGGTTCTGCTTGAATCGTCACCCATCACACCAAGAGAAACTGCAGACGAACTTGCAAAAGCAACGGGTGCTGAAGTTATTCAGGTTATCGGCGGTGTTATTGTTCTTTACAGAGAGAGCAAGGAACTCAAAGAAAAAGCCGCACAAAAAGAAAAAAATATCAAAAAAGCAGCAAAGTTACAGCGTGAAAAAGCGGCAGCGGAAAGAAAAGACAAGAAAAAGTTCCGCTTCACAGGTGCTGTTAAAGGTAAAAGATAATGCGTATCGGAATTTACGGAGGAACCTTCAATCCTCCGCATCTCGGTCATAAAAGACTTGCTGAGGAAGTGCTGAAAACACTGGAACTCGACAAAATTCTCATAATTCCCACTTCCACTCCTCCGCATAAAAAAGGCAGTGACCTCGTATCTGAAAATCACAGACTCAATATGTGCCGTCTCACTTTCGGCAGTGACAGATACGAAGTCAGTGATATGGAAATCAGAAGAAAAGGCAAAAGTTATACTATAGATACGGTAACTCAACTCAGGGCGGAATATCCCGACGATGAACTGTTTCTGATTATCGGCTCAGATATGCTTCTTTCTTTTGATAAGTGGTACAGATACAAAGAAATTCTCTCTTTGGTAACATTATGTGTTGCCACAAGAGAAAAAGATATTTCGGCACAAAATCTTCTCTCTTATGCAGAAAGTGTGCTGAAACTCAATAAAGAGGATATTATAATTTTACCCATTGATGCCTTTGTCTGCTCTTCAACAGAAGTCAGAGAGCAAATCAGGGCAGGGGAAAACGCAGGTGAATTTCTGTTGAAAGAAACTCAGGATTATATAAAAGAAAACGGAATATATGAAGATAAATACAAGGAATGGAAATCTCTTTTAAGAGAAAGACTCCTTGAAAAAAGGTATATCCACTCCCTCAATGTTGCCGACAGTGCCGTTGTTCTTGCCGAAAAATACGGCGCAGACACAGAAAAGGCTTACTTTGCGGGTCTTGTTCACGATATTATGAAAAACGCAAGTGAAGAAGAACAGTTGCAAATTATGGAAAAGGGTGGTATAATCTTAAGTCGCACGGAAAAAGAGAACAGAAAACTCTGGCACGCAATGGCAGGTGAGTGTTACTTAAGGCTCGAAAAGGGGATAACCGACAGTGATATCCTGAATGCAGTAAGATACCACACCACCGGCAGAGCGGGTATGAGTCTTCTTGAAAAGGTAGTTTATATTGCGGACTACATTTCCACCGAAAGAGATTATGAAGATGTTGATGTTATGAGAGATCTTTCTCTTAATGTGAGCCTTGATGAAGCGGCTTTGTATGCATTGAAATTTTCTTTCACATCTCTTTCAAAAAAAGAAAAACTCATTCACACCGACAGTGTTGAGTATTATAACGAACTCATATTAAAAAAGGAGAAACAGAATGACAGAACTTGAAATTTTAAAAGAGATAGTTGCCATTCTCGATAAGAAAAAGGCAAAGGATATAAATGCCCTTGAAATTACCGAGCATTCAATAGTTGCAGATTATTTCATTATCTGTTCAGGCACATCAAACACCCATGTCAAGTCCCTTGCAGATGAAATTGAATATGAAATGAAGCAAAAAGGTGTTGAACCTTATCACATTGAAGGCAAGGCAACAGGCTGGATTCTTCTTGACTATAACAGTGTTCTTGTTCACGTTTTCACAGGTGAAACAAGAGAATACTATAACCTTGAAAGACTCTGGCAGGATGCAAAAAAGGTTGACATTTCCGATGTAATTACAGAGGATTAAAAAAAATATTTGATTTTTTATATAACGGAGTGATAAATTTGAATTACAATTTCAAAACCGCAGAACAAAAATGGCAGGATAAGTGGGAGCAGGCAGGCGTTTTCCACGCTGAAGACGGCTCAGACAAGAAAAAGTTCTATGCTCTTGTTGAATTTCCTTATCCCAGCGGTGCAGGTATGCACGTTGGTCATATCAAGGCTTACTCAGGCCTTGAAGTTGTTTCCCGTAAACGCAGAATGGAAGGCTACAATGTGCTTTTCCCCATCGGCTTTGATGCTTACGGACTTCCTACAAAAAACTATGCAATCAAAACAGGTATCCATCCCAGACAGGTTACCGACACAAATATTGCAAAATTCACTTCACAGCTTAAAAGAGTAGGCTTCTCATTTGACTGGAACAGAGTTGTAGACACAACTGAAGAAGGCTATTATAAGTGGACACAGTGGATTTTCCTCAAGATGTTTGAAAACGGTCTTGCTTTCAGAGATAAGACCCTTGTTAACTACTGCCCCTCTTGTAAAGTTGTTCTTTCCAATGAAGACTCTCAGGGCGGTAAATGTGATATCTGTCACAGCGACATCGTGCAGAAATCAAAGGATGTATGGTATCTGCGCATCACAGAATATGCAGATAAACTTCTTGAAGGTCTTAAGGAAGTTGACTATCTTCCCAATGTAAAACTTCAGCAGGAAAACTGGATTGGTAAATCAACAGGTGCGTTTGTTAACTTCAGCATCAGAAACACTGAAGAAACACTTAAGATTTACACAACCCGTCCCGATACTCTTTTCGG
>JAZOAX010000168.1:0-3576 GCA_045595685.1 Acutalibacteraceae bacterium
TCAATGTTTCCATAATAAAACTGTTCAATAAAGTTAAACATATACTTTTACCTCGTTTGATTATTTTATTTGCGAGGAATTTTGTAAACAGCGTATATGGCTGTTTTCTTGAATATCCTTAAGTGAGGTAATCCCCAACTCGTCTGTAAGTAATATAAGTAGTTTTCATAGTATTTGTCCTTTCTTTTTTACTATATTTAAGCAAGGTATGAAGTGTAGAATACTATGTTTGAAGCCGGTTTTTCTTATATTTTTAGTAAGTCCCTTATGAGCACCCGCACCAAGACTCAGCAGATTTTAATCTGCTGGGTTCTTTTTTATATATATTTACAAAATAACACCTGCAAGAAACAGTGCTTCTTGCAGGTGCGTTCCTTATTTAACATCTCACTTATTTCTTAATCAGGGGCATTTCTGTCATTCTGAGCCTTGCGCAACCGTAGGGACAAAGTTCAATTTCCTGCACTTCGGATACGGGATTTCTTTCCTTCGGCGTTTTTCTTGCAATGCTTTTGTAGGGGAATTTGAGTCCCCAGTTGATTTTCTGCATTTTTGCCTTTATTGTTACGGGCGGATTCTTCTGTGAGAAGGGGATGTCTCCCGACTTGTGATATTCAACTTCAAAGTCGCTGTCGGCAAAGCCGTAGTTCCAGTCTGATGTGGGAATAAACTGATAATCGCAGTAGGGGAACTTGCGTTCAACGCCTTTTTTGGTGTATTCTCTCATCTTCTTTTCGTAACTTACGGGTACGGAGAAAAGAAGGGAGCCCATCTGTAAAGCGCAAAGGTCATTGGGTCGCTTTTTGAAGCAGGGTGCAGTGTCAAATTCCACTTCAATTTCTGTTTTGCCCTGAGATATTGCAAATTCAAGGTCTTTTGCTTCTTTGCTTTCACCGTTAACACTGAGATTCTTTGCAAAAGAGGGAATACGGATTACAAAGTCAAAATCCTTCTGTGTGTCAATGGTATAGTGCATTTTGTTGTTGAAAGGATAATCGGTTTCAAGGCTGATTGTAACATCCTTTTCTTTCAGAACACAGGGGAGCATAACTGAATTGATTATTGTGCTGCCTTTGTGCATAAATGCGGAAAGGGCAAATTTTGGCCAGCCCTGATTGAAGTTTGCAGTGCAGCAGCCGAAGTTCGGCTCAAGTCCGAAGGTGTGGGCATAGGGACCGTTTGTACTCCAGGGAGCCATAATCATAGTCTTCTGACAGGCAACCTGATTCACCTGCTGAACATACTGGTGAGTCCACATATCTTCACTGAGTGTGGCGGGCAGAGCGTTGAAAGCAAGTACCTCAAGGCGTTCAGCCCATTTGTTATGGCCTGTGCGGGCAAACATTTCTTCATAGGAATACATCTGCTCAACCACGGCGCAGCACTCGGTACCTTTTGTGGGGTCAATGCCCGAAAGCACTTCGTCACCGGTAAAGCCTTCAAAGGCAGTGCCGTTGTATCTGTCAAGAATTTCACGGAGTCTTTCAGCGTTGTCGGTGTATTCTTCACCAAGTATTTCGTGAGATACTGCCTCGCTTTTAAGCATCATTGTGATGTTTACTATGTGAGTTTTTCTCAGCCAGTTGTGGCTGGGCTTTTTCCAACTTTCAGTAACTTTGTTATAGTCGAAGCCTTGTTCTTTTATAATTTTTGCAAGGTCAACTATCCATTCTTCTTTGTATTTTTCATAAAGGAAATTAATTGAAATGAAAGTCTCAAACCATCTGTATTTGCCCCAGCCGAAAAGGGTGATTTCGCCTTTTTTGAGCATATCGTAATAGTTTCGGAGAACTTTGTAAATAACATCGGGGATTCTTTCGTCGCCTGAGCAGTCGTAATAAACCTTGAGGGTTTTGCAGATAAGCTGTATTGCCCAGGTGTCGTATTTTTTTCTTTCTTCTTTTTTGCAGGGACAAATCCAGCCGTCTGTGTCCTGAGCGGAAACGATGGCATCAATGTACTTTTTTGCAGTTGCAATCAGTTCTTCACTTCTGAGAAGATAAGCAAGGGGGATAAATCCGTCAAGCCAGTAGGGGACTCTTTCCCAGCCTTCACGGTCTCCGCCTATCCAGCCGCTGTCGCGGATATCGGGCCATATCTTGTGAAGATTGCCGCTTAAGCCCTCTGCCTGAATGGTGAGCTGACGGCGAAGCCAGCCTTCAGGTTTTATTTCTTTTGATGTGTAAAAGTTCCATTTGTTCATATTGCCACCTCTTGAGTATTTTCTGCTTCTTTCTGTGGGATTTCAACTGAGTCCACACCTTTTTTCATAAGGAAGAAAAGAGGAATCAGTGCCAGCATACATACAAGACCTGCCCAGAGGAACATATCCTTTGCAGGTACGATTACTTCAGCGCCAACTTCATTAAGAATTGTGTGTGCGGCACTCTGACAGGCCTTGTCACCGATAACGGGACCGATAACCATGGGAAGCATAACTGCAAATATCATTCTGATACCCTGGAAAAGACCTGCCTTGCCTTCGGGAATGAAATCCTTGACGGCAGCACCGAAAAGAATGTTGACAAGAGCATTACCGAGAACAACGGGAAGCAGGCTCACAAGAATAACATAAATGCTTGTGCTTGTGGAAAGAATGAAAAAACCAAGTGACATTACGATAACGCCGATTAAAAGGCAGATGCCTCTTTTTTTTGTTGAAAGTTTAAGAAGTGTTACAATGCAGGCAAGAAGAATAACTGCAACAACCACTGCAGTGATAATAACACCGGGTTTCAGTATATTTTCAACTCCGCCGTTGTCGGGGATAATAACATACTGAACATATGTAAGAAGATAGGGGTAGAAAACCTGGAATGCAATTATGGCAAAGCAGAATGCGGCAAGGGCAAGATAAAGTCTGGCGTTTTCTTTGATAACGGAAGGTCTGAAGCCGTATAAAAGGTCAGACAGATAAGACGAAGAACCTGAGGTGTTTTGGGCAGTGCGGGGAGGGTCTTTGATAAGAAACAGACCAACCACACCGCAAAGTGTAACCACAAGACCGAGTCCTGCAAAGAAAATTTTGTAACTTATTGTGCCTGCCTGAGCAAAACTGCCCACGCCTGTTACGGCAAAGGAAGACACGGTGCCCACAACAGAAAGCACGGTTTCAACAACGGGTCTCTGACGGGGTACCGTAACATCTGTTACCCATGCCTGAAAAGCCGCATCGTTACTTGTGGAGCCCATAAAGGTCATCACAATATCCATAAGAATAACAAACCAGACAGTAGTGCCGAGAATTTTTGCTTCGTCGGAAAGGTTGAAGAGATTTGCAACATTTTCTTTTGTGATGAAACCGAACATTGCCGTTACTATACCCCAGAGGATATAACCTACGGAGATGAACATTTTTCTGTTTTTGAGTTTGTCGCTGAGTGCACCCATAACAAAGGTGGTCAGCACCGCCGCAATGGCTGAAAGGGCAACCATACGGGCAACGGCAGTTGTGGCTTCCATAGAGCCTAAAATAGCCGACTGTGATACGTCTGCATATATTTCGTTGGTGATAAAGGTGTTGAAATACATATTTTCCGTATTCCACGCAATACCGCCCATAAAGCAGAACAGAGT
>JAZOAX010000169.1:0-9911 GCA_045595685.1 Acutalibacteraceae bacterium
ATATTTATACATTGTTAATTGCCGAATGCCACGAGCATCACCGCAAAAAGAAATATTTTAATCCCCGTTTTGAGTAGGGCTTTCCCGCGCTTATGATTTATGTCCGCACAACGTCCTCAGGAGTCAGCGGCATCCTTACTGCCACCGTTACTGTTCAGCAGGGGGAAAGCATTATAAAACAAAAAGATGTAGTCTTCGGGTATTTGTACAAAGGCTGGCGGAAGTCTTTTTCTGAAATATATTTGTAGCGGTCAGCGACTGTCGGAATATACGGTGAATAAAGGAATATCAAGTAAAGAAGACAAGATTAACCTGAGAGAAATGTAAACTCAGCGGATTTGTATATTAAACCTACTATTAAGGCACACCGTGAAACTCTTTGACAGAGGTGTGACTAATGGGAGAAATTGCGGTTTTGCCGATAAAATAATTCCGAAGAGAGATAAAACATTGGGAAAGGAATATATCTTGAAACATTATAAAGCCTTTCTCGGCAAATGAGCCTCTTTCGGAAAGTTTAGTGAAAGCGTGTTTTTGCTTACTTTTGCCACAATCGGCAAAAGTAAGGCCAAGCGCAGCGTGACCGACTGATTATTTTATGAAACATAGAGGTAAAAGTAAGAGCACCCCGCGGCTCGAGCGGGAGAAGTTAACGGAAGAATTAAACCTGAAGATAAAAATACCAAGCAAATACAAGTGATATGACATATAAAAACCCCTCTGTCCTTTTCATCGGACAGAGGGATAACAACTTTTTGTTTTATGCTCTTGCAACCATTTCACCGTAAAGTTCTTTTTCTTCTTTGATGAATTTTTCAATTGCTTCAACACTGGGCATAGCAGCAGAGCAACTGTGAGCGGAAATGAGCATTGATGCGGAAGCAGTACCGAATTCAAGGGCATCAATCATTTCCCAGCCTTCAAGAAGGCAACGGATGAATGCGGAAGCATAGCCGTCACCGCCACCGAAGCCTTTCATGGCTTTAACGGGGAAGGGCTTGATTGAATAACTCATACCGTCGTTGGTGTAGGCTGTTGAGCCGTCTTTACCGTGTTTGATGATAACAATCTTTGCACCGTAGGAGTGCCAGAGTTTTGCACTTTCTTCGTCTGTTTTGCAAACACCTGTAATGGCTTCTGTAAGGTCGTATTCTTCTCTTGAGCCGAGAATAATGTCTGCGTTGCGGGCAACCATCTGGTAGTAAACAGAAATTTCGTCTTTGTTTTTCCAGGTGTAAGGACGGTAGTCAATATCAAAAATAACAACAACACCGTTTTTCTTTGCAAGCATCATTGCTTTAAGAGCAGCATCTCTTGAAGGGCTCATTGAAAGGGCAGTACCTGAAATCACAATAGCTTTTGCGGAAGCAATGTATTCTTCGTCAACCTCTTCAGGTTCAAGCATAAGGTCTGCAATTGCATCGCGGTACATAAGAATTGAACTTTCGGTGGGGCTTTTGATTTCCGTGAATGTAAGACCGATTTTTTCACCGTTTTTTGCTCTGAAAATATGTGAAGTGTCAATACCGTCGTTTTTGAAGTAATTCACAACAAAATCACCGTGCTGGTCATCGGAAACCTTACCGATGAAGCCAACCTTTTTTCCGAGCCTTGCAAGACCTACGGCAATGTTTGCGGGTGAGCCGCCAACATACTTGTTGAAGTTGCAGCTTTCGGAAAGAGGTCTGTTCATGTCTGTGGGATTGAAGTCGATTGCAACTCTGCCGATGGGGATAACATCAAGAGGTTTGCTCATATCAAATTCAACATATTTCATAACTGTTCTTCCTTTCTGTCACGTTTTATTCAGCCTTGCCGACTGAATAAAAAATTTTCAAGTGTTTCTTTGCGTTTTCATAGGCACCTTCAATTTCTTTCTGATGAAGATCATAGTAGCCTTTGATCTCGCCTTTTTCATAGCCTTCTCTTACCTTGCTTTCTGCTGAGGCGAAAGTGGCTGTTGCAATGTTTATCTTCTTGATACCGTGCTGATGGCATCTGATGAAATCTTCTTCACTGATACCTGTACCGCCGTGAAGAACAAGGGGAATATCAACTGTTTTTGCAACGGAATCAAGAATATCAAATCTCAGTTGGGGAGCCTCTTTATAAAAGCCGTGGGCGTTGCCTATGGCAATTGCAAGGGCATCCACACCTGTTCTTTCATAGAAAATTCTTGCCTGTTCGGGAGAGGTGCAACGCATTGCAATATCTTTGCTGCCGTCCTCACTGCCACCGACACAGCCGATTTCGGCTTCAACTGCGGCACCGTAGGTTTTTGCAAGGGATACCACCTGTTTTGTTGTTTCGATGTTTTCTTCCAGGGGAAGATGTGAACCGTCAAACATAACAGATGTGAACCCGAGCCTCAGTGCCTGACCGATACATTCAATGGTGGTACCGTGGTCAAGATGTACGGCAACGGGTACTGTGGCATTTTTTGCCGCCGCAATCATCAAAGGGCCGATTAGCGCAAGAGGGGAATGGTTAAGACGTACTTCAGCAATCTGCAGAATGATGGGCGAACGGGTTTCTTCTGCGGCTTTTATTATGCCGAGTACCATTTCCATATTCGCTACACTGAATGAGCCTACTGCGTAGTTTTTCTCCTGTGCGTCTTTGAGAAGGGTTTTCATATTAACAAGGGACATAATATCACTCCTGTTCCTTTTATTCAACTGATTTCAGTGATTCTACCATATCAACCTTTTTTAGTTTGTTGTGAAGAACAAGGCTGACGAACATTGAAAATCCGAAGGCGAGAACTGCAGCGTAAAGGAAACTTACGGGCGTTATTGTTCTGCCGAACATAAGAATGTCAACCTCTGCCATATAAAGCACAACTCTGTGCACTATTATACCGCTGATAAGACCTTCAATTATACCTATAACCGTGAGAATAATGTTTTCTCTGAAGATATAGGATGAAACTTCACCGTCATCAAAGCCAAGCACCTTTATGGTGGCAATTTCTTTGATTCGTTCCGTGATGTTGATGATGGACAGATTATAAAGAACGATGAAAGCCAGAAGACCGGCCGAAATTATGAAAATAAGAACAATGGCACTCAGGGAATCCATAATATTTTCAAAGGAGTTGAGAATCTGGTCGGTGTATGCCACTGCACTGATTTCGTATTCGCTCATCAGTTCCTTTGCAAGTTCATTTTTCTTTGTCTGTTCCATATTTTCAATGGCAAGGTTTGCTGTGATGTAATTATATCTGGGATTGGAGCCGAAAAGCACAGAATAAAGGTCTTTTGAAAGGTAAATATAGTGGAAGGCATAGTTTTCCACTATTGCAGCAACGGGAATGTCAACGGTACGGTTATCGTCAACCACAACGGTGATATTGTCGTTCTCTTTTATCTTAAGGCTTGAAGCGAGTTTTTCGGTAATAATTGCACCGTTGTTTGTAAGAGAGTATGTCTCGTCTGTTTTTCTGCTTTGAAGGTTGATGTAAAGTCCGAGGGCTGCTGAATCTTCGGGTACAAGAAGATAAGTTTCAAGTGCTTCGTCAGATTTTGCAGATCTGGCATCATAAACCTTCATATAGTTGAGAAGAGCGTTGCTAACAGCGGCATCTTCTGTTACCTTGCCGAATGCTTCACATTCCTGAATGGTCGTGTCATAAGAGCCGTTGAGAACAATCTGCATATCGTAGTTCCACACACGGTCTTCCTGCAGGAACTGCTTTTCAATGGTGGAGTTGATAGAGTCATTGAGACCGAAACCTGCAACAAGAAGGGCGGTACAGCCTGCAACACCCATAGTTGCCATAACAAAACGTTTCATATTTCTGAAAACATTTCTGAATGTAACCTTCCAGGTGAAACTGAGTCTTGACCAGATGAAAGGCAATTTCTCAAGAAATACTCTTTTTCCCCCTTTTGGAGCCTTTGAACGCATAAGGGTTGAGGGTACAACTGCAAGGCTCTTGTAGCAGGTGTAATAAGTTACGCCAACTGTTGAAGCAACGGAAATGATAATGCCCGGAATTGCGTATGCAAACTGATATGAAACCAGCACCTGAGGCACGTCGAAAAGAATCTTGAATGCCGTTGTAACTGCAACGGGGAACAGAGCGAAGCCCATAAATGTTCCCGAAACAGATCCCACTGTTGAAGCAATGGCGGCATAAACAAGATATTTGAACATAATTTCACTGTCTGTAAAGCCGAGGGCTTTGAAAGTGCCGAGTCTTGTTCTTTCTTCTTCAATCATTCTTGTCATTGTGTTAAGGCACACAAGTGCTGCAACAAGGAAGAAGAACCAGGGGAAAACCATAGAAATGGCGGCAGTTCTTTTTGCTGTCTGGTTATATTCCTCATAACCGAGAAGAGCGTTGTCTCTGTTATTTACATACCATTTTGCGTTGTCAAGGTCAAGAAGGAACTGATGAGCATAGTCAAGTTGATTTCTTGCCATTTCGAGTTTTTCGTTGGCATCGTTTTTCATCTGACGGAACTCTTCTTCAATGGTCTTGGCCTTTTCCTTTGCCATAATGACATTGGTTTCGTAGGTGGTAATCTGATTTTTCATATCAGAAAGCTGGCTGAGAACTTCAAGTTCACCGAACTGAATGTCATAACCTGCGTTGGTGAGTTGCTTTTCGGCTTCGGCAAGTTCAACTTCAGCCTTGTCAAGAGTAATTCTCACCTGTTTGAGTTTTTCAACAAGTTTTTTTGCTTCTTCAAGTTCAACTTTCTTTTCTGCAAGAACGGCTCTTGCGTTCTGAAGGTCCTGCTTTGCGGTTGAGAGTCTCACCTCAAGAGTCTGAATCTGAGGCTCCATATATGCAATAATTTCTTCTGCAGTGCCAACTGCGGTGAGACCTTCAATGGTATTGATAATCTGATTTACTTCTTCGCCCACAAGTCCGGACTGGGCAAAACGGTCAAGAATTCCCTGAACGCCGCTGTCCTGATTTTTGTTGAACTGGTCAAGGGCGGAACGGGTGGTTGCAAGAAGGTCTTCAAGGTAAGTTACCGTTGTAAGCATTGATTCAACCTGCAGGTTGGCAACATTATATTCTGTCTGTGAGTTGGCAAGTTGAGTCTCTGCACCTTCATATTTTGCAACCATAGCCTTGGCTTCGTTATACTGGGTGCGTTTTTCTTGCCAGGCGGCATACTGTGTGGAGTGCTCGAGTTTGCTTGCATCGATTTTTTCGGCAGCCTCAGAGGCTTTTGCATTGTATTCCTGCTTGTATTCAAGGAGTTTGCGGTCACCGTTTTCTGCCATATCAAGAATCAGGGCAACCTGTGCTTCGCCGTCTGCAATCTGCTGTTCAACAAAGGCTTTGGTTGATGCATATTCTGCTTCACTGTCTATAACCTTAACGGTATATTCCGCTTTAAGAGCACTGACCCTGGGAGCAAGAAGTTCACCGGCAATGGACTCGATGTAGTCGGAATAAGTTTCAACAAAAGCATAATATTCATCGGAATAAGGCTCGTAGTTTTCACTTCCAGTGAGTTTGATGCTCATTGAAGTATAGTAGTCAAGAAGGAAGTTTTCCGAAGGTACATAAATGAAAGTACCGAGTTTGCCCGTACCTACGTTTGTATTACCTCTTTCATAGGAAATATAAAGAGGTGTACGGATAATACCTACTACGGTAAACTCCGTGTTATTCAGTGAGCCGGAAATATCTGTGCCGTCACCTTCAACGGTGAGCACGGTGCCTATTCTGAATTCTTCGGGAGTTGAAAGAAAACTTTCGTCAACAAGGCATTGGTTGGGAGATGTGGGCCAGCTGCCTTCAAGAAGTTGGGGTCTGTTAAGATAAGATGGGTCATCGTAGCCGTTGGCGCAGTTTATCACTTTATTAACATCAAGAGCAATCGTTCTCACGGTCATTTCAGAGCCGTCAATATCACTGATGTTTTCACCGCCGACTTTAACAACGCCGTCAACATATTTTTCACCAACTGCGGCTTCAACGCCGTTAATGGAACTTACAACGGCAATGTCATTATCGGTGATACCTGCCGTTGAAATAATCTGAATATCCATTGAGTTGGATGTTTTCATATACGAAGCCATAGTGTCGTACATATCGGGAGCCGTTGCATTCATACCCGCAAAGAAACTTATTCCGAGAGCAACAATGGCAATGATGGAAATAAAGCGGGGAGAAGTGCGCTCGATAGTCCGTATGGTATCGGTTATCAGAATCTTGTTAATTTTCATAGTCTTATGTTCACCTTATTACCATTCAAGTTTTTCAACGGGAAGAGGTCTGTCGTTTACTGCAATCTGAACAACCTTGCCTGAACGCATGGTGATTATTCTGTCTGCCATGGCGGCAAGGGCACTGTTGTGAGTGATTACAACAACGGTGGTACCTGTTTCGCGGCAGGTTTTGTGAAGCAGGGAAAGAATCTGCTTTGAAGTTTTGTAGTCAAGAGCACCTGTAGGCTCGTCACAAAGCAGAATTTTGGGATTTTTTGCAAGGGCTCTTGCGATGGAAACTCTTTGTTGCTCACCGCCTGAAAGCTGTGAGGGGAAGTTGTCCATTCTGTCGCGAAGGCCCACTTTTTCAAGAATTCTTTCCGGTTTTATGGGCTTTTTGCACATCTGTGTGGCAAGTTCAACATTTTCAAGTGCCGTAAGGTTAGGCACCAGGTTATAAAACTGAAAAATGAAGCCTACATCGTATCTTCTGTAATCCACAAGTTGCTGCTTTGAAAGGTCGTTGATGAGTTTGCCTGCAACTCTCACTTTGCCGTCATCGCAGGAGTCCATACCGCCGAGAATGTTCAGCACGGTACTTTTACCTGCACCCGAAGTGCCGACTATGAGGCAGAATTCACCTTTTTCAATGGAGAAGGAAACACCGTCAACGGCGGGGATAACAATTTCACCCGTCTGGTATCTTCTGTATACCTGTTCAAATTCAATAAAACTCATTTTAAGTCACCTTTTAATTAATATTCTTTACCGAAATTGTCTGTTTCGTAGTGCTGTTCATCAATGATCTTTCCGCTTTTTGCGTCTTTGATTTTTACAGTGCATTCATACTCGTTTTCAGTTGTGAAAACCTGATAGTACATACCGCACTCACCAAGGTAATAGGGGAGAAGGGAATGCTGCTGATCGGCCTCGTATTTCTTGCCGTCAACAAGCATAACGATTTCGTCAAAGTTGTCGGAATAACTTTCAAGTTCCTTGACATAAGGGTAGTCGCCTGAATCCACAACACCGCCGATGTTTGACATAACCTGCATTCCGATTTTTACAAGGAAAAGGTCGTGGGTAAGGGCGCGCATTGTGATTGTAACGGTCTGGTCCTTTTCGTTGATTTTGCCCTTGATGAATCCGTTCACTTCGCAGTAAGAATCAACATCGTTTATGTATTCTTCACCAAGAAAAACAAGGGGCATTGTGATTGATATTTTCTTGTCGGGATTTTTGTTTCCGTTGTCGTCTTTTTCTTCGCCGTCATCTTTTTGTGTATCAATGTCTTCGGCATAGCCTGTAACAACCTTTCCGTCGGCATCGGTATAAGCGAAAAGGGGGCCTTTGTCCTCTTTTTTTGAGCAGGCTGCAAAAAGAACAACCATAACAAGTACGAGTGCCAGGCAAATAGCATTCTTCACAGATTTCTTCATAGTTCATTACCTCCGCATATTTTTCAATATGATTATAAAAAAACATAATAAGACTATTGTACAATATATCATTGTAGCATATATAAAACGGAAATTCCACAAAAATACATAAAAATTAACACATTTTTTATCCCTGAAAGAAATGCGCGTAAAACTACAGTGATTTTTGACAAAAATGACAGTATTTTCACCTAATCTATATGTAAAAAAACAATAGACTTTTTGTTTGAAATTTGCTAAAATTTAGTGAAGTGAAAATATCGGCACAAACGGCCGTGTTTTCCGTCACAATTATTTAGTAAATTATTTTTTAGGAGGAGATTCCAATGGCTAAGAAATGGGTATACCTTTTCAAAGAAGGCAACGGCAGCATGAGAGAACTTCTCGGCGGTAAAGGTGCAAACCTCGCTGAAATGACAAACCTCGGCCTCCCCGTTCCTCAGGGCTTCACAATCACAACAGAAGCTTGCACACAGTATTATGAAGACGGTCGTAAGATCAACGACGAAATCGTTGCTGAGATCATGGAAAACATCGAAAAGATGGAAGAGATCACAGGCAAGAAATTCGGCGACCTTGAAAGACCTCTTCTCGTATCAGTTCGTTCAGGTGCTCGTGCATCAATGCCCGGTATGATGGATACAATCCTCAACCTTGGTCTTAACGAAGATGTTGTTAAGGTTATGGCTGAAAAGTCAGGTAACGAAAGATGGGCTTACGACTGCTACAGAAGATTCATCCAGATGTACTCCGATGTTGTTATGGAAGTTGGTAAGAAGTACTTCGAAGAACTCATCGATAAGATGAAAGAAGACAGAGGCGTTACACAGGATACAGAACTCACAGCAGCAGACCTTAAAGAACTTGCAGAACAGTTCAAGGCAGAATACAAAGCAAAGATCGGCGAAGACTTCCCCACAGACCCCAAAGAACAGCTTATGGGTGCTGTTAAGGCAGTTTTCCGTTCATGGGACAACCCCCGTGCAAATGTTTACCGTCGTGACAACGATATCCCTTATTCATGGGGTACTGCTGTTAACGTTCAGGCTATGGCTTTCGGTAACATGGGTGAAGATTGCGGTACAGGTGTTGCTTTCACACGTGACCCCGCAACAGGCGAAAAGAAACTTATGGGTGAATTCCTTACAAACGCACAGGGTGAAGACGTTGTTGCAGGCGTAAGAACTCCGATGCCCATCGCACAGATGGCTGAAAAATTCCCCGCAGCATTCAAGCAGTTCACAGAAGTTTGTGCACTTCTTGAAAACCACTATCACGATATGCAGGATATGGAGTTCACAGTTGAAAACGAAAAGCTCTATATGCTTCAGACAAGAAACGGTAAGAGAACAGCACAGGCTGCTCTTAAGATTGCTTGCGACCTCGTTGATGAAGGTATGAAAACCGAAGAAGAAGCAGTTGCAATGATCGATCCCAGAAACCTTGACACTCTTCTTCATCCTCAGTTCGATGCAAAGGTTCTTAAGGCATCAACTCCCATCGGTAAGGGTCTCGGTGCATCACCGGGTGCTGCTTGCGGTAAGGTAGTATTCACAGCTGAAGATGCTGAAACATGGAATGCAAAGGGCGAAAAGGTTATCCTTGTTCGTCTTGAAACTTCACCTGAAGACATCACAGGCATGAAGGCTTCTCAGGGTATCCTCACAGTACGTGGCGGTATGACATCACACGCAGCTGTTGTTGCTCGTGGTATGGGTACTTGCTGTGTATCAGGTTGCTCAGAAATCGCTATGGACGAAGAAAACAAGAAGTTTGTTCTTGCAGGTAAGACCTTCACAGAAGGCTCAGAAATCTCCATCGACGGTTCAACAGGTAACATCTATGACGGTATCATCCCCACAGTTGATGCTCAGATCGCAGGTGAATTCGGTCGCATCATGGCTTGGGCTGACAAATACAGAACACTCAAAGTAAGAACAAACGCAGATACACCCGCTGACGCTAAGAAAGCTCGTGAACTCGGTGCAGAAGGTATCGGCCTTTGCCGTACAGAGCACATGTTCTTCGAAGCAGACAGAATCGCAGCATTCCGCGAAATGATCTGCTCAGATACAGTTGAAGAAAGAGAAGCAGCACTTGCTAAGATTCTTCCCATGCAGCAGGGCGACTTCGAGGCTCTTTACGAGGCTCTTGAAGGTAACCCCGTTACCATCCGTTTCCTTGATCCTCCTCTCCATGAGTTCGTTCCCACAGAAGAAGCTGACATTGCAGCTCTTGCAGAAGCTCAGGGTAAGAGCGTTGAGGATATCAAGAACATCATCGCTTCTCTCCACG
>JAZOAX010000170.1:0-6942 GCA_045595685.1 Acutalibacteraceae bacterium
TTATCAAACAATAAAGCACAGTCTTCGGGTATTCGTAGTAAGTGAATCTCTCCCCCGTACGAACAACCCGTAAGGGTTGTATGCGGACGCGAAGGCAGGTGTATGCTCGTGGTATATCCGTAGCACCCCAAAAAAGGGCGCTTTGCATACTTTGGCGCTCGAATGAGCCAAAGTATGTGCCCAAGCGGCATGAGCGTACGGAGTTAATAGAAAAAATTAAAGTGTGGGATTAAAATATTGACTATATTGCATTATCAAACAATCAGTCGGTAACGCCCGGCGCAGCATTGATGAGTTAATGTTTAAAGGGCGACCAACAGTCGCTCTAAAAATTTCTTGTATATTCAGCAATCATCAGGCGCAATTCTTCATAAAAAAAGAACGCCCGAGGCGTTCTTTTTTAATAGTTTTCTTTTCTCACTTCGAAGTAGCTCTGAGGATGTGCACAAACGGGGCAGATTTCGGGAGCCTTTTTGCCCATTACAAGATGACCGCAATTGCGGCATTCCCACATGGTTTCTTCGCTCTTTTCAAAAACTTTCTGCATTTCAACATTTGAAAGAAGTGCACGGTATCTTTCTTCGTGGCTTTTTTCAATTGCAGCAACCATTCTGAATTTGTTTGCAAGGTCTTTGAAGCCTTCTTCGTCTGCTTCCTTTGCAAAACGGTCATACATATCTGTCCATTCGTAATTTTCACCTGCAGCGGCTGCGGCAAGGTTTTCAGCAGTGTTGCCGAGTTCACCAAGTGCCTTGAACCACATTTTTGCGTGTTCTTTTTCGTTGTTTGCAGTCTGCTCGAAAATAGCAGCAATCTGCTGATATCCTTCTTTCTTTGCAACAGATGCAAAGTAAGTATACTTGTTTCTTGCCTGTGATTCACCGGCAAATGCTTCCATAAGATTTCTCTCGGTTTTTGAACCTTTGAGTTCCATAATTGTTACCTCCGTAATGAAAATTTACAGTAAACTGTTATGAAATTAATTTACCATTTAAGAGTATTTTTGTCAATGGAATATTTTTTTATTCCGGAAAAATTTTATTCCGAAGTTGCTTCAAGGCGGTAAATAGGCTGTCCCAGGTCGGAAAATCTTTTTTCATATTCCGTTACAATGTTGCCTTCAAAGTCACTGTTGTGAAGGTCGAGGCTGACATTGCGGATTTTGTATCCGCTTTGGGAAAGTTCCTCAATTGAAAATTCAAAAAAGTGCATATTATCGGTTTTCTGGTGGATTTCTCCGCCCTGTTTCAGAAGTCTGCGATAAATTTCAAGAAAATATCTGTGAGTGAGTCTGTGACGGGCATATTTGGCTTTCGGGAAAGGACATGAGAAGTTAAGATAGATAAGGTCAATACTGCCTTCGGGAATGAATGAGGGCAGATATTCGGCACCGCTTGCCATAAATCTTACATTGCTGAGTCCTTCCTCTTTCACCTTTTCGCAGGCGGCAACAATAACATTGCGCACCTTTTCAACGGCAATGAAGTTGATGTTGGGATTACGCTTTGCCGTTTCAAGCACGAAAGTGCCTTTTCCGCAACCGATTTCCATTCTTACGGGGTTGCTGTTACCGAAAATTTCTTCAAAATTATAAAGTTTCTTGTTTTCCCGGGCCTTACTGAAGTCTCTGTCTTCAGAATCGGCATCAAGAAGATATTCTTCACATTCTGAAAGACGGGTTTCGAGGTTTTTCTTTTTTCTCATTCGCATGGGTTGATACCTTCTTTATTTTATCTTTTTAACACATTCAAAAGCACTCTTTGTTGCATCGGCAATTCTGCCCACTTTTTCACCGTCACCTATAAGACAGATGTTTTCTGCGGTGTTTTTCAGTTCTTCATAAAGGCGGTTATCACTTTTCGCACCAAGGGAGAGAACAACGAAGTCTGCATCGAGCGATGTTTTGGTACCCTTTTTGTTTTCAATAACAATACCCTTATCCGTGATTTCCGTAAGTTTACTTGAAGTGAAGAATTCAGTGCCTTTTTCTCTGAGTCTCGGCATAATGTCGTTCACGTGCTGCATCCATACACCGGGAGCAATTTCTTCTGCCATTTCAACAACAAAAACACTGTTGCCGGTAACTGTGAGAAGTTCTGCAGTTTCAAGGCCTGTCATACCGCTGCCGATAACGGCAACTTTTTTATTGTTGAGAACAACGCTCCCGTCAAGAATTTCTGTTGTTGTGTATACATTTTCTCTGTCGTAGCCTTTGATAAATTTCGGTTTCACTGCATAGGCACCGGTGGCAAGAACTGTGGCATAGGGTTTCATATCTTCCACGGTTTTCTTTGTAACTTCAGTGCCCGTGATAATTTCAACACCAAGTTTTTTGCAGGCGGTATAAAGGTCTTCAATGCACCAGTAAAGTTTGTCTTTGTGGGGCGGTTTTACTGCAAGGTCTACCTGACCGCCGAGTCTGTTGCTTTTTTCCATAACTGTAACGCTGAAGCCTCTTTTTGCAAGAAGTTCTGCCGCAGTGAGACCTGCAGGACCTGAGCCGACAACAAGAACTTTTCTGCCGTTACCGTCTTTAGCGAGTTCGTAATCTTCACTGCCCACAAAGGGATTCACCGCACAGTAGCCGTGGTCTCCGATATAGGCATTGTTCTGCATACTTTCAATGCAGTAAAGGCAGCAGATGCACCGTTTGATGTCTTCGGGGTGTCCGCTTTCAGCCTTCTTTGCCCAGTGAGGATCGGCAATATGAGGTCTGCCGAGAGAAATCATATCCTGAATACCTTCCTGAAGCTGACTTTCAGCCTGCTCCGGACTTCTTATAAGATTTGCGGCAATTACAGGGATTGAAACTGCATTTTTTACTGCTGCAGCCATATGCTTTCGCCAACCGCATTCGAATGAAGTGGGCTCAAGCCAGTAGTTGAATGTGTCGTAAGCGGCTGAGGAAACGTCAATGGCATCAACGCCTGCTTTTTCAAGAATCTGCGCCATTTTAACGCCTTCCGCAAGATTATATCCCTTGCCTTCTTTACCGATTCTGTCATAACACTCATCAACGGTGAGACGCACGATAATGGGGAAGTCTTTTCCGCATTCTTTTCTTATGCCTTCAATTATTTCGAGAATGAATCTCATTCTGTTTTCAAGGCAGCCGCCGTATTCGTCGGTACGCTTGTTTGTGTTGGGTGAGAGGAACTGCTGAAGAAGATATCCGTGAGATGCGTGGAGCTGTACACCGTCGCAACCGGATTTTTTTACTCTTACGGCAGCGGCAACAAAGTCGCTGATAAGTTTTTTAATTTCTTTTTTGCTCAGACCTCTGTTGTTGCCGTCGGAAAAATAACTGTTTTCACATTTTGAGGGTGCAACAACTCTTGGCACGATGTGGTTTTTCATCAGAATTTTTCCTGCAGGTACAACCTTGTAGAGAATATCTTTAAAGTGTGGGATAACCTTTTCGCAGGTTATGCTCAAGGGCAGAGTTCCGATTAGAAGTCCCATATTCTGTCTTCCCGGGTGGTGCAGCTGAACAAAAAGTTTTGAGCCGTGGGCGTGAATACGGTTTGCTAATTCTCTCATACCTTCAATCTGGTAATCGTGGCTCATACCGAGTTGGGCAAATGCAGAGCCGCCGGTAACATCGTTGACTCTTGTAATTTCCGTAACAATAAGACCTGTGCCGCCCTTTGCTCTTTCTTCGTAGTAATTCATAAGCTGCTGTGTTGTTCTGCCGTCAAACTGACCGAAGTCCATAAGCATAGGAGCCATACAGATACGGTTTTTGATTTCCACATTACCGATTTTTATGGGTGAAAAAAGTTTGCTGTATTCCATAATGTAAAATACCTCCATATTTTCCCTTCAATATACATATATATTAACATTCAAGGCCGAAAAAGGCAACTGTTTTTGTTGACTTTAAGATATGTTTAGATTATTATAGAAGCGGAGAAAACATTTTCAGAAAAAGGAGAAAGACTTATGATTACAGAAAAGAAAATTGTGCTCACAGGCGCCGACAGCGGCATCGGTTTTGAAGTGCTGAAACTTCTTGCAGCAGAAAAATCCAACAAAATTCTTGCCGTTGATATCAACAACAGAAAAATGGGCACACTGGGTGATAATGTTATTACATATCAGTGCGATGTTTCTTCAAAAGAGGGCGTGGATTCCATTTTTGAAAAGGCACAGAGTGAACTTGGCGGTATTGATATTTTCTATGCCAACGCAGGTTATCCCTATTATGAAATTATAGATTATATTGACTGGGAAAGAACACAGAGAATGTTTGAAACAAATGTGTTTTCACCTATTTATACCTATGAAAAATACAAAGAATATCTCGGCGGCAAAGAGGGACACCTTGCAATAACCGTTTCTGCCATTGGCAAAATGGCAATGCCCGGATTTACTACATATTCCGCATCAAAATTTGCTATGGAAGGATTTCAGCAGGGCATCAGATTTGAAATGCCGAAGAATATGAAACTTACCTGCCTTTATCCTATTGCAACAGACACAAATTTCTTTGCTGCGGCAAATGAAGAAGAATTCGAACGCCCCTTCCCCGTACAGAGTCCTGCCGTTGTTGCAAAGAAAATGGTTAAAGGGCTTGAAAAGGGTAAAAAGAGTGTTAATCCCAGTTTCCTGTTCACACTTTCAGGTGTGCTGTTTGCAATTCTTCCTCCCGTTAAAAAAGTTTATCTTGCTTTGGAAAAAGGCAAACTCAGAAGATTCGCCAAGAAGGTCGGAAAACATCTTGATTAAAAAAGAAATCTGCTACATTGTGTAGCAGATTTCTTTTATTTATTTTTCAATGGGATAACTGAATTCATCAAGCCAGATACTGTCGTAAAAATCTCTGATTCTTACGAGAACTTCATCTTCGTAAACTTCAACCTGAGCACCTATGCCTGTGTCATAGCCTTCGGTTTTCCATTCGGTTGAACGGGGAAGATTGATGCAGTTTACACCGTTATATTCATAAACGCTTTGTTCGGAATATTCAAAGTGGGTGTGTCCGCAGAAATAAAGAAGATTATCGTAATCGTTGAGAATTTCGGAAAGTTCATCGGTATCTCTGTCCTGAAGGTAATTTACGGGGTAATGGCACATAACGAATATGGGTGCGCCGTCTTCTTCTGCCTGCTCAAGAAGACCTCTGAGCCATTCAATCTGTTCGTCGGTAATATACATATAATCAACGGTTGTTTCTTCTGTTGAAAGAATGATGAAATAGTTGCCATCAACTATTTTGCAGAAGTAGGGGGTTGTGAGACCGTCTGAGAAGAAAATGTTGTTATAACCGAGGAAACGGCTGAGATATTCACTGTAAGAGCCTTCACCGTTGCTGATATCATGGTTGCCGGGAGCAACTATTATTTCTTCGGCAGGGTTTATGTTATTAAGTCCGCCGAAAAACAGCATATTTTCGATATCCTGACCGTTCATTGTGTTGTCACCAAGAAAAACAATGGCATCGTTGCCGCTGTCCATGGCTTTGGCATCACGGAGAATTTTTGCAAACACTTTGTAGGTGTCAATGAAAGTGAATTCTACGTCGAGACCTTCAATGTGTGCGTCGGAAAGAACTGTGAAAGTACTTTTAAGTTCGTTGGGATTTTTTGCTTCGTGCTTTTCGGGTGCGGCTGAAAATGAAAGAACAAGCATAAAGGCTGAGAGTATTACTGCTATGATTTTTTTGAGTACAAAAATAAACATATTAATCCTTCTTTCTTATACTTTGAAAATTGTTACGCTTTCGAACGCTTCACCTTTTTTGAATGTGCACTGGGGAAATGAGGGTTGATTCGGTGTGTCGGGATAATACTGTGTTTCCAGGCAGAAGCCGTAGTGCTGCTGAAGGACAATACCGTCTTTGCCGGTTTCGGTGCCGTCTATAAAGTTGCCTGTGTAAAGCTGAACACCGGGAAGGTCTGAGAAAACATCAAGTTTTCTGCCGCTTTTTTCGTCTCTTACCTTTGCAACGGGACGGAGTTTTCCGATTTCACCGTTAACACAGAAGTTGTGGTCGTATCCGCGGCACATAATAAGCTGCTCGTCGTCTGCTTTTATATCTTTGCCGATTTTTTTCGGCTCTCTGAAATCAAATGCAGTGCCTTCAACACTTCTGATTTCACCTGTGGGGATACTGTCTTCATCTGTGGGGGTAAAGTGGTCGCAGAAAAGTTGCAGTTCGTGGTCAAGAACGTCTCCGTTTGCGGCGGTACCGAGATTGAAATATGCGTGGTTGGTCATATTGATGACTGTATCGCAGTCGGGTACGGCTTTATAGCGGATTTCAAGTTCATTGTGGTCTGTGAGTATGTAGGTTACGGTAACTGCGATGTTGCCGGGGAAACCTTCTTTGCCGTCGGGGGAGTTATATGAAAATTCAACTGCATCATCGTCAATGATAATGGCTTTCCATATTGCACTGTTGAACTCTCCGCCACCGTGAAGGCAGGTTTTGCCTTTTTCATTCTGTGTTACCTGATATTCTTTTGTACCTACGGTGAATTTGCCGCTGCAAATTCTGTTTGCATACTGACCGATGATGTTGCCTGTATATGTGCCTGATGCCATATGTGCGGCAATATTGTCAAAGCCCATAATGATATCACCGGGCTTACCTTCTTTGTCGGGGCAGACAAAAGACTGCAGAGTTGCACCTCTTGTGATGATTCCTGCGGAAACACCGTTATTGTTTTCGATGGTGAAAAGGTGAACTTCTGTGCCGTCAGGCATTGTGTCGAAAAGTGTTTTTACAACGCTCATTGGGTTTTCTCCTTTATAACAAAAATTAACCGATAAAAATTATATCAATCAATTTTAACATATAATTTTTCTGTTGTAAAGATTGCAGCGGAAATGAGTTTGCATAGGATTTTGCTTTTGCTGAAAATGAAAAGGCGGATTTTGCTGACAAGTGTATTTTAACCACACTTTCAACAACTCGGTATTTTTATCTCACACTTTAAT
>JAZOAX010000171.1:0-2780 GCA_045595685.1 Acutalibacteraceae bacterium
AAAGAACTTTCAAAGGGTATGCAGCAGAAACTTTCAATCTGCTGTGCACTGGTACACAAACCTGAGGTAATAATTTTTGATGAGCCTATGGTAGGTCTTGACCCCTATGCCATAAAAGAACTTAAAGAAATTTTTTCTGAACTCAGAAGTGAGGGAGCAAGTATTCTCATCAGCACCCATATGCTCGACAGTGTTGAGGATTATTGGGACACCGCCTACATAATGGATAAAGGTGAAGTCAGGGCACGCATCAGAAACGGTGAAGATGAAGGAAAACTCGAAGAACTTTTCTTTTCGGTTACCGGAACGGGAAGTGACGGATAATGGGCGCACTGTCTTATCTTTTTTTCACAAAACAGAAAAACCTTTTCAAAGAGTGCCTCAGGTCGCCGAAAAAACTGATTCTTCCCTTGTTTCTTATCCTCGTTTTTATAATTGATGTCTGCCTTGATATGACATCTTCCCCTTCGGGCAGTTACAGAAGTATTGATGAATTTCTTTCTGTTGTCCTTCTCGTTTATACACTGCTTTTTGTTGATATATCAAAAAACGGATTTTCCAACGGCGCATCTTTTTTCTCAATGGCAGATATCAACCTTGTTTTTGTGTCACCCGTAAAAACTGCAAAAACTCTTTTTTACGGAATAATTCAGCAACTCGGAAGGTCCGTATATATGGGCATTTTTATCCTTTTGCAGTATTCTGTGTCAAGGGAATATTACGGTATAGGACCGTGGGTGATAGTTGCTGTCGCTCTTGGCTACGGAGTTACAGCCTTTCTCAGTCAGATGTGCTCAATGCTCATTTATATTTTAACTTCATCTTCAGATAAAAAAGTGAGAACGGGCAAAATAATTTATTACGGTATTATTGCTTTTTTTCTGTTGTTTGTTATAATCAAAGGTGAAGCGGTAACTTCTTTCAGTTTTGCAAAAATTACAGAAGTTCTCGGAAGTGAAGTTATGCATTTTATGCCCGTCAGCGGAATTGTTTCGTTTCTTGTTGGCGGAATTGTTAAAAATTCCTTTTCCGGTATCGCTTTCGGTGTACTTGGCATATTTGTGAGTTTCGCACTTTTGTATCTTCTCATTTCAAAGGTGAAATCCGATTATTATGAAGATGTTGTAAGAAGTACGGAAATCACATATTCGGCAATCACTTCTTCAAAAGAAAGCGTAACTTACGAAGGCCTTGCAAGAAACATCAAAACGGGTAAAACGGGCTTTACAAAGGGTGAAGGTGCCTTTGCCGTAAGCGAAAAGCATAAAATCGAAAACCGACGGGGCAAACTTCTGTTTTTTAACAGAATGTCTCTGGTATCCATCGGTATGACGGTTGTTTATTCCCTTATGGCGCAAGGGGATTGCCTTATTGCATTTGTCCTTTCTCTTTTCAGCCTTACAATGACCGTTTCAGCGGGCAGATGGTTGAAAGAATTAACCTTTCCCTATATTTATCTCATACCCGAAAAGCCTTTTAAAAAACTTATCTGTGCCATGAAAGAACAGATTCCCGCAATAGTATTTGAAAGTGTGGTGCTTTTTGCCATTCTGCATTTCATTCTCGATGTAACCGTGGCAGAAACTGTGGCAATGGCAGTTGCAAGAATCGGTTTCGGCTTTCTGTTTATGGGCGCAAATCTTCTTATGCTGAAAATTACGGGCAAACGGGTAAAGGGCATATTCACCGTAATTGTGTATACACTTCTTTGTCTTGTGTGTTCGGTGCCTGCCGCTTTTGCAGGCTTTTATGTGAGTATGTTTTTCTGGGCATATCCTTTTGTTGCATATCTTGTAACGGTGCCCGTGAATGTTTTAGTCTTTATGCTGCTTTTGTATGTTTGCAGAAATATTCTGGAAAACACAGAGTTTATACAATAATCGGCGGATTCGATTACTACCTAACTGAAAAGGAGGCAATTTATGAAAGGTATTATTTTAGCAGGTGGGTCAGGTACAAGACTCTATCCGCTTACAATGGTTATGTCAAAACAGCTTCTGCCTGTTTATGACAAGCCTATGATTTATTATCCTCTTTCAACGCTTATGCTTGCAGGCATAAGGGATATACTCATTATTTCAACCCCTCACGACCTGCCGAACTTCAAAAAACTTCTCGGCAGCGGTGAACAGTTCGGAGTAAACCTCAGTTATGCTGAACAGCCGTCACCCGACGGACTTGCCCAGGCTTTTATTATAGGTGAAGAATTCATCGGTAACGACTGCTGCGCAATGGTGCTGGGAGATAATATTTTCTACGGCAACGGTTTCAGAAAAACACTGAAAGAAGCCAAGGAAAACGCAGAAAAGGGCATAGCAACGGTTTTCGGTTATTATGTTGATGACCCCGAGCGCTTCGGTGTTGTTGAATTTGACAGTGAACAGAATGTTATCTCAATTGAGGAAAAGCCGAAAAATCCCAAGTCAAATTACTGTGTAACAGGTCTTTATTTCTATGATAACAGAGTGTCGTCCTTTGCAAAAACAATTGAAAAAAGTGCAAGAGGCGAATACGAAATCACAGACCTTAATGTGAAATATCTTAAAGAAAATGCACTTTCCGTAAAACTTCTCGGCAGAGGTTTTGCGTGGCTTGATACAGGCACAATGGAAAGCCTTAACGATGCGTCAAACTTTGTGCGTATGATTGAGGGCAGGCAGTCGGTTATGATTTCGGCCCCTGAAGAAATTGCCTATGTCAACGGCTGGATTGACGAAGAAACTCTCAGAAGTTCTGCAGAAAGATACGGCAAATCCGTTTACGGAGAGCACCTTAAAAAA
>JAZOAX010000172.1:0-10975 GCA_045595685.1 Acutalibacteraceae bacterium
TACAATTTATTATAAAATATTTTAACGAAAAGTGACATAAAATTCTTGACAAAATATACAACTGTATGATATATTGTATAGGAACTCAGGTCAGGGATGATCTGCGTTTCGCAATTTTTATGAAGGTGTGAAAGAAAATGAGAATCCGCAAACAGCCTTTGGGCGACCGAAACATTGTCGGTGAAAGAATTGAAGCAAAAAGAAAAGAATTAGGAATCAAGCAAATAGATCTTCTCACGCAACTTCAGATCAGAGGCGTTGAACTCACAGCCTCAGGCCTTTCAAAACTCGAAGGTCAAATCAGAAGCGTTTGTGACTATGAACTTGTTGCTATCGCTGATGTTCTCGGTGTTTCCATCAACTGGCTTGTGGGAAAAGAAGACTGATTACTTCAATTCAACTACCGCTCACAGATTTTTCTGCGAGCGTTTTATTTTTTATATAACAAAGCCATTAACATCTTGTTAATGGCTTTGTTTTTATTTGCTTTTTCCGTACTTATTTTTAACAATAAGATTATCAATACTGTTTCCTATGCCTTCCCAACAGAGTTTTCTTTTCTGCCAACAAATTTTATCATTTAGTTTTCTCATACCCGTCGGGTTATATACTTTTTCTTTAACTGCCTCAATGCCGTAAAAACGAAGCACATTATAATATCCGTCTAATTTTTGGCAAAAAGCACCGTAATTACGGTTTTCTTCCTTTGTCCAGGCAGTTTCACTTATTGCGGCAAGGCGCGGATACAGGCAAAAATCAGCCTTTCTGATGTCGGGGACAAATTCTGTCCACAAACACCCTTCAATTCCGAGGATATTATCTCTGTTATCTTCTTTTACATCTGAAAAAACCGGATTATATTCATAAGTTTTCTTTAAACTCACATAGCCGTAAGGCAAATCAAGATAATATGCCGATGATGAGGAATTAATAATTTTTCTGCCATTGTTGATTTCGTCAGCAATTTTCTTTTCATCAATGTCAGAAGCCCACAACTGCCACGAAAGAGAGTTGTGTGTTTTTTTGTTTTTGCCGTCACACCACATTCTCACTTCAATACCTTTTTCTGTGAGATAATCTGCAAGCCTGTTAAGATAATATGTGAGAAGGTCGCTTTCATCCGTAAGGCCTTCTTCTTTCATTCTTTTCTGACAGTGGGGACACAACTTCCATCGTGTTGCGGGCACTTCATCGCCGCCGAGATGTATAATGCCGTCGGTGAAAATATCCGTAAGTTCATCGAAAACACTTTCCATAAACTCAAAGGTGCTTTCCTTACCCACACAAAGAACATCGTGCTTTACGCCCCAATGGGTTGCAACGGTAAGGTTTCTTTCAAAGCAAGAAAGAAAGGGATAAGACGCAATCATACTCACCGTGTGCCCCGGTGTATCAATTTCGGGAATAACCTTTATAAACCTTTCGTGAGCATAGGCTACTATTTCTTTCATCTCGGCTTTGCTGTAAAAGCCTGCGTGGGAGACTGAATTAAAATTGGTGTGTGAACGATATGAGCCGATTTCCGTTAACAGAAGATTGTTTTCAAGTTGGCAGCGGAATCCCTGGTCATCACTCAGGTGCCAGTGAAACTCGTTGAGTTTGTGCAAAGCCATCATATCAATGAAGTGCATAACCGCTTCTTTCGGAAAGAAGTATCTTGCCGAGTCCAGCATAAATCCCCTTGAAGTGAATCTCGGGGAATCTTCAACAGTAAGGCAGGGAAGTTGCATTTCGCCCTGAATGAGAAGTTGTTTTAAAGTCTGCACGCCGTAAAAAAGACCTGCTTCGTCACCGCCTTCAATTGTTACCGTGTTTTTTTCTGTACGAAGACGGTAGGATTCCTTTGCGCCTTCATTCTTAACGCAAAGACGGATTTTCTCTTTGCCCGTGCCGAGAATTTCACCTTCAAAATAATCAAAAAGAAAGTTTTTCAGTTCTCTTTCCGCTTTTGCGGTGCCTTCCCCTGCTTCAATTTCGCAAAGGCGTGTTATTTTCACTGCCGTTTCATCTGAATTGACTTTAAAAAAATCCGGCTGAGGTATTACTGAAAGATTCATCTGAACACCCTTATTTAAAAATTATTTTGCAAGGAACCAGCATACCCACAGTGCAATTACAAAGCAGCCTTCAGCGGGAATTGCAAGTTTTGTGTAGGGACATTTCCAGCCCTTATCAACAAACAGGAAAATTGTTCTTGTTACAAACACTGTTGTTGCAAAGAACATACCGCCAACAAGGGAATGGTATGCAGTGCCCGTTGCAAAGGCAAGATACAGAAGAAATGCGCCCAAAGCAAATGAAATACCGCCGTAATAAACACGGATTTCTGTTTTACCTGCGTTATCCACAGGCTTGATGGAAAAACTTTCGGCATTCTTTATGGGTTTAAGAATAAACACAACAGCCATACCGAAAAAATACCCGGCAAGGCATACCGTTGCAAAGGCTGCGGGAAAATTTTCCTCAAAAAGTGATCTGATAAGTTCCATTTTTATTCTCCTTTGTTTTAACTGTTTCGTTTATAATATCACATACTGCCCCGAAAGGCAAATAGTTAGTATAAATTTTAATTCCTGTTTTTTCTTTTTTTAATTGACACAATGGTTTTTGAGGTGGTACTATATTGTTATATATTGTAGAAAAGGGTCGGATAAAAATGAAAAAGGTCGAAAAAATAATACTTTCTCTGGTGCTTTTGCTTTCACTTGCTTGTGTGGGCATTTTCACTGTAAGTGCCACAGAAACGGAAACGCTGACAGTTAGTTCCCTTTCGGTAAAAAACAGTGAAGACGGAGTTTTTCTGAAATGGAGCACCTGCGACACAGCGGAAGAATATAAGATTTACAGAAAAAGCGGAAGTGACGGATACAAAGTTCTTGCACAAGTAACCCCGGACATCATAACATATACCGACCCAAAGGTATCTTCAGGCAAAAACTACACCTATAAAGTTACTCCCTGCACTGCAGAAACGGAAGGTGTGTGCGCTTCGGAAGCATCAATCAATTTTGTTGCGGTGCCGAAAATTACAAAACTGAGAAACTACAACGCCGGTATCACTGTTACCTGGAAAAGCGTCGGCAGTGCCGAAAAGTATCAGGTTTACAGAAAGGCCGCAACAGAAGACACCTGGAAAAAACTTACCACTGTGAAAAACACTGTAACAAGTTACAATGACACCACAGCAAAAAACAACACTTCTTATTCTTACAGAGTACGCGCAAAAATCGGTTCAGATTACAGTGCCTGGGTATATAAAGACATATCCTGCATTTCTTCACCGCAGATTACTCTAATAAGAAACAGAGGTACAGGTATTGAAGTGAAGTGGTCTGCCGTTGAAGGTGCAAAGAATTATCTTGTTATAAGAAAAGCACCCAAGGAAGACTGGAAAACACTTCAGACCCTATCGGCAAAAACAAAGAAGTTTATTGACACCACCGTTAAACCCGATGTGAAATATCAGTACGCCGTAAGAGTCAAAAACGATAAGGCTCTCAGCGGATTTTTCTCAGGTACATATTATAAGTATCTCACTCCACCAAAAGTTTCTTCTGCACAAAATGCCCTTGGCGGCGTTAAAGTAAAATGGAAAGAAGTTTCCTCTGCAACGGGATACAAACTTTACAGAAAGTCTGAAACTCAGGATTCCTGGCACAGAATTGCCATTCTTAATTCAAAAGGCAGCACCTCTTACACCGACACAAAAGCCCAAAGCGGAACAAAATATTCCTACACCCTTATTGTTGTTTCAGGCAAATATCAGAGCGCATACAGAACCGACGGTGTTTCGGTAAACTATGTTGCAGCGCCGAAAAAGGTTACGGTGAAAAAGCAGAACAGTGCCAATGTTATCACCTGGGAAAAATCAAAGGGTGCCACAAACTACGAAATTTACCGCAAAGGCATTTCGGCATCTGAATGGACTAAACTTGCTACAGTGAAAAATACCGCCAAATATACCGATTCCACTGCAAAAAACGGCACAGTATATTACTACAGACTCAGAGCAGTGATGAAGGGTAAATACTACAGTGCCTACAGTGAATCCGTCAAGTCAAGCCGGATTGACCCCACGAAAAAGATGATTGCCCTCACCTACGATGACGGGCCCAGCAGCACTTACACAAACCGTATTCTTGATGTGCTTGAAAAGTACGATTCAAAGGCAACATTCTTTGTTATCGGTTCAAGAGTTGACAGGTATCACGATGCCCTTGAAAGAGCACACAAAATGGGCTGCGAAATTGGAAACCACACTTATAATCATATCAATCTCCCCTCTTATTCCGATTCTTCAATTCTTGACGAAGTGAACAGAACAAATGCCGTTATCAAAAAATACACAGGCGTTACACCGAAGATAATCCGTGCCCCCGGAGGAGCAACAAGTAGCCGTGTTCTTTCCACAGTCAATATGCCCTTTATTTACTGGTCAATTGACACAAGGGACTGGGAGCACAGAAACGCTTCAAGAACTGTTTCAATAATTAAAAGCAATGTGCGTGACGGCTCAATTATTCTTATGCACGATATTTATTCCCCCACTGCATCGGCAAGTGAATCTGTAATCCCCTGGCTGATAAATCAGGGATATCAGCTTGTAACACTTTCGGAATTGATGGAATACCGCGGAATTGATATGAGAGCCGGAAAGATATATTACAACGCATATAAATAACATAAAAGGCCTGGTGCCTCGGCACCAGTCCTTTTGAGTTGTTCTGAATCAGAATTCGATTTCGCCGCCTGTGAAACCGATAATCTTGCGCACAAGACCCATAATCACATTAATGATTGTAAGAATTGATTCAATGTTTAACTCCATAATATTTCCTCCTGAAGACAAGATAATTTACACTATTATCTTTTATGTCTTTTTTTATATTATAGCACTGTGAAAACTGTGTTTGTTAAGATTGTGTTAAATCGCAGAAAATTCCGCCGCAGAAAATTGAATTTTTATTAAGGTAACAGCAGATATAAAAAAAATTAAGCCCCGAACTTAAGTTCGGGGCCCTTATTAACTAACCGGTTATTTTATTTTGTGTAAACGAGTACATCACCGAGAGTTGCGTACATATCGTCGCAGCATACATACTTAACATTGAAGAGTCTGTAAAGAAGGTTGAGAATTCTTACCCACAAGCCTCTCACAATTGCATTGTGGTGGATACATGAGCATCTGTTGCCGTTTACATAGTCTTCGTTGAGTTCAAGATTGATTGTGGTTGAAATCTTGGTGTAGGTTGCATCGTAAATGAAGTTACGCTCAAGAACCTTTTCACCGTGATACTTTTCATCTTCTGTAACTGCAGTGATTGTGTAATACTGGCTGTCTCTGAGGAAGCACTTGAACACTGCTTTGCCGTTTACGGCACTTGTTCTGCCGCCGCCTACATACTGACCTTTATCGTTAAGAATCTGAACGATAACCTTGTCAAGATAGTAGTCCATATCGGGCTCTGTTGAAGGAATGATTGCAGTGAGGTCGAACTGATATTCAACGAGTCTCTGCACATAAGCAGGAATAAGGCGGATTACTTCGTAATCTTCACTGTCTTTATATCTTGTGTCAAGATAGCCCATAGGTGCTTTCATTGATGAGATATGTGTTGTGTGAACAGTGTTTTCAATGGTGAATTCACCCATCCATGCATAGATGTATGTACGGTCCTTGGGTCTTTCCATTTCGGCTGCAAAGTCTGCATTGCCGTTATAAACAGATGCTGCACCGTATGCAACTGTTTCTGTGTGAAGTTCATTTCCCTGATAATCACAGAAAATGTATTCATACATTTTGGGATTATTGTCATAAACAGCAACAATTACTGTGTCGCCGTAAAGAGCGTTGATATCAATATTCCACTTGCTGAATGTGAAATAGTGGCTTGCAGTTTCTTCCAACTGAGGAACATTCTGATAAACACCGTTTTCATCGGGCTTGAAGATGTCGTCGTCAACCTTTTTGCCGTGACGGACTGAAATTTCTCTTGTGAAAGCAACACCGTTTGCGTTATAGAACTGAACGGTGTAGTATACTTCGGGGTTACCTGTGAAAGCAGCATAAAGGTTTGTGTTTTTGTCAATTGTGTCGCCGTCATCACCGAAAAGGAAGAAATCGCTTTCTGTGAAGTCGCCTGAATCGGCGGGAGCAAGTGTCCAGCCTGAAAGGTCGTATTCACCGAAATCATAGTCCTTCTGACGCTTTGCATCAACACCTTCGTTTACTGTGCCGCCTTCAACAACATAAATTGTGAGAAGTTCTTCATTCTTCCATGTTTTTGCAAGAGAAGTGTAACTGAGTTCTTCTTTTGTTGTTTCTGTATCGGTTGCCCAGGGGTTAACGAATGTTACTGAATGGTAGAATTTACCGTCAGTTTTTACAACACCGCAGTTTTCACGTGCACATTCAGCCTGATAATCGAAGCCGTTACCGTTGGTAACATATTTCCACTCAGCACTGTCATAATCGTGACCGAGGGCTGCAATATGGTCGCTTGTACCGAAAACCTTGTCGCAGACTGTACAGTATGTTTCTGTATAACCGCCTGTGGTACAGGTGGGAGCAATTACCCTTTCACCTGTAAGGTGTTTACCGTCACCACAGTCTGTTGCTGCTGATACCATAAATGTCATCATAAGCACAGCGGCAATAACAACTGAAAGAACGATTAAAGCCTTTTTCATAGTTTTTTTCATACTCTTACCTCCTTGGATTTTCCTTTTCGAAGAGATTTACCTTCATTCAATTCAAAAGAGCATAATACCCTAAATTATTTTATGCTAAATATAATATATAATTTTTCTTTAAAAAAGTCAAGAAACTGCGATAACTTTAAATAATTTTGTATATTTTTTTCACAAAAATATCAAGATTAATCAGTCTGCCGCCTGAATCGCTCTTACATAATAGGTGTTGTCCTGATTTTTACCGAGAGTAATTTTCATATATTTTGACACTTCCGGCGGTACCATATTGCCCTCACTGTCCTGCACCCAGTCTGTTGCGGCAAGATAGCCCACGGTGAGAACAACCGTACTCGGTCTTTCGGAAATATCCGTTACTTTCGGGGTATAAATGGGAGTAACACCCGTTATGGGGATTATATATGCCTCTTTGCTTTCACTGTAACTGAAATAGATTCCGCCGCCGTCAACGGTGCAGTGCTGCCACTTCACCTGACCGCCGAAAAGAGAGTTGAATTTTTCTTCCACCTCTTTTTGCGGCATAAGCATACCGCCGTCGGTGTATTCATACTTGTCGGGCTCGGGATTACTGTCGAGAATTGACCAGATTGCTATGCTGATAAGTTGCTCTGTGTTTGCCATAGTGATATCGTCAAAAGTGTCGGGGTCATACATAACTATGGGTGCAACAAACTGTTCAAACTCAGCATATTCCAGTGAGTTCTGTTCTTTAACGGAAGAGTTGATTCTTCCTGCCACACCTGAAATAATGCTTATTATCCCTGTAAGTGCAAGAGCAATAACAACTATGCCCACAATAAAATTCACGGGACTTCTTTTCTTTGTCTGTTCCACAGGAACCTCCCCTTTTTCTTGTTTTCTTATCTTACCTGACCTTCACCGTAAATAATATATTTCTGTGAGGTGAGTTCGGTCAGTCCCAGAGGGCCTCTTGCGTGGAGTTTCTGGGTTGAAATGCCGATTTCCGCACCGAAACCGAATTCACCGCCGTCGGTAAATCTTGTTGACGCATTCACATAAACCGCCGCCGCATCAATAACCGATGTGAACTTTCTTGCGGCAGTGTAGTTTTCTGTTACAATACATTCACTGTGACCGCTGGAATACTTCATAATATGCTCAGTTGCTTCGTCGATATCCGAAACGATTTTCACGCTGATTTCATATCCGAGATATTCTCTGCCGTAGTTGTTCTTAGTTGCAGGGATAACATCGGGAATGATTTTAGCACAGTGTTCGTCGCCGTGGATAACAACAGACTTTGTGTCGAGTTTTTCCTTTATCAAGGGCAGAACTTTTTGTGCAATATCCCTGTGTATAACAAGGCTTTCGCAAGCATTACACACAGAGGGGCGCGATGTTTTTGCGTTATATATAATTTCTGCCGCCATCTGAATATCGGCATCTTTATCAACATAAACGTGGCAGTTACCCGTACCTGTTTCGATTACGGGCACTGTTGAATTCTGCACGCAGGATGCAATAAGTCCTGCACCGCCGCGGGGAATGAGTACATCAACATAGGAATTCATTTTCATAAGCGCCGTTGCGGAGTCTCTTGAAGTGTCTTCAACAAGCTGGATACAGTCTTCGGGCAAACCCTGAGATGCAATGGCATTTCTCATTATTGAAACCATTGCCTTGTTGGAATTGATTGCTTCTTTGCCGCCGCGGAGAATTACCGTGTTACCCGATTTGAGACAAAGAGCAGCCGCATCTACGGTAACATTGGGTCTTGCCTCAAAAATAACTGCAATTACACCAAGAGGTACACTGACCTTTTCAATAACAAGTCCGTTAGGGCGTTTTGTACCTGAAATAACCTTGCCTACGGGATCTTCTGCCATAACAAGTTCTTTCACTGCATCGGCAATGCCTTTGATTCTGCTTTCGTTAAGGGAAAGGCGGTCAATCATTGAATCGCTCATACCCTTTTGTCTTGCATTTTCAATATCGATTCTGTTCTGTGAAATTATGTATCCGCATTTTTCGTTAAGCGCCTCTGCAATAGCCGAAAGGGCCTTGTTTTTTGTTTCTGAAGACGCAACCATAAGTGTTCTTTCTGCTTTTTTTGCGTTAATACCGAGTTGAGTCAGCATTCTTATTCCCCCTTGTTCAGACTGTGAAAATTGTGCCGACGGAATGTCCGTCAATGAGTTTGTATATATCCTGAGGTGAGGTGCCGTTCATAATAACGGTGGGGATACCTGCATCACCTGCTATTTTTGCTGCGTGAATTTTTGTTACCATTCCGCCGGTACCTCTGTTACTGCCTGCGCCGCCGCAAAGAGCAATGATATCGTCATTGATTTCTTTCACAACGGGAATAAGCCTTGCATCAGGGTTTTCGTTGGGATTTTCGTCAAAAAGTCCGTCAATATCCGAAAGAATAATAAGGGCATCAGCGTGAATGAGTGATGCAACAATGGCAGAAAGTGAATCGTTATCACCGTAAACAATTTCTTCAGTGGCAACACTGTCGTTTTCGTTGATTATGGGCACAGCGCCATATTCGAAAAGTTTCTCAAAGGTGTTTTCAAGGTTTATACGTCTCTGCTCATTTTCAATGTCGCTTTTTGTAATAAGAAGCTGACCTGTTTTCACTCCGTTTTCACCGAAGAATTTATCATACATAAACATAAGTTCGCACTGACCCACCGTTGCTGCAGCCTGTCTGCCGGGGATATCCTTCGGTCTTTCCTTGAGCCCGAGTTTACCCACACCCACACCGATAGCGCCTGATGTAACCAGCACAACCTCTTTGCCTGAATTGTGCAGATCTGCAAGAACACTGCAGAGTTTCACCATTCTTCTGATGTTGATTTTTCCTGTTTCGTATGTAAGAGTGGATGTTCCCACCTTAATTACTATTCTTTTTGCATTTGAAATAACACTCATTTGCTGTCACCTTCTTTTAATGTGTCTGCAATAAATCTCTCATATTCCTCTTTTGTTTTTACCCTGCCCACTGCAGTGAAAGAAACATCGGAAAGTTTAAGGTATTCATCCGCCGCCTTTTTAACATCTTCAAGTGTTATGGCTCTGATTTTATTTATGATATCGTCATCTTCAATGAATTTTGAAAGCATAAGAAGATTTCTGCCGTCGGAAGAAAACTTTGACTGAGGATGCTCCCTTGACATAATAAGGCTTGAGATAAGTTTCTCTTTTGCAATATCAATCTGCCTTTGTGTTACAACCGAAGAAAAACTGCCGATTATTTTAACCGTTTCCTTAATGGCTTTTTCTTCGCTTTTTTCCTGAAGACTCATTGAAACCGCAATATATCCGCCGCCCATATACCGTCCCAGCCAGGAATCAATGGAATAAACCAAACCCAACTGCTCTCTTATGCGCTGATTGAGAAGTGACGATGAGCCTGTACCGAGAATAAACATCACAAGCTGCAGGGGATAAAGGTCTTCGTGCTCAATACCCACGCCATTGAAACAAAGCATAATATGAGTCTGCTCTGTGGGCATATTTTTAAGGGTATACACCTTATTGAAAGGCACTTCGTACCAGTTAAGAGGATTGTTTCTATTTTCAAAGCGAGAGAAATACTCCTCAATTTTGCCGAGCATTTCTTCTTCGTCAAAACTGCCGCTTACACCCACAACCATTCTTTCGGGCACATAGTTTTCGTCCATATATTTTCTGAAATCTTCCCGCGTGAAAGAAGATACGGTATCTCTTGTACCGAGAATCTGCAGTGAAAGGCTTGACGGTGCGAAAAGTCCTTCTTCATTCACTTCATAGCACACATCGGAGGGATCATCTTCGCACATTGCAATTTCTTCAAGAATAACGCCCTTTTCCGTTTCAATGTCCTTACTGTCAAGTTTCGGATTGCAGATCATATCGAAAAGTATGTCCGCACCTTTCAGAATCTGATAATCCAGCGCCTTGACATAGAAAAATGTGTATTCCTTGGTGGTGTATGCATTCACCTGAGCACCGATTTCATCCATACCTTCCGCAATCTGAAAACCGTTTCTTTTTTCGCTGCCCTTGAAAACAATATGCTCAATAAAGTGGGATATGCCGTTGTTCTGTGGCTTTTCATACCTTGAGCCGCTGCCTACCCACACGCCGACAATTGCCGAACGCAGTCCGGGGCAGGGATTAAGAAATATTCTCAGACCGTTTTTGAGAGTGATAAGTTTCATCTTTCCTCCTGTGAATAAGGTGACAGCAATCGAACCCAATAAGTCTTAAATGTCCGATTTGCAGCACCTTTGAAGATTTTTCTCCTCGTAATACG
>JAZOAX010000173.1:0-2586 GCA_045595685.1 Acutalibacteraceae bacterium
TTATTTGGTTCAACTGCTGTCACCTTAAGTTGATGAGTATAAATCCAAACCCGCTTGAAAGTGTAAATTTTTGAATCTTTTCGGCGTTTCGGACTATAAAAACTTAATAACCTTAGTTTTACGGTTTTCTGACATAATTCATCGGATCCTGCTTTTGTCCGTAGTAACGGATTTCAAAATGAAGGTGAGGACCTGTTGAATTACCTGTGGAGCCGGCTCTGCCTATCATCTGTCCCTTCTGAACAATATCACCTGAGGAAACATAACGGGTTGACATATGAGCATAAAGGCTTGAATATCCGTCTCCGTGGTCGATGATTACATAAATACCGTAGCCGCTGTTACTTGTAACGGCTGCAATAACCTTACCGCTTCTTGTGGCGTAAATTGCTCTGCCGTAGAAACCGCTGCCTGAAATATCAACGCCGCCGTGGTATGACCAGCCTGAAATTGAAGCACTTCTGTAGCCGTAGGGGCTGCTGATGTAGCAGGACTGACTGCCTAAAGGCCATGCCCAACTTTCACCGGAAACATATCCGGGGCCTGCTGAGCCACCGCCGCCTCCGCCGCCGTCGGGGTCATTGTTTGCTGCGGGAAGTGTTGTGGGTTTGCTTGTTGCATAATATTCACTGAGGATTCTGTCGATTTCAGCATCAGCCTGGGCTTTTTCGTCCTGCAGGTCTTTGATATACTGCTGATATTCGGCACTGTCCTTATCAAGTTCAGCAAGATATTTTTCAATTTCTACATACTGCTTTTCAAGTTCTGCAACAGTTTTATCGTATTCGTCCTTCTTTTCCTGAAGTTCAGCCTTCTTTTCAACAAGAACTGCTTTCTTTTCGTCAAGTTCTTTCTTGTCTTCTTCAAGTTTATTCTTGGCTTTTCTCAGGTCAATTACCTGCTGCTTGAAATCGTCAATAACTTTCTTATCGTTTTCAGATGTTCTCTTCATCATTTCAAGTCTTGTAAGAAAACTTGCAAGAGAATCTGCACCCATAAGAATTTTAAGTGTTGACTCGTTGCCGTTGATATAGGCACTTCTCAGTTTTGCCGCAAGAAGATCGCTTGATTCGGTAATGTTGTTTTCCGTTTCAATAATTTCTTTTTCCGTCTGAGTAATCTCACGGGAAATCTGCTTGATTTCAGCGTTGAGGTCATCAATTTCAGCATCTATTTTCTGAATCTGAGTCTGAATTTTTGTTGCCTTTGCTTCAACGGTTTCAATCTGTTTTTCAAGAGTTTCAAGATATTCTCTTTTCTTTCTCTGGTCTGCTTTGAGTTCTTCAAGTTTCTTTCTGTTGGCAGCAATTTCACCGTCAAGTCTGTCAATTTCAGCTTCGAGTTCTTCCTTTGTTGCTGCGTTAACAAGAAGAGGTGTACCCGCCGAAACTGCTGTTACAGCAATGATGAAACATAAAAGAATGCATATAATTTTTTTCATTTTCTATCACCTGTTAAATTCCGGATATCATATATCGTTGGCTTCACTGCCCTCTTTTTTCAGATACTTTCTGATTGAGAACAAACTACCCAATGAACTGATGAGTATGCCTGAAACAAGATAAGCACCGATAAGAAGGGGTATATAATCCATAACTGAAATACCTTCACTGCCGAACATTCCGAGAAGTGACTGCATAGCCTGACCTTCAACTTTTTCAACTGCAAGGGTAAGGCACATTGCAAGCACGCCCGAAATGAGACCGATGATTATACCTTCAATCATAAAGGGCCAGCAGATGAAGATGTTGGTTGCACCAACGGACTTCATAACCTGAATGTCGATTTTTCTTGATACCATTGTGATTCTGATTGTGTTTGAGATGATGAACATTGAAACAAAAATCAGAACAATAACAATCATAACGCATATTGCGGTGATTGAAGACTGCAGTGTTGAAATCTGGTTAACAAGTTCCTGACTTTCTCTTACATTTGTAACATTATTCACCGCTTTGATTTTTTCAAGGGTTATGTTGAATTCTTCAAGGTTACCCACTGTTATTCTGTAGGAATCGGGAAGCGGATTTTCAATTACATCGTCAAAAAGGTCTTTTTCAACGCCGAAATCTTCAAGCTGTTCCGCATAGGCAACTTCTTTTGAAACAAACTCAACATTTGTTACATCGGGAATTGCACGAAGGTCTGCTCCCACCTGAGCCACGATTGTGTCGTCGGCTTCGTCTTTTACAAAAGCAATAACAACATTCTGGCTTTCAACATCCTTAACAAGAGTCTGAATATTGAGAAGGATAATCAGTGAGATACCGATGAGAAGAAGGCAGGCTGTAAGAACACTGATTGATGAAAAGGACATACTGCGGTTTGCAACAAGGTTGTGTCCGCCCATTTTGGTAAGATATGATGTGTTAAGACCGCCGGAGGTTCTTTTTTTATTTTTCTTAGCCATTGTTATCACCCTCCTGAACTTCGTCAATATCCATTTCTATATCTTCTTCCTCAAAAAGTTCAAGACGGTCGTCTTCGCCTTCGAAAACTTCTTCTGTTTCTTCTTCGGCTGCTTCTTCTGCCTCAACTTCTTCGGAAACTTCTTCTGCTTCAGACTGCTGAACTTCCGTTTCGCTT
>JAZOAX010000174.1:0-2042 GCA_045595685.1 Acutalibacteraceae bacterium
GGCTACGACGAAGACGGAATCTACAAGTCAGTTTCACAGAGAGTCGGGGAATGGTGAAATCCCGATAAAATGCAGTAGAAAATCCTATCACTTCCGAGCCGGAAGTCCCAAAGGCTTAACACCCAGTAGGCGCTTCCCGTGTATGCTACGTCAGTGCATAGAAGTTGATTGACTTCGAAGAGGTGGCGGATTTTCATATCCGCAATTTGAGTGGTACCGCGAGTGCAAAATTTATATTTACACCCGTCTCAAAGCAATTAAGAGCTTTGAGGCGGGTTTTTGTTTTGCCTTAAAGCATAAGATTTTCTGAAAGGTGGAATGAAAATGTTAACTCTCGACAAAGTTTTTAATGCACAGACGGTGCTGAAAAACATTATCCGTGAAACAAATCTGGTCCGTGCCTACGGTGTGGCTGACAAATGTGAACTATACCTGAAACCTGAAAACCTACAAATTACAGGGTCTTTCAAGGTAAGAGGTTCAGCATATAAAATCGCAATGCTGTCTGATGAAGAAAAGGAAAAAGGTGTAATTGCCTGCTCAGCAGGAAACCATGCACAGGGCGTTGCTCTGGCGGCAACAAAAAATGGGATAAAATCCCTAATCTGTCTGCCTGATACCGCTCCGATTTCAAAAGTAGAAGCAACAAAAGGTTACGGTGCAGATGTGTGCCTTGTGGAGGGTTGCTATGACGATGCTTATAAAAAAGCTCTTGAGCTTAAAGAAAAAGAAGGCTACACATTTGTACATCCCTTTGATGATGAAAACGTTATTGCAGGTCAGGGAACAATTGCACTTGAAGTGCTGAATGAACTTGACGACGTTGATGCTATCGTTGTTCCCGTCGGTGGCGGCGGACTTATTTCAGGTATTGCATATACAGTAAAACAGATAAGACCTTCCGTTAAAGTTTACGGTGTTCAGGTTGCAGGTGCACCGAGCATGTATAACTCAATTAAAGATGGTGAAATTGAATGTCTGCAATCAGTTTCGACTATCGCAGACGGTATTGCAGTAAAACAACCGGGAGAAAACACTTATAAATTCGTCAGGGAATATGTTGATGAAATCGCCCTGGTAAGCGATGACGAGGTTGCAAGTGCAATTCTCACTCTCATTGAAAAGCAAAAAATGATTGCAGAAGGTGCAGGTGCAACAGCAGTAGCAGCTGTGATGTTTAATAAATTCAACCTGAAAGGTAAAAAGGTTGTAGCAATTGTATCAGGCGGAAACATTGATGTTACAAGCTTGTCTCGTGTTATCGAAAGAGGTCTTATGAAATCAGGTCGTTCATCAAGTCTGCTACTTGAACTTATGGATAAACCAGGTCAGCTCAAGGATGTTTCAAGAATTATTGCGGACTGCGGCGGTAATGTTACAAGTGTTCACCACGAAAGAGCGGGAAGCACGGAGAGCGTAAACGGATGTTACCTGAGAATCAAAATGGAAACACGAAATTACGAGCACGTTATTGAAATTAAAAAGGCACTTCAAAACGAAGGCTTTAAAATAGTTGAATAAAGGAGAAATTATTATGAGTCAGAAAGTATATACAAAAAACGCACCCGAGGCAATCGGACCTTACTCTCAGGGTATGGTAGTTGGAAACCTTGTTTTCACATCAGGACAGATTCCCCTGAATCCTGAAACAGGTGTCCTTGAAGGAAACAACATTACAGAGCAGACACACAGAGTCTGCAAAAACTTAAAAGCTGTTTTAGAAGAAGCAGGCTCATCTCTCCAAAAGGTTGTGAAAACAGTTTGTTTTCTGAATGAAATGGGTGACTTTGCCGAATTCAACGCAGTTTATTCAGAGTATTTCACCGGCAAGCCTGCACGCTCTTGTGTGGCAGTGAAAGAGCTTCCCAAAGGAGCGTTGGTGGAAGTTGAAGTAATAGCTGAAAGGGAGTGAGGATTATGCTCCTTTCAGGCGCAGATATACTTGTAAAAACTTTAATTGAACAAGGCTGCGATACAGTTTTCGGGTATCCCGGAGGACAAATCCTGAATGTATATGACAGCCTTTATAAATATCGTAATGA
>JAZOAX010000175.1:0-4819 GCA_045595685.1 Acutalibacteraceae bacterium
GGCTTTGCCTTTGACGGCGATGCAGACAGGTGCATTGCCGTTGACGAGAAGGGTAATATTGTTGACGGCGACGGAATTTTATATATCTGCTCAAAATACCTCAAATCAAAAAATGAACTCAATAACAATGCCGTAGTCACAACGGTTATGTCCAACTACGGACTATATAAGGCTCTTGATAAAGAGGGTATCTTATATGTAAAAACAAAGGTAGGTGACAGATTTGTTCACGATTATATGCTTAAAGAAGGCTGTTCTCTGGGTGGTGAACAGTCGGGACACATAATCTTTTCAAAATATTGTGCAACGGGTGACGGAATACTCACTGCACTGATGGTAATGGAAGTTATGCTTTCCGAAAACAAGAAACTCAGTGAACTTATGAAAGGCTTCACTTCATATCCGCAGGTGCTCATTAATGTAAGAGTGAAAGACAAAAAAGCAGTATGCGGAAACAAGAATGTGCTTGAAGCAGTTGAAAAAGCAGAAAGGGAACTTTCGGGTAAAGGGCGTATTCTTCTTCGAGAATCGGGAACAGAGCCTGTTATAAGAGTGATGGTTGAATGTGAAGACGAAAATCTGTGCAGAAACATTGGGGAAAGGGTTGCAGAGACTGTAAGAAACTCTTGCATTTAAACAAAAATTGTTATATAATACCCTTTGTCCGATTTTTCGGACGGTCAGTTCGAAACCTTCCTGACCTAAACCAACAACGGTTTAAAATCAAAACTAAAGGAGTTAAAAAATGAATATGTCAAAAAACGCGCGAAAGACAGCCCTCAGCGCAATTATTGCTGCACTTTATGTTGCGCTCACCTTTGCTCAGGCGGCAATTTTCCCCGGCAGCACATCAATGGCAGTCCAGTTCAGGGTTTCAGAGGCACTGACGGTACTTGCACTTTTCACACCGGCGGCAATTCCGGGACTTACGGTTGGTTGTGTGGTGGCAAATCTTGTTTCTGCAGGTGCACTTCCCGTTGATATGGTGCTCGGCTCACTGGCAACCTTTCTTGCCGTTGTATCAATGAGAAAACTTAGAAATATAACACTTTTTAAAGTGCCGTTTGTCTCACTTCTTATGCCGGCAGTGTTCAACGGAATTATCATCGGCGCTGAAATTGAAATTTTCTTCGTTGACGGACCTTTTCATTTCCAATCCTTCCTTTTACAAGGCGGACTTGTGGCACTTGGCGAAATCGGAGTGCTTTTCACACTGGGAATTATGCTTTATAAAATAATAAAATATAAAAATTTAGAAAAATATCTGTTTTAGTATTTAAAAATTCAAATTGCTCTGCTATAATAGTAGAGCAATATTTTTTTGTGCCGATAAAATCGGCAAGGATAAAATTAAAAGGAGAAGGTTTTTATGCAAAACAAACTTTCAAAGAAGATGTGGTTCAGCATCTGCCTGTTCAGTTTTATGGGGGGAATTGCGTGGAATATTGAAAATATGTATTTCAACACCTTCCTTTATAACTCAGTTTATGCGGGTGCATCTTCTGCGGCTATGGCAAACACAATGGCTCCCACAACAGCAATCAGCCGTATGGTTGCTCTTTCGGCAATTGCAGCAGTTGTTTCAACCTTTATAATGGGTACACTCAGTGACAAAATGAAAAACCGTAAACTTTTCATTTCTCTGGGCTATTTCTTATGGGGTCTTGTAACAGCAGTTTTCGGTTTTATCACAAGAGATAACACAGCTGCACTTTTCGGCATTTCCGATGAAGCAAAGATTCTCACCACAACTGTATGGGTTGTTATTCTTATGGACATCGTTATGACATTTATGGGTTCTGCAAGTAATGACGCAGCCTTCAATGCCTGGGTAACAGATGTTACAACACCTAAAATCAGACCCACTGTTGAAACTGCACTCACATTTGTCGGTTTCTTATCAATGGCATCAATTATGGGCGTAGGCAGCCTTGCACAGTCAGGCACGGTTTCATATCAGAATTTCTTTTTGATATTAGGTCTTATTGTTGCTGCTTGCGGTGTGGCAGGCTTCTTCCTTATTGATAATCCCAAGCAGATTTCAGCAGAAAATGAAGTTTCATCAAGTTATTGGGCAGATCTTTTCTACGGTTTCAGACCTTCAGTAATCAAAGAAAACTCAAGACTTTATCTCACACTTGCATCTTTGTGCTGCTTCAGTGTAGCCTTCCAGGTGTTCTTCCCGTATCTTCTTGTTTACCTTCAGTATGTTGTTATTCCCGATAACACTGCCGGCGGAGCAAACTTGCTTTCAACAAGCACAATTATTGTGGCAGTAATTGCCGTTCTGGCTCTTGTTGCAGGTATCGTACTTCTTCTTAAGATTGCAGGCAAGGATAAGGGTAAAGGCCTTCTTAGCGGTGTTATCCTTATGATAATCGGTCTGTTTATTCTTTCAACAACAACAAACATCAAGGCTGTGCTCATCGGTGTTGCTCCCACTGCAATCGGTTATGTTGTACTGGGTATCCTTTTCAATGCCTCGGTAAAGGACTTTATTCCTGTTGGTAAGGCAGGTCTCTTCCAGGGCATCAGAATGATATTCTTTGTGCTCATCCCCATGGTATTAGGTCCTGCTATCGGTGATATTGCATGCCGCAGTTCAGCTGTCACTTACATCAACGAATACGGTGTTGAAACAATTATTCCCGCAAAAAGTATGTTCCTTTATGCAGCAATTGTATCAATACTTACTCTTGTACCTCTTTTCTTCCTTATTAAAAAAGGCTTCAAGGTTGAAGAAGAATAAAAACCAGACAAAAAAGGCTGTGCACTGCACAGCCTTTAAAAATTTTTTTCTCTTTTTTCTGCCCTTATATTACCACAAAATGAAGAAAAAAACAAGTCTTGTATTTTTATCTGATTTGTGGTATCAGAATATATGAGGTGATTTAAAATGAGAGAAATTACAAAAGACATTGTCAGAGTTTTCGAAAGGAACGCTATGGCAAACGCCAAAGAAATCGGCATTGACCGTGCACTGATTTTCGGTGAAGAAAAGTCTTGGGAAATCTTATCCGAGGGCTTGACGGTGTATACGGTTTCGGACTGTGACACAGTAAAAGACGGAGATTTGCATAGTGTACCTGCCTTTTTTTCTTTTATCCGTGTCTCTGACAATCTTCACGGTGAAGAACTGAAAAGACATCTTCGGTCTGTTGCTTTTATGCCGGAGGGCACAACAGTTGTTTTCACTCACAGTGAGGATATGGAAACAACCGAAAAACTTATGAGTGAAGAAGGTTTTCGCACCGTTGAACATTTTAATGCCGACAGAGCAGGGGAAGGCACTTTCGGAATAATTGAAAAAGATATGCGTGAAAACACCTGCTTCTGCCTTGGTGTAAGAAAATAGCATAACAAAAAGCAGTCAGGCTCTGAACCTGACTGCTTTGAATTTTTTCATTTGAAAATCAATCAAGAATATAAAGACCGGACTTGAGCCATACGAATTCCTTGCCCATAACATTGATGTATTTATACACCTTTTCGTTAAACACTCTGTAGTCTCTGACGGAGTTTGTCATAATGTTAAGGGTGCGGATTTTTCTTGAGCCTTGGTTGCAGATGTAAAGTGTACTGCCACTGAGAGTTACGGCGCAGGGTCTTTCAAAAGCAGTATTTTCACCTCCGCCAACACGAAGAAGAATTCTGCCTTCTCTGGGTGAGTATTTGATAATTGCGTTTTCATCGGGAACTGCACACCACACATAAGGTCCGTCAACGGCAATGTCACAAACGGGGTTACCGTGATAGGTGAGTTGTGAAGAAACATTCAAAGAGCCGTCTGTGTTGAAGATGTTATATTCACCGTTGGGGAAAATAGTCATAATACGGTTATCACCAAGAACACCAACATCGCAGGAAACATAATCTCCCAATTGTTCGGCAATTTCTTCATATTCATAGCCGAATTTTACCTTAAGAAAGATTGACTTTTTAATGTGGGTAAATTTATCGTTAACTGCATCGTAGCCGTAAAAATTAGCCTTTAATCTGCCGTCGGGAGTGGTGCTTTTTGTTGCAAACACAAAGCCTTTTTTAAAGGGTGTGATATTAAGAATTTCACCTGAAAAAACATTTTCCATATTGTATTTTCCCTTTCCTCATATTTTTAAACAAACAATCATTTTAATCTATCTTATATAATACAATATTCCTTTCTTTGAGTCAAGTGAGAAAAGCAGGATATTTTTGCTTACTGTTAAAAAAACACAAAATAATTCTTTTTATCCCATAATTTATACTGTATCTTGTTGACAAAAGGTTACATTTAAAGTAAAATAATCTGTATGAAGAGATATATCTGTGGAGAATTGAGAGTAGAGATAGTCCCTTGAAACAGCATAGTTATTCGGCAGGGGAGAACTGTCGTTTTTCACTTGCGTTGAAAGGTTTTCTATTCTCTTTTTTTGAACAGATATTTTTAAGGAGGATATTAAGAAAATGGCAGAAAAACTTATTCTTGCTCTTGACCAGGGCACAACAAGTTCCCGTTCAATTGTTTTTGACAAAAAAGGCACAATCATTGCCAAGGCACAGAATGAATTTGAGCAGATTTATCCCAAGGCAGGCTGGGTTGAGCACGACCCCCTCAACATTCTTTACAGCCAGTTGAATTCCATAACAACCGTGCTTCGTTCAGGCAAATTCTCTGCAAAGGATATCGCAGGTATCGGTATCACAAACCAGAGAGAAACAACAATTCTGTGGGACAGAGCAACAGGTAAGCCCGTTTATAACGCAATTGTGTGGCAGTGCAGAAGAACTGCCGATATGTGCGAAGAAATCAAAAAAGACAAGGAACTTTGCGACTATA
>JAZOAX010000176.1:0-5763 GCA_045595685.1 Acutalibacteraceae bacterium
TGCAAATTTGGTTCTGAAAGGTGAATTTTCAATGTTGTGGATATCGCGCTGGAATCCTATTTCTTCATTTACGGCAGCCATACCGCCACGGCGTGTGCCGAGATGTGAATGGTAGTCAACACCGAAAAATACGTCCAGAACAACATCTCTTTTAGATGTTGCACCGAAAAATCCTCCCATAGATTAATACCTCCTTAGGTAATGTGGGTAAAGTTCAGAAAATATTTGCTGCTTACGCAAAGAAAAGCTCTGAAAGGGTCATAGGATCGATGTATTTGCCGTCTTTATAAACACGCATATTACCTGATGCGATTTCGTCGATAAGCATTACATTGCCGTCGGGATCGTAACCGAATTCGAATTTGATATCATAGAGTACGAGACCTTTTTCCTTAAGGTCATCAGCAACGATCTGAGTGATTTTCTGAGTCATTTCCTTGATGTCTTCGTACTGCTTGTCTGTCATAACGCCGAGAGCAACGAGAGCATCTTTGATTACAAGAGGATCGCCTTTTGCGTCGTTTTTGAAGGTCATTTCAACATAAGCGGGAAGGTCAGCACCTTCTTCAATATAATCACCGTAACGGCGGATGAAACTGCCCACTGCTTTGTGGCGACAGATAACTTCAAGGCCGTGACCGAATACTTTTGCGGGAAGAACTTCCATTGTTGTGTCTTCAAGGTTTGCGCTTACATAGTGGGTTTTAATGCCTGCTGCATTAACCTTTTCAAAAAAGTAAATTGACATGCGAAGGTTAACATCACCCACACCGTCGATTGTAAGACCTACTGCATTTTCGCCGGGATCAAAAACGCCGTCTTTGCCTGTGCAGTCGTCCTTGAATTTAAGAAGGCAGTTGCCGTTCTCAAGTTTGAATACGTCCTTTGTTTTACCTGTGTAAATTTTTTCCATGGTTATATACCTCCGTAAAATAATTTCTTAATTTATCTTTTTAATTTAAATTGTACTTTTAGTAGTCAGTAGTCAGTAGTCAGTAGTTAGTAGTTAGTAGTTAGTAGTTAGTAGGTGGGGCAGCCACTTAAAAGTTATATTTTGCTTCTGCAGCAGCGTTCTTTTCAAGCACCTTAAGAGTGTCTGCCTTTCTCTTTGCAATAAGTTTTTCATAAAGGCTCGGCTCACTTACTGCGAGAATCTCAATAGATAACAAGGCGGCATTGACTGCACCGTCAATTGCAACTGTGGCTACGGGGATACCTGAGGGCATCTGTCCAGTTGACAAAAGGGCGTCAATACCGTCGAGATATTTTGATTTCATAGGGATTCCGATAACGGGAAGAACTGTGTTTGCTGCAATGGCGCCTGCAAGGTGAGCGGCCATACCGGCAGCTGCTATGATACAGCCAAAGCCGTTTTTCTTTGCATTTTCTGAAAATTCCTTTGCTTCCATGGGTGTGCGGTGTGCAGAGAAAATGTGAAGTTCAAAGGGTACACCGAATTCTTTAAGGGTATCGGCAGCCTTTGAAACTACAGGCAGGTCACTGTCACTGCCCATAATGATTGCAACTTTTTTCATATGTAAAACCTCCTGGTTGTAATGTATTTGATGAATACCGGACAGCAGATAATTGCGGCTGAAGGTTTATGCCGGAATATCAGCTGCTCAATTCTGAATTAAAAAGTAAAAAAGGGCACACTCACATAAGGTTTATGAAAACCCTTGTAAGTAGCCCAGACGGTCGACTGATATTTCTTTCCCTGATTCGCGTGGTGAACTCCACTTATCCGTCAGTCTCAAGGGAACGTATACCATAATAATACGGCATAAATTTTATACTCGGATTATAGCATAAATGACAGTTTATGTCAATTAAAAACAGAGCTTAAAATCGTTTTTGTCAATAAGGTCAAAATTAATATTTGACGGTGGATTTAAGTTGTATGTTTTGTCATTTAACTGTCATTTTCTGCGGTGATAACTGACGGATTTTTACTGTTTCAAGTCAGTTCAGTGTAAGTTTCATTGCGGATATGGGGTCTACCTTTTTTTCGTTTTTCACAACCTCAAAGTGAAGGTGATCCTCCTGCTCATTTTCGCAGGGAATTTCTCCGAGTTTACCCACAGTGTCGCCCTTTTCAACTGTTTCACCGTTTTTCACCGTGGTACCCTGAGTGAGTCCGCAGTATCTTGCAGTGAAGTCGCCGTGGTCAATTTCAACAACATATCCCCAACTTGCGTCGGACATAACCTTTGTAACTTTTCCGTTGCCCACACTTTTAACTTCGCTTCCCTTTTCAGCTGAAAAATCAATACCCGTATGAACACGCCAGTCGCCCATTGTTTCGTCGTAAACGGGGGAGTCGGGAGAAAAGCCTTTCTGTATTTTTTCTGTAAGGGGGAGAACATAGGAATCGTTTGAAATCACTTCTTCGGTTACTTCCGCGGTTGTAAGAGGAGCAGTGGTTTGATTTTTGTCTTTTCCCGACCACGCCATTGATGTTTCAGGCTCTTCTGTGGTGGGTACAGTTGTTTTCTGAGAGAGGGTAAACTCAGGGTAGGTTTCATCTGTTTTGTTTTTGCGCACATCTTCGGTGATTTCTTCGTAAGAAGTGGTGAGAATATCACGGATCATTCCCGTTGATGTTCTGTAAACCATAACAATGGCAAGAACAACAAGGCAGAAACTCACCGCAGCAGTGATGTAAAATCCTTTTCCGTACACAAGTGATCTGATGGGGTTTTTCTTTTTCATATATGTCACCTTTTTAAAGTTTTTGGTTGCCTATATGCTTGGCTTAAAAAGGCTCGGATATACAAAGAAAAAATTTTTTAAAAAAATACGAACAAATGTTTGCATTTTCTGTTTTTATGTGCTATAATAATTTCAAAGACGAACATTTATTCGGTTTTTATGCGTTTTTTCTTGAAAAAAAGGAGATGAAAATATGCGCGAACTCAGTGAAAATCAATACCGTATACTTGAATATCTGAAAGAAAGGGCAGCCTACGGCGCAATTCCTTCTGTAAGAGAAATCTGTCAGGCGGTGGGTCTCAGGTCAACATCCTCAGTGCAGAATAACCTTGATGCCCTTGAAGAAAAGGGCTATATTGAGCGTGACCCTATGCTCAAGCGTTCAATCCGCATTGTCGGTCAGGCAGAAAATGTGCGCCATGTACCCCTTTTGGGTGTTGTAACTGCAGGTCTTCCCATTCTTGCCGTTGAGCAGGTTGAATGTTATCTTCCCTTTACCGGCGGCCACATTTCTTCCGATAAAGATATGTTTGCCCTTCGCGTACGCGGTGAAAGTATGCTCGGCGCAGGTATTTTTGACGGTGATATTATCTTTGCCGAAAAAACACCCACTGCAAGAAACGGTGAAATTGTTGTTGCCCTTGTCGGCGATGAGGCAACGGTTAAAACATTTTATAAAGAGAACGGCCATTTCCGTCTGCAACCGGAAAATGACGAGTTTGAGCCCATTATTGTTGATGAGGTTATCATCCTCGGCAAAGTTGTTGCAATGCTCAGATACTTCTGAAAAAAACTCCCTTCGGGGAGTTTTTTTTATGCAAAGTGCAAAGTGCAAAATGCAAAATTGCGCTGAACACACTGCAAACGGGCAGATCCTACCCGGTGAATTTATGTTTCTTGCCTCTACTGAAATGATAGATGTCCGAAAGGGAGAAAAGGACATTTTAAAGCAGAAATGGTGCAGAGAATTGATTGACAATCTTGTTTTCGAGTGATAATATTGAACCAGACGGTGAGAATTGGTTACAGAAAGCATAAAACAGCCAATCACAGACCTGTCTCCTGATTAGAAAACAAAAGGCGTTAGGGGGTATACAATGTGAGAAGATATTTTAAACAACAAGTGGCAGGATATAAATCTGAAGCAATACAATCTTGCTTGATGAATAAAGTTGTTATTTGTTTGCCTTATATTATGTATTTCTTTGTAGTATATTTGGAGAAGATTAAAGGACTGGAATCTTTGTTGATTTTCTTCATTTTTGTCGCTCTTGTCTATGAAGTTATCTGTTATTTTACAATGTATAAATTACCTGTTAAGATTTCTTCTGATATAAAGAACAATAAAATAATAGATAAAAAAATAACCATAAAATCAATTAAAAGGGAATATTCTTGGTCTGGAAATCAGGGATATAGTAGAATTGGGAAGTTTTTTTTAAAAGAACAGCATGTAGATAGATATCGGTTGCACTATACTTCATCTGCTGGTGAGGGATACATATGTTTGCTTCTCAGTTTTGATAGTATGTTGTTATTAAAAAACTTGATTTCAACAATGGACGAAAAAATGAAAACATCTGAATTGACTTTTGACGTTAAGTATTTAGAGCAAAGCAGAGTGTTATATGACATTTCACCTTGTAAAGGTTCTAATAACGCAAAGCGACAGAGAGAATTGATTGATACTATTTTTGTATTGAAAGACAGATGAAAAAACATATTGTGATGAGTATTTGCGTTATGTATATCGAAACCATATGTAATTTGAAAGGTGTGATATTTGTGTGTAATCATAGACCGAGTTTTTTAAAATATTATTTCTACGACAAACATATTTTTAGAGTTTCATCTATATCACAAGAAATTTTTAAATGCAAAGAATGCGGAGTAAATATTGTGATATCGCGGAAATATGTACCGTTCATTATTGTATTTAGAGTATTAAGATGTATATTTCCGTTGTTCATGCCAGTCTTACTCGATTGTTTTTTCATTTATAAGAATAATCATATTATTGGTAGTGAACGTGTATTATTGGTGTTATTGATCTATTTGGGATATTTTTTATGCGAAATCTTTTTAGAATATTTGTTCTTTAACAAAGGCGAGCGGTTTGAAATAGCGGCGAACCCAGGTGATGATTCTCTGTCTTGACAAACAACACAGAGGGACGGTTCTTTTGAGTTAACAAGGGAAAGTAAATAGTTGGTTGTTGCCTTCTCCTTGGAGAAGGTGGCAGCCGCAGGCTGACGGATGAGGTCTGATTGTCCACATCGGTTTTTTCTACCGTTATAACGCACTCGGTAACCTTGCAGGAATCACCCGTGTGCAAGCTGACGGCTTAAGAACACAAAACTTTGGAATGATACTGCTAGAAAAATGAGTGGCAAGGTTATTAAAAAAGGCATGGCGTCAAGTGTAGGTGGCGGTTTAGGTCTTGACATCTATTATGCTGACAAAACTGTTTATGCTGCAAAATCAAAAGTTTTGTTTAAAAGATTAGGTTAGTTTTGAGGTGTAATTATGAATAAATATTATATAACATTTATTATGAAAGTTGTGTTTTTCATTGGTGTTTTTTTTCTTTTTACTAAACGCTTTGAACTTTTTCCTATACTTAATAACGAAGTTTTAAAAACTGTATCAACAGTAATTGTTTCGATTGTTGGCGGTTTATTAGTGCTGTTTTTATATCGTTCAATTACTGAATTGATGGATAAACAATTTGAGTATAATGATAAAAAAAAGAAGACGAAACCTATAAAAAGCAAAATGTACAGTTTCGAGAATTTAATAAAAATAATAGAACGTGAAGATATAATCGATATTGAAATTATGTCTAGAGTAGGAGTTGTTAAAATAGGAGCAAGTTCAGACTACGATCAATCTAAAGACAAATTTTTTGATAAACTGTATTATATTAACGATAAAGAATATAATACTATTGAAGAATTTAAAGACAATTTAGTCCCCAACATTATCAATCCTGAAGAGGTTTCTGTGCTTTACCTTGAGTAAAAGCAATCAGGGGACGGTTCTGTGATTGAC
>JAZOAX010000177.1:0-12260 GCA_045595685.1 Acutalibacteraceae bacterium
TCCCTTACAGTAAAGATTTCACTTTCCCGAAACCCATTTACACACTGAAAAATGAGGGCGAAATAAGGGAAAAATTTCTTCTTAACAGTAAAATGGAAAAGAAAGCAGAACGAAGGGTAAATTTCTTTGTAAAAATGGATAATCTTGAAACAAATCTGAGTTGGATATTTACCGTAATTTTGTCTGTTGCACTCACCGTTATTGTTTTTCTCGGCATCTGGTCAAACTTTTCTCTTAAAGCGGCGGTTATTACCTATGCGGTTATAGGTATAATCGGTTGCATAATTTACAGAATACTCAGAAAGATTTTCAAAGGCATAGGTAAAACTGCAGATAAGTTTTTTTCAAGCAAATTTTTTAACAAGGCTGTTGATAAAGCCGTTGATAAAGCAAGTGAAAAATATGAAGAAAAGTTTGTTTACTGCAAAGGAATGCCTGAAGACCTTTATAAAGATGAAAACTCTTTCTTTGATCACAATTATATTTCGGCAGTGTTCGAATACAGCACAAAAAGAATCTGACGGGAGATTACTATGCAGATATTTCTGAAAAATGAAAGTGATAAAATAATAACAGTAAAAATTGAAAATGAAGAATACAGACTTTTAACGGGCGAAGGGAAATATGCCCTTTTCAACGGAGTCGACGGCAAAATGACTGTTTCTTCTGATGAAGTTTATCGCAGTGAGGCGGTAACGGGAAAAATGGGAATGAATTATTTTCATTTCTTTGTAACGGAGACTGAATATGATTTCACTGCCGTTGACGGTGCAACTGTCCGTTTTTACCGTGAAACTGCCAGGGGAAATAATTTTGAAAGTTATGTAAGAGTTTATCCGTTCAGTACCGAATGCAGTTTTTCTTTACCTTTTTACACCGTTAAAGGTGAAAACGAAATCAGAGAAAAACTGAACAAAAGCGACAAAAAAGAGGCTGCAGTTCTTCTTGGTGCAGGTGCAGCGGTGAAACTTCTTAAAGCAAAAAACACCTTTGACGATATTGTTACCGCACTTATCCTCGGAATAATTGCAGTTGCGGTTTTTGTTCTGATATGGATTTTTAAAGATTTTATAACGGCTTTCAAAATTTACGGCGCCGTTGCCGCTGTAGGTTTTCTTTTATGGCAACTTTTTTTAAAAAGGGTTATTGAAAAAGGCAAAAAGAAAGCAAAAAACAAGGCGGAGGAAAAATTCGCAAAAACGTTTCTGCCCTGCGAAAATATGCCCGAGGGGATTTTTAAAGGCAAACAGTCATATTTTGAAAGCGAGTACATTACGGCAGTTTTTACTTACAGCACTAAAAGAATATAACAAAAAAGGCTACCGTTTAAAGTCAAACGGCAGCCGATTTTATTTTAAGCGTTTTTAAATATTTCTTTGTATCCTCATCAATACGGTAACTTTCAACTGCTTTCTGAATGGTTTTGTTGTGAACCCATAAAGGAAGCCTTTTTTCTGTGAGATAGGGCAAGGTGCTTTCATATTGCTTTGCCAGTGCCGTTGCGAAAAACCAGGCACAGACCATTTTAATATAGTAGTCCTCTTTATCCACTTGTGAAACGAGGTGCAGCACTTCTTCAGTGAAGTTTTCTTCAAGGTAAAAATCCATCAGGCACTTTACGGCAAAACGCACTGTATAGGTGTGGTCACTGTTCAGCCACTGCCTGATTTTTTTCATAAGAGCATCGGGGTTCTTTCTGAGGATTTTCGGACTCATCATATCGCAGGTTGCCCAGTTGTCAACAAATGGAAGAAAACGGTCAAGTTCTTTTATGCAGTTGTCGAAACTTCTCATTTTCTGCACAAGAACGGCGTGAAGATTGTTTTCTTCAAAATAATCGTGAGGCAAAGTCTGCATAAACAACTTTGCTTCGGGTCTTTTTGCAAAGACCTTTGCGTATTTTCTCAGAAGGGGAGTTCTGATGCCGATAATTTTTTCTTTGTCAACCGTCGGCAGTAACTTTGCATTGAATTCGCGGTACTGTTCATCACGGAAAGAGAAAAGTTCTTCCTGAATTTTATGTATCATGCTTCAATCACCAATCCCGATTTTAACTGAACTGCTTTGTCACCGAGTTCTTCTTTCAGAATACCGAAGGCTTTGTCACCTGTGCAGTGACCCGTGAAAATCATTTCTATGCCCGTATCTTTAACACGGCGTGCGAGACTTCTTACTTCTTTTTCAGTGGAGCGGTAAAGGTGAAAACCGCCGACAATGGCATAAATGTGTTCATCGGGGAAGGCTTCGGACACCTCGGTTATGATGTTGTCCGCACCGCCGTGGGAGCAGCTGTTAAAAATAACAATACCTTTTTCGGCCTTTACAACAAGGCTTTGCTCGTGGGCAAAGTCATCAGCTTTCCATTTACGGTTTTCTTTTATGAACATACCTGCCTTTTTGCCGATAAGGTCCAGATTATCTGTTGTGTGGGGCAGAAGATAAACGCCCTTACACAGTTCAGCGGTTCCCGAAACATATTCAATTCTGTTTTTGTATTCTTCCGTAAGACCTTTCTTTATGCCGATGTAACGGCTGAAAACAAACCGTCTGCCGTAGCAGTTTTCTTTTGCGCTTTCTCTGAGAAAGAATTTTGCTTTACTGTTGTGTTTGAAAAAGGTGTCCATACCGTCGGAGTGGTCATAGTGAGCGTGGGAGAGTACGCCGAAATCAACTTTTTCAAGCTCTATGCCCATCTTTTTTGCATTTTCACTGAATTTATAGGATGCACCCGTATCAAGAAGAATGTTTTTGCCTTCGTGCTCAATGTGAATACTCAGTCCCCACTCAGAGCAGTGGTCCTTGTCACTGATATTGTCGATAAGTACCTTTGCAAGCATAAAAATCACCTCGGAAAGTCTTTTTTCAATTATACAATTTATATTCTTGTATGTCAAACGGTGGGATTTGCATAAACTGAATTTTAAAAAGGAAAGCTGTCAAAAATAAAAAAGTAGTAAAATTTTTCACATTACTATTGTATGAAATCTTCTTTTGAGGTATAATAAAATATCTTATTATGTCTTAATATGTCCGTTTATATAAATTTTCGTTTTCGGAAGGAGAAATTGAAATGCTGTTTTCACAAGATATAGGAATAGACTTAGGAACGGCTAATACACTGGTTTTTGTAAAAGGCAAGGGAATTGTTATCCGCGAGCCTTCAGTTGTTGCCATAAATGTAAGTGCAAGACCTGCAAAGGTGGTTGCAGTAGGTGCAGAAGCCAAGGAAATGATTGGCAGAACTCCCGGTTCAATCACTGCAATGAGACCTCTTCGTGACGGTGTTATTGCAGACTTTGACATCACCTGCGAAATGCTCAAAAAGTTCATTCAGAAGGCTCTGGGCGGCTCATTTCTTACAAAGGCAAGAGTTGCCATCTGTATTCCTTCGGGTGTTACGGAAGTTGAAAGAAGAAATGTTCACGATGTTGCCATTGAAGCAGGTGCAAAATATGTTTCACTTATTGAAGAACCTATGGCAGCGGCAATCGGTGCAGGTCTTCCCGTAAGCGAAGCCATAGGAAGTATGATTGTTGATATCGGCGGCGGCACTGCAGAAGTTGCCGTAATTTCCCTTGGCGATATTGTTACTTCCCGTTCCATCAGAACAGCAGGTGACAGTTTTGACAGTGCAATCAGCCAGTATATCAAAAAGAAATATAATCTTCTTGTTGGCGACAGAACAGCAGAAGATATCAAAATCAAAATCGGCTCTGCAATGGAATATGAAGGTGAGGGCAAAATGGAAGTCAAGGGCAGAAACCTTGTTGACGGACTTCCTAAGAGCATCACCATCACAAGTGAAGAAATCCGTGAGGCACTTTCAGATTGCGTGAATCAGATTCTTGATGTTGTAAAGGCTACGCTGGAAAAAACTCCCCCCGAACTTTCTGCCGATATAATTGAACACGGTATTACTCTTTCAGGCGGCGGGGCACTTCTCAGAGGAATTGACAAACTTATTTCCTCCGAAACAGGTATGCCTGTTCATATTGCAGACAATCCTCTCGACTGCGTTGCAGACGGCACGGGTATTTACCTTGAATCTGACGCACTCGGAAACTTAGGTAAAAGAATATAAATTATCAGGGTGAAATAAAATGCTTCAGTTTTTAAAAAGCAGAAAATTCAAGACCTTTATGTTTGTGGTAACGGCTATTCTTTGCGGTGCAGTTATTGCAGTTGCAACTCAGGGCTCATCTTCTCCCGTTACCGATGCAGTGGGAACAGTGTTCAGACCTTTGCAGAAAGCATCGGCTTTTATAAGCGAAAAAGTGAACTGGTTTGAAGACAGTTTTGCTTCTGCAGGTAACTATAAAAAGGAAGTTGAAAGATTGCGCCAGAAGGTTGCCGAATATGAAAACCAACTTGCCGCCTATCACGATATTGAACACAAACTTGAAAGTTACGAAACAATGCTCGGCGTGAAAGAAGACAATCCGGACTTTTCATTCCAAAGAGCAACGGTTATCGGTACCGACAGTTCAGATTTGTTTTCTTCTCTGATTATTGATAAAGGCTCAAATAACGGCATCAGTGAAAACGACCCTGTTGTAAGCGGAAACTATGTTGTGGGAATTGTTAAAAAAGTTCATCCGTCCTACAGTGTTGTTGAGTCTGTGCTCAATCCCGATGTAAACATCAGTGCTATTGAAAGTAAGACAAGAGAAACTGCATATCTCACAACAACAATTGAATATTCACGCAACGGTACCTGCATTCTTTCCGGACTCAGCAGAACAACATCTGTAACTCCCGGCGGAATTATTCTCACATCAGGTATCGGCGGTACATACCCCAAGGGCCTCATCATCGGCACAGTAAGTGAGGTTGTTGAAAGCAAGTATGACCTTTCAAGTTATGCCGTAGTGGAGCCGGGTGTTGATGTGCGCGAAATTGAAGACCTGTTTGTTATAACAGACTTTGCAGGTCAGGGCGTTGAAGAAATTGTGGAATGATAAGGTTGATGTAACCTGAAGAAAGGACGGTGAAGACAATGAGAATTTCCGAAAATTACATAAGAAAAATACTGCTTCTGGCTCTCGTTGCCGTCACCGCAGTTTTTCAGCACACCGACGGAGCAATACCAACGGTTTTCGGAGTGAAAGCAATGATACTCGTTCCCTTGACAGTTGCAATTGCCGTTCACGAAAGAAGTATGAACGGGCTGTTTTTCGGTGCTCTTGCGGGTATTCTGTGGGACTTTGCCACTGTCCGCGGTGACGGATTTTTCTCACTGTTTCTTGCAGTGGTGGGATTTGTCTGCGGCAGCCTTGTAACATACCTTATGCGCAATAACATTGTTACAAACCTTATTCTCAGCCTTGTGAGCACCGGTGCAGTGAACATCTGCTACTGGCTTGTTTTCATTTTCAGAAAAGGTTATGAGGGCGCATCAGACGTGCTGTTTTCTTACTATCTGCCCTCAGTTTTATACACAATGGTTTTTGCTTTTATTTATTATTACCTTGTGGGCAGCATCCACAAGGCAACTTTGGAAAAAAAGAACAGATATCACGGTTGAATCAAACAAGTGACTTTAAAATACAGGATACGGAAAGGAGTCTGAAAAATGCCGACAAAAGCCAGCAGAAAAAGATACATAACGGTTATAGTTCTTATTTTCATACTCTTTTTTCTGTTTGCCGTTAATCTTTTCAACATTCAGATTATAAATCCTCAGCAGGACAGAAACACTGCTGTTTCAAGCATCAAGGTTAATGTTGATGCCATAAGAGGTGACATTCTTGACAGAAACGGTTTTCCTCTTGTAACAAACCGTCAGGTTAACAAAATTGTTTTTAACTATGAAAACTTCCCCAAGGATTACAGTGAAAGAAATGAAATTATTCTTGAACTTATCCGTTTGTTCGACAAAAATGACACGGACTGGAATGATAATCTTCCTATAGAAATAAAAAAAGGCACCCTCGTTTTTGCTGAAAACAGAGAAAACGAAGTGGCTTATCTTAAAAGTGAGGCTTTTCTTGACCTTAACTATTATGCAACTGTAGAAAACTGCTTCAATGCTCTTGTCACAAGATATAAACTTGAGCATCTTAGTCTGAAACAGGCAAGAAATGTTGCATCGGTTTACTATTCAATGGTGAAAAACGGTTTCAACACAGGCAGAAACTATGAGTTCGCATCTGATGTTTCAAGTGAACTTGTTTCGGCTATTATGGAACGAAGCGACCTTTTCCCCGGTGTGGATCTGCAGGTTGCAAGTGAAAGACAGTATGCCGACGGTGCGGTGGCTCCGCACATTCTCGGCAGAGTGGGTGCCATCAGTGAAAGTGAATATGAGGCATATAAAGACCAAGGGTACACAATCAATGATGTTATCGGCAAAAGCGGAATTGAAGCCGCAATGGAAAGTGAACTCAGAGGCACCAACGGTGTGAAACTTATCACCACCGATGCTGAGGGCAAAAAGACAGAAGAATATCTCGTTGAGCCCGTTGCGGGAAATACGGTTATCAGCACCATAGACTATGAACTTCAGAAGGTGGCTCAGCAGGCCCTTGAAAAAGGCGTTAAGGATTTGCAGACGGCAACATCACGAATTTATCCTATGTCAGGTGCCGTTGTGGTTATGGACGCAAGAAATAATGACTGTCTGGCAATTGCTTCTTATCCCACCTTTGACAATGAAACCTATGCTGAAAATTCGGAAAAACTCAACAGCGACGAAACCAAACCTCTGTGGAACAGAGCACTCAGAAGCACATACACACCGGGTTCCACAATCAAACCCGCCGTTTCTATGGCAGGTCTTGAAGAGGGGATTATAACTTCATCAACAAAAATCAAGTGTAAAGGTTTATACACCTATTATGAAGACTATCAGCCGGGCTGCACAGGTCAGCACGGATATCAGGATGTAATAAATGCCCTTTATAATTCCTGCAATATCTTTTTCTATGAAACTTCAAGACTTCTCGGCATTTCAAAACTCAACAGTTACTTCACAATGTTCGGCCTCGGTGAAAAAACGGGTATTGAACTTACAGAAAGCACGGGTACTGTTGACTCCGTTGCGCTGAGAACACAAAAGGGTGAACTCTGGACTCCCGGTCTCACCATTCAGGCGGGTATCGGACACGGTGACAATCAGTTCACGCCCATTCAACTTTGCTCCTATGTTTCCACCATTGCCAACAAAGGTGTGCGATATAAGGCAAGCATAATCAAAAGTATCAAATCTTCGGACCTTACGCAAACAGTAAGTGAAACTCAGACTCAGGTGCTTTCAAAAGCAGACTTCAAAGAAGAAAACTGGGAACTTGTCCACAAGGGTATGCTTCTGGTTGGTACAGAAAGTTACGCAGACTTTACGGACGTGCCCGTTCAGGTTGCCGCAAAAACAGGTACAACAACCATTGAAAAAAGAGTAAACGGCAAAATGATTGAAACTTATAACGGCTTCATTCTCACTTTTGCTCCCTATGAAAACCCTGAAATTGCAATCTGCGTTGCAGTTGAAGGTGCCGGCAGCGGTGGCTCAACGGCTCCCATTGCTTCGGAAATTATGGAATACTATTTCCGGGAAAAAGATATGGACGAAAACGAACAGAAAGAAAATGTTCTTCTCAGATAAAAGGATTATCAGAAAAAAAGGAGGGGTACCATATGGCAGAAAAGATTGTTGTTGCATCAGGTAAAGGCGGTGTAGGTAAAACCTCACTCACCGTTGGAATAGGTAAAGCACTTCATAAAATGGGCAAAAAAGTGCTTATTATAGACTGCGACATTCTCAGAAGCGTTGACCTTCTCACAGGCGTTACGGAAAAACTTCTTTACGACTGGGGCGATGTTATTTTTGAACGCTGCAGTGCCGAAGATGCTGTTTATTCTTCAGATGATGTTGATGTGATAACCTGTCCGCCGGATTATGCAGGTGTGACGGAAGGCAAAATGAAAAAACTCATCGGCAATTACGACGGAGACTATGATTATATTCTCATTGATGCTCCTGCAGGAATTGACAGGGGACTTACCGTTTCCTGCGCAGCGGCAGACAGAGGTATTGTTGTTTCAACTCCCGACCTTGTATGTGTAAGAAGCGCCTGTATGGCAGGCACTCAGATGAACAAACTCGGCATTGACGATGTGCGCCTTATAATAAACAGAGTTATGAAAAAAGATGTTAAAAAAGGCAGACTTCTCAATGTGGATTCAGTTATCGATTCAACTCAGGTGCAGCTTATCGGTGTTGTGCCGGAAGATGCAAAAATCCGCCTGAGTGCTATGGGCAAATCCGTATACAGAAAAGGTCAGGCATCTTATGAGCCCCTTACAAATATCGCGCACAGAATTGACGGAGATTATATCGCTTTAAAGTTGTAAAATCTGCCGAAGTGCTTTGTTTAGTTTTCACAATAGTGACGTTTTCCACACTCCACTTTTCAAAAATCTATTGCAATCCGACAATTTTTTTGTTAGAATATCAGGGAATAGTGTTAAGTTAAAAACATGTAGTTAACAGTGTTAACAATCGCATTTTACTTCAGGAAAGGCGGAGATGAAATTGAACATTGCTCTCATTGCACATGACGCAAAAAAAGAACTTATGACCCAGTTCTGCATCGCATATTGCGGAACACTCAGCAAACACTCACTTTGCGCCACAGGAACAACAGGCAAAATAGTCAGTGAAGCAACGGGCCTTGATATCACACGATTCCTCTGCGGTTATCAGGGCGGTGAAGAACAGATTGCAGCAAGAATTGCTTGCAACGAAATTGACCTTCTTCTCATTTTCCGAGACCCCTTAACTGCAAAACCCAATGAGCCCAATGAAGCAAATCTGTTAAGACTTTGCGACGTTCACAACATTCCCGTTGCAACAAACATTGCAACTGCAGAGGCTCTTGTTCACGCCCTTGAAAGGGGCGACCTTGACTGGAGAGACATTGTCAATCCCAAGGCTTAAATAAAATACCAACAAATGCTATGACGGAAAAGAGTAACCGTTTTTCCCGTTCAGAGAGAGGTGCCAAGGCTGGAAGCACCTTACGGAAGAACTGCGGTGAAGACATTCCCGAGCAGACTTTATGTCCGTTTGCTGCGTTAAAGCATCGAGAGGAACGCCTCAGTGTGTTCAATCGGGGTGGCACCGTGGAGTTAAAACTTCATCCCCAATGCAGAAATGCATTGGGGTATTTTTTGTTTTGCCGGAAGCAATCTGCAACCGTAGTGAAAAAAATCAACTCCCCAAGGTCATGCCTGACTACTCACTACCGGCTACTGGCTACTGATTAAGTTACTTATTTTATTATAAAACAACTGGAGGACTATTATGGCATTAATTACAAAATCAATCAAAGGCACCCTTGACCTTTTGCCGAATGAAAGTTACAAAAGGCAGTTTATTGAACACACCTGCCTTGAAATTGCACAGAATTTCGGTTATAAAGAAATCCGCACACCGGTGTTTGAACATACGGAACTTTTTCAGCGCGGTGTAGGTGACACAACTGACGTTGTGCAAAAGGAAATGTATACATTCGAGGACAAAGGCGGCAGATCAATCACACTTCGTCCCGAAGGCACAGCAGGCGTTGTGCGCTCATATCTTGAGCACGGACTTTTCAATGAGCCTATGCCTCAGAAACTCTGCTACCTCACATCCTGCTACCGTTATGAAAAACCTCAGGCAGGCAGACTGCGCGAATTTCATCAGTTCGGCATTGAGTGTCTCGGCAGTGCAAACCCTGCAGTTGATGCGGAGGTTATTTCCGTAGCACAGAACCTTTTCGATTTCCTCGGTGTAAAGAATCTTAAACTTGAAATCAATTCAATCGGCTGTAAGGAATGCCGTAAGGATTATCACGCCGCACTTAAAGAGTATTTCGAAAGCAAAAAAGACGAACTTTGCGGCACCTGTCTGGGAAGACTTGACAGAAACCCCATGAGAATTCTTGACTGTAAGAGCCCCGTTTGTTCTGATATTGCAAAGGATGCGCCCAAGGTTACGGATTTCCTTTGTGATGACTGTAAGGCACATTTTGATTCGGTGCAGAATTACCTTAAGGTTATGGGCATCGACTTTACCGTTAATCCCACAATCGTAAGAGGTCTTGACTATTATTCAAGAACTGTTTTTGAATTTGTATCAACAGATATCGGCGCTCAGGGCACTGTATGCGGAGGCGGCCGTTATGACGGACTTGTTGAAGAAGTGGGCGGTAACCATACTCCCGCACTGGGCTTTGGTATGGGTATTGAAAGACTTATGCTTCTGATGGAAAATCAGGCGCTGCCTTTCCCTGAAGACAGCAAGTGTGAACTTTATATAGCAACAATGGGAGAAAAGGCTTCCTTTGAAGCGGCTGCAATGGCAAATGCTTTAAGACGCGAAGGTATGTTTGTTGAATTCGATGTTGTGGGCAGAAGCGTTAAGGCACAGATGAAATATGCCAACAAAATCGGTGCAAAATTCACTGTTGTGATTGGTGACGGTGAACTCGAAAGCAGAGTGATTAAACTTAAAAATATGGAAAGCGGCGAAGAGCAGGAACTCAGCCTTGATTCCTTTGAAAGTGACTTCCTCAACATTTCAATAAGCGAAAGCCTCAAAGAATTTGATAATCTTGATTTTTCCAGAATAATGGGAAATATCTGAATATAAGGAGTGTATTATAATGGATTTAATGACAGGACTTAAAAGAACAAATTACTGCGGTGACCTCAGAGTTGAGGATTGCGGCAAAGAAGTGGTAGTATGCGGTTGGGTACAAAGACAAAGAGACCTTGGTGCTCTTATCTTCGTTGACCTTCGCGACAGAACAGGTATCGTTCAGCTTGCTTTTGATGATAACACTGCAAAAGAAATTTTTGATAAGGCATTCACTGTAAGAAGTGAATTCGTACTTATGGCAAAAGGTGAAGTCAGAGAGCGTTCGTCAAAGAATATGGACATTCCCACAGGTGAAGTTGAAATTTTTGTAACAGATCTTCGTATTCTCGGCAAGAGTGAAACACCTCCCTTTGAAATTATTGAAAACTGTCAGACAGCGGAACTCACAAGACTCAAGTACCGTTATCTCGACCTTCGCCGTCCCGACCTGCAGAAAAATATTCTTATGCGTCACAGAATCACAAAGATTACCCGTGACTATTTTGATGAGAACGGTTTTATTGAAATTGAAACTCCCATGCTTATCAAATCCACACCTGAAGGCGCAAGAGACTTCCTCGTACCTTCAAGAATTCACAAAGGCAGTTTTTATGCCCTGCCCCAGTCTCCTCAGCTTTACAAGCAGCTTTCAATGGTTGCAGGCTTTGACAGATATATGCAGATTGCCCGTTGTTTCCGTGACGAAGACCTTCGCGCAGACCGTCAGCCCGAATTCACTCAGATTGACGTTGAAATGAGTTTCATTGAAAAGGAAGATATCCTCACTCTTATTGAAGGATTTATGAAAAAGGTGTTCAAGGAAGCCCTTGATGTTGAAATTGAAACACCTCTTCCCAGACTCACTTATGCTGAGGCTATGGAACGCTACGGCTCAGACAAGCCCGACACAAGATATGCTATGGAAATCACCGATATCGGTGAAGAAGTTAAGAACTGCGGTTTCGGTGTGTTCACAGGTGCACTTGAAAACGGCGGCAAGGTTGCTGCAATCACAGCAAAGAAAGCCTTCTCAATTCTTACAAGAAAAGAAGTTGACAAACTTACAGAATTCGTAAGAGGTATCGGTGCAAAGGGTCTTGCATGGGCAAGAATCGGTGATGACGGCACCATCGCATCATCTTTTGCAAAGTTTATGACAGAAGATGAAATGAAAGCAATTATGGAAAAGTGCGGCGCAGAAAACGGAGACGTTATCCTTATTGTCGCAGACAAAACATCAACAACTCTTTCAGTTCTCGGTTCACTGCGTCAGACTGTTGCAAAGAAACTTGATATCATTCCTCAGGATAAATACAATCTTCTCTGGGTTGTTGAGTTCCCCTTCTTCGATTGGGATGAAGAACTCGGTCAGTTCGTTGCAATGCATCATCCGTTCACTTCACCTCTTGATGAATGTCTCGGATATCTTGAAACCGATAAGGCACAGGTAAGAGCAAATGCTTATGACCTTGTTCTCAACGGCATTGAACTTGCCAGCGGTTCAATCAGAATCACTGACCCCGAACTTCAGAAGAGAATCTTCAATCTTCTCGGTCTTTCCGATGAAGAAGCACACGAAAAATTAGGTTATCTTACCGATGCATTCAAGTATGGTGCACCTCCTCACGGCGGTATCGGT
>JAZOAX010000178.1:0-3967 GCA_045595685.1 Acutalibacteraceae bacterium
CCGAATAAACAAGCATCATCCGAGTACTGAACGGTTTTGGTTACTTTTGCCAAGACAAAAGTAACGCCCAGCGCAGCGTGACTGAATGTTTGATGAAACATAAAGGCAAAAGTAAGAGCCCAAGCGGCTCGAGCAAGAGGAGTTAACGGAAAAGATTAAAGTGTGAGGTAAAAATAATGAGTTGCTGAAAACGAGGTCATAATACATTTTTAAATAAAAGTAAAAAACGATATTCTATATTTTTTCCATAGAATATTAGCCGTTGACAAAGCCAAAATAAAAAAGATGAAATTTTTATATGCGGAGGCAAATTTTTATGATAAGAGGAATAAACAGACAGGTGGTAGAGGTGAAAGAAACAGGCTGTGATTATTTTGAAAAAGTGATGTTTTTTGTAAAACCCGAATATGCTTCGGTCAGTGAGGGGAAAATACGTGAAAGAGCAAGTATAATTGCAGGAACAACGGAAAAACCGCCCGGAACAAAAATCGAAAAAGACAGAAAACTTGAAATTGCAAAAATACTTGGCAGTGTACTGTTCGGTTTTGTTATCGGTCTTGCATTTTCGGTGATAAAATGAATACCGTATTCTACAAAACAGAATTTTCAAAGAACTCTTGACAATGGCAAAAATCGGTGCTACAATGGTGCCGACATATGAATATTACTGGGGGTGCTGATTTTTCGGCTGAGATTATACCCATAACCTGATTCGGATAATACCGACGTAGGCTAAGTAAGAAGGCTGTTATTCCACCCGTATCAGATAAAACGGGTGGTTATTTTTTTGCCGGCAAGCAGTTTTCACTTTCATAATCATCGAGTAATAGTTATATGTTTTATTAAAAATACCAAGGAGTGTTTTTTATGAAAGCAAGTGTAGCAATTCAGGTTCTGCCAAAAACTGACTCGACTGAAAAGTTGGTTGAAATTGTAGATGAGGTTATCGCTTATATAGCCTCAACGGGTCTCAGTTACTATGTAGGTCCCTTTGAAACAACAATAGAAGGCGACAGTTACGATGAACTTATGGAAATTGTGAAAAACTGCCAGAAGGTTGCAATTGAAAAAGGCTGCGACAGTGTATCGGCTTATGTGAAAATCTGCTACAACCCAAAGGAAGGTGTGCTCACCATTGACGAAAAAGTATCAAAACATCATAAATAAGGCGGCACCCGTTGTATCCCTTGCGGTACTTTCTCTGGTATGGCTTGTCTTCAGCGAAGGAGGCATCATACCGTCGTATATGCTTCCGTCACCTGTGGATGTTGCAAAGGCCTTTGTGAGTGAATTTTCCACCTTGTGTTTTCACGCAGCAGTAACATTGCAGGAGGCAGTGTACGGACTTTTGCTCGGTACTGCGCTGGCTTTTGTTATTGCCGTACTTATGGACAGGTTTGAGTTTCTCAGAAAGGCTCTTTATCCCATACTTGTCATTACACAGACTATACCCACCATTGCAATAGCGCCTCTGCTTGTTCTGTGGATGGGTTTTTCAATGGCACCTAAAATTACTCTTGTTGTGCTGACAACCTTTTTCCCCGTTGCCATTTCACTTCTTGACGGCTTTCAGAGTGCTGATAAAGATGAAATCAACCTTATAAGAAGTATGGGCGGCAGCAGATTGCAGATTTTCCGCCATGTGAAACTGCCGGGAGCCACGGAATCCTTCTTTTCAGGGCTCAAAGTTTCGGCATCTTATTCCATCGTAGGTGCCGTTATTTCCGAATGGCTCGGAGGCTTTGAGGGACTTGGCGTTTATATGACCAGAGTAAAAAAAGCCTATGCTTTTGACAAAATGTTCGCAGTTATCATTTTTGTGTCAGCAGTGTCACTTCTTCTTATGGCACTTGTAAGTGTGCTTAAAAAGGCTGCTATGCCGCATAAGAGGGGATAGTGCCCGGGGTATAGGATTTAGAATAAGAAAGCACCTTTCATAAAATCGCTCAGAAAGGATTTATTATGAAAAAAATTATATCAGTATTACTTGTAGTGTGTTTCATTTTTCTTTTCACTGCCTGCGATGGCACAAAAGAAGATTCCCTTACAGAAATAACAGTCTGCCTTGACTGGACACCGAATACAAACCATACAGGTTTTTTTGTTGCCGATAAACTCGGCTATTACGAAGAAGCGGGTCTCAAAGTCAGCATTGTTCAGCCGCCCGAAGACGGAGCGGAACTTATGACGGCATCGGGACAGGCTCAGTTTGGCATTTCTTTTCAGGATTCCCTTGCAGCAATTTACGCATCTGACGAGCCTATGGGAATCACTGCCGTATCTGCCGTAGTTCAGCATAACACATCGGGCGTTATTTCAAGAAAAGGTGAGGGTGCCCACACACCGAAAGGTCTTGAGGGCAAAAGATATTCCACCTGGAACGGCCCCATTGAACTTGCAATTATGAAAAATGTAATGGAAAATGACGGCGGAGACTTTGAAAAACTGTCTCTCATTCCCAATGTTGTAACCAACGAAGCCGAAGCACTCAGAAACAAAGATACCGATGCAATATGGATATTCTATGCCTGGGCAGGTGTTGCTTGTGAAGTTGCAGGACTTGAATTTGATTATTTTGATTTTATCGATATCGATCCTGTTTTCGACTATTACACACCCGTTATCATTGCAAACAACAAATATTTACAAGAAAATCCTGACGAGGCAAAGGCATTTCTGCAGGCAACTAAAAAGGGATATGAATATGCAGTGGAAAATCCTGAGGAAGCAGCAAGCATTCTCATAAAAGCCGACTCCACAGGCTCTCTTATAGGCTCAGAAGAACTTGTTACAGAAAGTCAGAAATGGATTTCTCAGCAGTATATTGCCGACGGTACACAGTGGGGTGTTTTTGACAGCGACAGATGGAATAATTTTTATAAGTGGCTGTGGGAGGAAGGTCTTCTTGAAAAAGAGATACCCGAAAACACAGGTTTTACAAATGACTTCATAAAGGTTGAATGATAATATGGTTAAACTGAAAGCCGAAAAAATCAGTATGAGTTTTGAGGGCGAAAAAATAATTGAAGATGTAACCGTATGTCTGCAAGAAGGCGAGATTGTGTCTCTTTTAGGTGTCAGCGGCAGCGGAAAGACCACTCTTTTCAATGTTCTTTCAGGTCTTTACGCACCTGAAAGCGGAAGAGTTCTTCTTGACGGTGAGGACATTACGGGAAAAGCAGGTAAAATCAGTTATATGCTTCAGAAAGACCTGCTTTTGCCCCATTATACAATTATAGATAATGTATCACTGCCTCTTGTGATAAAAGGCGAAAAGAAAACCAAAGCAAGAGAAAAGGCGGAGCCTTTGTTTTCAGAGTTCGGACTTGACGGTACACAGAAAAAGTATCCTCACGAACTTTCCGGGGGAATGCGTCAGAGGGCGGCTCTTCTGAGAACATATCTTTCTTCCTCGGGTGTTGCTCTTCTTGATGAGCCTTTCAGTGCCCTTGATACCATAACAAAAAGTGCAATTCACACTTGGTATCTTGATATTATGAAAAAAATCAACCTTTCAACAATTTTTGTCACCCACGATATTGACGAAGCAATTCTGCTTTCAGACAGAATTTATATTCTTTCGGGAAAGCCGGGAAAAATCACCGATGAAATAGTGATTGACATTCCCAAGCCCCGTACGAATAAAGACACAATGAGTGATGAATTCATAAAATACAAAAAACTCATTGCAGAAAAAATTGCTTTATAAAAAAAAGGACCGTCTATGAAAAGGCGGTCTTTTGTATATATCGGGACATTTGAGGCAGACTAAAACAGGGTGATAGTATGAATGAAAAAAATAAAAAAGACCCGTACAATTTTGCAAAAACAGAAGAGGGTCTTAAAAAGAGATTCAGGGTTATTGTGTCAAAAAGAGAAGAGTATAAAAAGAAAGAAAAGAAAACACCCGATGCGAAATGAATCGCATCGGGTGTTGGTCTTGTGGTGACCCGGACGGGAATCGAAC
>JAZOAX010000179.1:0-3673 GCA_045595685.1 Acutalibacteraceae bacterium
TAATCACCGCTTTTTACAGAATGGAAAGCCTTGAACTCTGGGCAAAAATCACAATCAATGCAGTAATTCTCGGCGGCAGCCGTGACATAAGCAAAGAGAATATTGACAAACTCATCGACCTTCGCAGTTACTACAGAATTACCGGCAGACATCCGGGTTATAAGGTATTCAATCCCGACGATGACCTGCTTCACAAAAAAGACTGAGAGGTGCCGATATGCTTAAAGGAATATCACCCGTAATTTCACCTGACCTTCTTAAAGCACTTGCAGAAATGGGACACGGTGACGAATTGGTTATTGCTGACGGCAACTTTCCATGCCACAGCGTAGGCAAAAATTCAAAGGTTATACGCGCTGACGGTCACGGTGTGCCCGAGGTTCTTTCCGCCGTTTTAGAACTTATTCCTCTTGATACATACACAGAAAAGCCTGTTGCGCTTATGGAGGTTGTCAAGGGTGACACCTGCGGTACCCCTGAAATATGGCGGACCTATGAGGAAATCCTCGCAAAATATGAACCTGATCACCACGAAATAGATTACACCGAGCGCTTTGCATTTTATGAGAGAGCGAAAGATGCATATCTTATTATTGCAACCGGTGAAAAGGCAATTTATGCCAATATTCTTCTTAAAAAGGGTGTGGTAAAATGAAAACGGTTTTAGCCTTTGATTTCGGTGCTTCAACAGGCAGAACTATCAAGGCAGTCTATGACGGCAAAGCAATCAGGTATGAAGAAATCCACCGTTTTGATAATATACCCAAAGAGGTTGACGGCCATATCTGTCATGATGTGGAGATGATTCTCGCTGAAATCAAAACCGCAATAGATAAGGCAGGCACTGTCGATTCACTTGCTTTTGACACATGGGGTGTTGACTATGCACTTCTGGATAAAGAGGGCAACATTATTCACGAGCCCTTCCATTACCGTGATGAGAGGACAAAAGATGTGCTTAAAAGGGCATTTAAGTTGCTTTCTTCCGATGAACTTTATGCTGAAACGGGAAACCAGATAATGAAGATCAACACTCTTTTTCAACTTATCAGTGACGAAAATATTTCAAAGGCAGACAAGTTGCTTTTTATGCCTGATTTGTTTGCTTATCTTCTTACAGGCAAAAAGGTTTGTGAAATGTCAATTGCTTCCACATCGCAGATGCTTGATATGACAAACAAAAGTTGGAGCAAAAAGGTTCTTGATGCTTTTGGAATACAAGAAAGTCTTTTTCCTGCTCTCTGCGACAGTGCAACGCTCAGCGGTGAATATAAAGGTATACCGGTTATAAGCGTTGCAGGGCACGACACACAGTGTGCCGTTGCTGCAATGCCCACTCTGAGCGAAAATGCAGCATTTCTTTCCTGCGGCACATGGTCGCTTATCGGCTGTGAACTTGACAGACCTGTTATGACAAAACAGAGTAATGCTCTTGAACTTTCAAATGAAATGGGCGCAAACGGAAAAATTAACTTCCTTAAAAATATCAGCGGTCTGTGGCTTATTCAGGAAACCCGCCGTGACCTTGAAAAAACGGACAGAAAATATTCATATAATGAACTGGAAATGATGGCAAGGGACAGTGAAAGGTTCCGCAGTTTTATTGACCCTGATGCTCCCGAACTTTCTGCTCACGGTAATCTTCCTGATAAAATCAGGGATTATTGCAGAAAAACAAATCAGCCTGTACCCGAAACCGTAGGTCAGGTTGTAAGATGCATATACGAAAGTCTTGCACTTAAATACCGCCTTGCACTCGATCAGATTACTGAGTGTACGGGCAAGAAATTTGAAGTGCTTCATCTTATGGGTGGCGGCACAAAAGACGGCTTTCTTTGTGAACTGGCAGCACAGAGCCTCGGTATCCCTGTGGTAGCAGGACCTGTAGAGGCAACAGCCCTTGGGAATATTGTTCTTCAACTTATTGCACTCGGCGAAATTGAAAGCATTGAAAAGGGCAGAGAGATTATTGCCGAAACCGAAAAGGTCAAAAAATATGAATATGAGCACACATCCGATTGGGATGAAGCTTTTGAAAGATTCTGCAAAATAATTAAAAAATAAACATAAAGGAGAAAATTAATATGTTATATCCTAAAATTGGTATCAGACCTGTTATTGACGGACGTTGGGGCGGAGTAAGAGAAAGCCTTGAAGCACAGACTATGGGTATGGCTGAAGCTGCTGAAAAACTTATCAGTGAAAACCTCAGATATCCCGACGGCACACCGGTTCAGTGCGTAATTTCCGAAACAACTATCGGTGGTGGCGCAGAGGCTGCCAAATGTGAGGATCAGTTCTCAAAGGAAAACGTTGTGGCTACTCTCACCGTAACTCCCTGCTGGTGCTACGGTTCAGAGACCTTTGATATGAACCCTAACACAATAAAGGCTGTATGGGGCTTCAACGGCACAGAAAGACCCGGTGCTGTTTATCTTGCTGCCGTTATGGCTGCTTATGCACAGAAGGGGCTTCCTGCTTTCTCTATCTACGGCAAAAATGTTCAGGATATGGATGATAAAACAATTCCTGAGGACGTTGCCGAAAAAATCCTCCGCTTTGCAAAAAGTGCTGTTGCTGTCGGCTGGATGAAGAATAAGGCATATGTCAACCTTGGCGGCATTTCTATGGGTATTGCCGGTAGTTACTGTGATGCGTCTATGTTCCAAAAATATTTCGGTATCCGTGCCGAATGGGTTGATATGAGCGAAATTATAAGAAGAATTACTCTCGAAATTTATGATAATGATGAATATGAAAAGGCACTGGGATGGATTAAGGCAAACTGCAAAGAGGGCTTTGACGTAAACGCAGGTAAGGACCTTCCCGAAATTATCAGAAAATCAAAGGTTGTTCCTGCTGACAAGGACTGGGAATTCATCGCAAAGTTCTCAATCATCGTAAAAGATATTCTCTACGGCAACAAGAAACTTGATGACCTCGGCTGGCACGAAGAAGCACTCGGCAAGAATGCTGTTGCAGGTGGCTTCCAGGGTCAGAGAAACTGGACAGACTGGCTTCCCAATGCTGACTTTACCGAAGCAATTATGGCTTCTACCTTTGACTGGAACGGTCCCAAGGCTCCCACACCCTTTGCCACAGAAAATGACACTCTCAACGGTGTTGCAATGATGCTTGGCACACTCGTTACGGGCAGTGCTCCCTGCTTCCACGACGTGCGCACATATTGGAGCCCCGAGGCTTGCGAAAGAGTTACAGGTTATAAGCCTGAGGGCAAGGCTAAGGACGGATTTATTCACCTTATCAATTCAGGTGCAACTGCTCTTGACGGCAGCGGTGCATCAAAGAATGACAAGGGCGAAGGCTGTATGAAGCCCTTCTGGGAAATGACGGAAAAGGATATGAAGGCTTGTCTTGAAGCTACAGACTGGTGCAGGGCAAACTATGAATATTTCCGAGGCGGCGGATTCTCCAGTCACTTCCGCTGCAGAGCTGAAATGCCCGTAACAATGCTCAGAGTTAATATCATAGAGGGAATTGGCCCCGTTATGCAGATTGCCGAAGGCTACACCGCTGACCTTCCCGACAATGCTCATACAACAATTGATGTAAGAACAGACCGCACATGGCCCACAACCTGGTTTGCTCCCAACCTTACAGGTGAGGGTGCATTCAAGGATGTTTACTCAGTTATGGCTAACTGGGGTGCAAA
>JAZOAX010000180.1:0-9982 GCA_045595685.1 Acutalibacteraceae bacterium
GCACACATAACCCCAGTCGGCACGGAATGTGTCACCGGATGTGTGAAGCGGTTTCTGGTCAGTAAGACCCATAACGGCAAACTTTGTGCCTTCAATGCCGTCTGTATATTTATTTATCTTTTTTGCATCACTGCTGCCGCAAAGTTCGTTGTGGGCAGTGAATTTTACTGAAACGCTGTGTTTTTCTCCGTCAAGGGAAGTTATAACCGTGTCAAAAAATGAAACGGGTGCACTCATAATCTGAAAATCGTCAAAAAGGAAGGGTGACCAGGTCTTGAACTGAAGTCTGATTTTTTCATTTTCGAAGATGTATTCACTGAAATAGGGTGAAATTCTGCAGTCGGTCTGCTCAAGGGCTTTTTCATTGCCTTTGCCGAGAAAACGCAGAGTTTCTCCGTCAAGGGTAAGGGTGCCGTCAATTTTCATACGGATACCGCACCAGAGGTAAGTGTCACCGTCGGTGAGTCTGTCGCATCTTGACCAGATGCTGAAATGGGGGTCAATTGTTGCAATGGGATAAGCGGGAAGTTTCATATTCTGCCTCCTTAGGTTATATTACTCTGTTATATTACCACGAAAGAAAAAATACTGCAACAGTTAAACAGATTTTAACCCGATTTAATTATTTTTAACAGATGTTAAAACTAACATAAACACTTTTTTGAAAAAACAAAAACATTGCCCGTGTATACTTACGGCAGAAAATTTAAAGAAAGAGGTTATTATTATGAACAAAAACGATCAGGAATTCCTTGTGCAGAAAATCCGCACACAGTACACGGAAAAGCAGGATACAGAACTTGATGCTCTGAGAAAACTTGACGCAAAGGTGAAAAGACCTGCCACTGTTTTTGCATACATCTTAGGCAGTGTCGGTGCACTCATTATGGGCGCAGGTATGAGCCTTGTTATGACAGATATCGGTGCCCTTGTCGGCATTGCAGAAACAATGGTAACAGGCATTGTAACAGGCATTGCGGGTATGGGTATTGCTCTTATCAACTACCCCATTTACAAAAAGATTCTTTCATCAAGACGCAAAAAGTATAAGGACAGAATTATTGAACTCAGTGAAAAAATTACGAAAGGTTAAGATAAGGCAACCGAACCTGATAGGGTGAAAAATCATAAATAAAAAAACGCAAGGTGTTAGCGTGGGTGTCCAAAGGACACTCACGCAGTTTTATTCGCCTTACGGCGAGTGATATTGCTTCGCAGTTTTATTGTGCTTCGCACAGTTTTATTCGCTTCGCGAGTTTTTGTGGCGAATAAAATAACACTGAAGCCGAAGACTTCAATATCACTATTGCCGTAAGGCAATAATATCACTCTGCCGTAAGGCAGAATATCACTGCACTGTCCGAAGAATAAATGCGCACTTACTCACCACTTGAGATGATAGTACAAACATACTAAACGGAGCTGAAAAAACAATAAATTTTTTCAGCTCCGTTAGTTGAATTATTTTATATTTTTATTTATCCGATTCCACAAAAATATAAGTGCATCGCTTTCGGATGGGTGCCCTATTACATCATATTCTTTTCCTCGTTCACAGTAGAGTGTTTCATAACGGAAATGATTTTTACGAACGATAAAACCTTCTGACATTGCGCTATCATCAAAGTGAACTTCCACATCTATGTTACTTTTTGCTAATGCCGAAAGAAATTCTTCCTTTGTCATAATGCACCTCCAAAAGTTAACTCCTGATTTATAGTAACATAATATCATTGCCTTTGCAAGATTGCTTGATACTTGTAAGTGGTGGTAATAAAGAGTTTAAACTTGTCCTTAAGCGTACAGCGCATTCAGCCTTGCGTTTTCCTTTTATCTGATATACCTTAAGGGGTCAACCTTTCTGCCGTTTACAATAACTTCAAAATGCAGGTGGGGACCTGTTGAGTTACCCGTTGAACCGATACGGCCAATCTGCTGACCGATGGAAACATTCTGACCTGCCCTTACACAGATGGAGCCGGGGTACATGTGGGCGTATCTTGTTTTAATGCCGTTGCCGTGGTTGATAACAACGGTGTGTCCGTAGCCTGTGTATCCGCTGTAGGCATATTCAACAACACCTGAAGCCGCCGCAACAACGGGAGTGCCCGAAGTGCCTCCGCCGCTTCTTACAATGTCAAGTCCGCCGTGGAAAGACCAGCCGGAAATACTTGCACTTCTGTAGCCGTAGCGTGATGAGATTGAATAAGCGCCCCTTGTGGGCCAGGTGAAGCCGCTTGAAGATGCGGTATAGGTTTTGGTACCCACAAGAATAACTTTGCTTACGGGGGATTTCGTCACCTTTTCCGAAACCACCGTTGTGTAGGATACCTTGCCGTCAATATAAGTCATAAGTTCCGTTATGGTCTTTTTGCCGTTTTCACCCTGGCGGTAGGTTTTGCTTGTACCTTTGGCAAGGGAGGAACTGTTCTGCTTAACCGTTTCAAAGGGGATTGTTTCGGTGCGTGTGCGGGTTTTCATAACTTTAACACGCACATAATTTTCCTGACGGGAAATGAGGAGTTTGCCGAGATTTTTTGCTTTTCCGAAGTTTTTGTTGGGGTTCAGTGCCTTGAGTTGAGCCACCGTAAGACCGTATCTTTTTGCAATAGCCTTAACTGTTTCGCCTTTTTTTGCTTTGTGGTACTGCGCTTCGCTTTTCGGCTCACTGAGGGTGCTTTTCAGTTCCGAAGAACTCCAGATAAGGTTGCTGTCTTCGGGATAAAGCCCCTGAACATATTCAATTTCTTCCACAAAAGCAACGCTTTCGGAAGATTCCGCCTTTTTCACATAAGGCTCAAGAATACTTTCAAAAACCGTGAGGGCATCGGATTCGTTTTTAACGGCACAGAGAAATACGCCGTCAATATAAATTCCGCAGGCTCTTGTGTAGGCTCTGTCAGAACTTGCAATTATCTGTTCGCTTACCATAACTGAGTTGCTCAGTTCATTTACGGCAACGCGCCTTACCTTGTAAACGGGCTCGGAAACCGGAGGTTCGGAACTGTCCTGCACCGTGCCTGATGTGAGAAGGGTGAGAGCCTGATTTTTGCCTTCGGTGAAAACAGACTCGTCTTCAACATAACCGATGGACTTTCCGTTATAAATAACTTCAAGGGCAAAAACAGTGTTTTTGAAGTCGCCGTAAACATTCATAACAAGTAAAACGGCAAGAATGGGGAATGCAAGGTTCAAAGCACCTTTCAGAAGTTTCTTTCCCTTGAACATATATGAAACAAAGGCCTTGAAGTAAGAAACCGCCTTCGGATTTTCACCGAGGGACTGACTGAGTTGTTCTTTCAGTTTTGCGGGCTTTTTTGAAAGAGCCTCTTTCAGTTTTTTGAAAAGTGATGAAACAAGGGCGAAAAATACTGCAAAGGGCACAAGGAAAAAGGGCCCCGTTTTTCTTATAATCCATTTGAAAACCGAAACGGTTTCTTCACCGACGGCATAAACGGCATCTGCGGCTTTTACGGATATATCTTTAATATCGAAGTTCTTTTTCGCCTTTACTGAAGGGAGTTTTGTTTCTTCGGGAAGGTCTTCGGTGTGTTCTTCCTGTGTTTCTTCAGTGGGAAAAATAACCTTTATTGCCTCAGTTTCTTTATATGGGGGATAAACGGTTTCGTCTTCATAATAGGAATCCCCGAGAACGAATGTTACGGTATTTTCCGTAGCCTTCTGTTCTTTTTCTTTGTCTGCCATCGGTTTCACCTCCCTTTCGGCACTGAAAACTATTATATCATATTATAGGTTTCATTTCAACTTTATCAGTTTTAACTGCTTAAGGTGACAGCAGTTGAACCAAATAAGGTTTAATGGGGCATATTTTCACTCCGACTGCGTTCAAAAGCCTCGAAAGGCGCCAGCCTTTCTGCGTTTTTCGCCTTGTCAGAATAAAAATCTTCAAAGGTGCTGTAAATCGGGCATTTAAGACTTATTGGGTTCGATTGCTGTCACCTTAATAGAGGGATAGAGTTCTATCCCTCTCTTGTGTTTATAAAAGTAATTCTCAGCCTGTGAAAAGGCAGTTTCAGGGGGATAATATGAACAAAAAAATTTCACTCGGTATAGTCTTAGGTCTTGTTATACTTGCCGTTGCAGCCTCATCGGCAATTTCCATAGGCGTAATGGCAGGGGAATATAACAGAATTCTTGAAGGTCTGCCCGAAAAACTTGACCGATATGAAATCCTTGACGAACTTGACGATATAATCAACAGGAATTATTACGGCAAAAGCGAAGAGGAAAATCTTGAGCAGGCAATCGCTCAGGGCTATGTTGAAGGCCTCGGTGACGGCAGTTCAAAGTATATGACCGCCCAGAAATATGCCGATTATCTTTCGGAAAACAGCGGTGATATGCTCGGTATCGGCATTGAATATGTTAAAAATGCTTCGGGATACATTGAAATTACCGAGGTTTACGATTCTTCCCCCGCAGAAAGTGCAGGGCTAAAAAAAGGCGATGAAATCATTGCATTTGACGGCATTATGATTGATGCTGAAAATTATGAAGAAATGGAAGAAAAACTCACCGGTGACAAACTCACCGCAGTTAATATTATCTACAGAAGAGGAGATACGGAAACGGGTGTCAGCGTTGTAAAAGGCTATGAAGCCTCATCTGTTACAACATCTGTTTATGAAAATGTGGGTTACATCGAAATTACCGACTTTTATCCCGGCACAACGGCTCAGGTTAAAAGTGCCGTTGATAAATTCACTTCCTCGGGACTTTCAACCATAATCATTGACCTTCGCAAAAATTCAAGTGATAACTATGACACTGCAATGGAAACCCTTGACATCTTTGTTCCCATGTCAGTGTCGGACAGACCTGCAGCGTCTGTTGTTGACGAAAACGGAAACACCGTTAAAACCTACACCACAACAAGCGGTGAAGTTAATGCAAGAATAGGTGTGCTCGTTTCAAGAAAAACAAAGCAGGCGGCAGAACTTTTTGCATGTAATCTGAAAGACTTCGGCAAAGGTGAAATTTTTGCTGTAAGCACAACGGGCGGCTCAGCACTTGTGCAGGAAATTTTTGAACTTTCCTCAGGCAGTGCGGTTCTTCTCACAACAGGTAAGGTTCTGCCTTATTCATCGGTAAGTTTCGACGAAGTGGGCATCACTCCCGATTATACACTTGAATCCTCTGCCGTGTCAGACAAAATCGAAGAAGATGTTCAGTTCCTTTATGCCGTATCAATGCTTTCAGCAACACAAATCAATTAAAGGTTTACAGTAAATCAAGGTAAATCCGCAAAAAAAGGGGAGAAACTTTTGGATATCAGAATTTCCGTAATCGTTGCAGTTCATAACGGCGGACACCATCTTATGAACACACTGCAGACGGTTAAAAGCCAGACTCTGAAAGAAATTGAAGTAATTATGATAGATGCCGCTTCAACAGACGAAACGGCAGAAATAATGAAAGAATTTTCTTCTGATAAAAGATTTTCATATATTTACCGCGATTCCTCAAGCATTTCCGAAGCAAGAAATGAAGGGATCGAAAAAGCAAATGGTAAGTATGTGGCTTTTGCCGATGAAAATGTTATTTTCACTCATAATATTTTTGAAGAAATGTATATCTGTGCCGAAAAAGAAAAGGCACAGCTCTGCGTTGCGCCTATGGGCTCATCGGATGTGTACGGCAAACACGAGTTCACTTCTTCAGGTCTTCTTTCAAGAAGAAAAAGAACAAGCAGATTCGACACTGACCTTATCTGGAACCCCTCTGTTACAAATAAACTCTTTTTAAAAAGTCAGGTTGTGGCAAACGGTCATAAGTTCAAAGCCTTCGGAAAAGCCCGTGAAGCAGCCTTCACAATTCCTTTTGCCTTTGAAAGCGATGTTATTGCGTGTTCCTCAAAGGGCACGGCAAGTTATGTAATTCCCGTACATGACGAAGGCGTTTCCGAGTTTCTTATTGAACATTACACCGATGCCTATGAATACATTATTTCCCATGCAGAAAAAGCATTTGAAAAGGCAATCAGTGAAAGTCAGTCGGATTTTGACCGCAAGGAACTGAAAAAACTTATGGTCTGTTATATTGACCAGGTTTATCATAAGGAGGTAACCGTTCTTCTTTACAGTTACTACCGCCATTTCTGGAGCCTTGAAGACGAACAGATAGAAAAGTATGCAAAAATAATTACGGATATAATTTCCCGTATTTCAAAATCCGGTGTTTCGGCACTTAAAAAGAAGAATAAAGATATTTTCTACGGTGACAGACTGCTCACATCTAAAAAAGAAATGGCAGAAAATCCCAAGGCTACCGTATGCATCGGCAAAAACGAAAAGAATGCTCACTATGCCGACAGACTTCACATTCAGGTGCAGTCAATTTTCAGCCAGACAATGCCGTCTTTCGAACTTTTTGTGGACAGCAGACTCAGGGATATTTTCCCTGAAGAGTGGAAAGATAAAGAGAATGTCTTTTTCATTGAATGTGAGTCTCTGGGTGAGTTCAAGGATATTGCTTTGCAGAAATCAAGAACGGAATATATAATGTTCCAGGACGGTTTTGCCCGTCTCAATCCGAAAATTCTTATGCGCCATTATAATGTTCTTGAAGGCAGGGACAAATACGGCTTCACCACATCACCTCTTACCCGTTTTGACGGCAAAAAAACAACGGAATATTCTTTCTCCGACCTGAGTTTTTATTCCGATATTAACCGTACAAGAGTCAGTGAAGACGACAACACCTTTGCCCTTGACCTGTTTTTCTGCAACAAACTTTTCAGAACTCAGCATCTCAGGGGAATCCGTTTTGATTTTACGGATAACACCATTCTTGATATGTACAAACTTTACAGCCATTCAAAATTCAAAAAACTTTCCCACAGAGGTGCTTATCTTCCTTATACCGAAGAAGAAGCAATTGCATTTCTTATGACGGAAAACCACATAATGCCGTCAGGCTGTAAGACGATTTATAAAAAGTATAAAACATTGCTTTTCAGGAAGGTAAAAATGAAAAAATTCAAAAACAGATTGATAGGACTTCTCAAAAAAGTCAAAAGAGTCGGTATGAATTATCTCAATAAATTCATCACGGAATATTACCGCAGAAAACCCCTGCAGAACAGAGTGTTTTTCTACACAATCAGAGCAAACGACAGTCTTCTTGAAAACATTGACTTTGTTTATCAGAACTGCAACTCAGAAAAGGTGGTTTTTGCAAAAATGCTGCCCCACTCCTTTAAGCAGATTGCACAGGTGCGTAAATATATGCTCACAAGCAAGGTTATTGTAACAGACGATTATATGAAATATCTTCGTGAAGTAAGGCTTCGCGACGGTCAGAAAGTTGTTCAGCTCTGGCACGCAGGCGGTGCCTTCAAGCGTTTCGGACTCGACGCACCCTCAAGGCTTACAAGGCTTGAAGAATACAAAACCCATTCACAGTACAGTGATGTCTGTGTAACAAGTGAATATGTAAGACAGTTTTACGCCCACGCTTTCGGAATTGATATGGATGTTGTGAAGGCAATCGGCTCACCCCGTACCGATGCCATATTGGACAGTGAAAAGGTTAAAGAAAAGAAGGATACAATATGCAGCCGCCATCCTCTTCTCAAAAACAAAAAGGTTTATGTCTATTTCCCAACTTTCAGAGAATGTGAGGGTGCACCTATGGCTCTCGACACGAAAATTGACTGGGCAAAACTCAACGAAGACCTTGCCGATGACGAGGTGTTTGTTGTTTCCCGTCATCCCGTTATGAAAGACGAGTTTTTCAAAGGCTCATTCTATTCAAGAGTAAAGGACTACACAAGCGACCCGACTCCCGAACTTCTGGCAGTTGCAGATGTTGTTATAACGGACTATTCCTCAATAATCTTCGATGCATCACTTATGGATAAGGCTATGCTTTTCTATTGTCCAGATTACGGCAACTATGAAAGAGATTTCTATCTTGATTACGATAATGACCTGCCCGGTGAAATTATCAGCGATTTCAGTGAACTTCTTCCCGCATTAAGAAGAGCAGATGAAGTGAGTTCAAAAGATGTTATTGCAGCATTCAGAGAAAAAGAAATGGGTGCCTGTGACGGACACTCAACTCAGAGAATAGTAAAACTTGTTGAAGATTATCTTAAAAATTAAATAACATTTTTTTCAAAAGGAACTGTAAATTTTTACAGTTTCTTTTTTTACGGCCTTTTTTGTTTTCCGCCTCTTTTTTCCGTTAATAATGTTGTGAGTCAGAGTAAAAATATTTTTGCTTGGAATTTCGGAGGTGAAAAAATGATAAAAGCGGTAAAAACAATTAAATATATTTTATTCAGTATAACTTTATTTTTTCTGTCAGTTCTGATTTTTTCTTTTTATACCTTGCCCGATGAGATATATTCGGTTTATGACGAAGAAATCAAAGTAAACGATTTTTATACAGTTACCTATGATGAAAAAGAAATTGCCGGCATAGCCCGCAGTTCAAAAGAGGGAAAATATAAAGTAAAAATCAGCCTTTTCAACGCAATTCCCATAAAAAACTCTTCTCTTACAATAAGTGAAAGAAAGTATCTCACACCCTCAGGTGAAATTATCGGCCTGAGACTTTTCACGCAAGGGGTGATGATTGTGGGAATAGACAGCATAGAAACGGCATCGGGTACCGTAAGCCCGGGGTACAGTGCAGGGCTTCAGAAAGGTGATGTTATCTGCAGCATAAACTCAATCACCGTTAACAGCAGTGCCAAGGTGAATGAACTCATATCTTCAAGCGGTGGAAAGGTGCTTGAAGTTGAATATATGCGTCAGGGTGAAAGAAAAACAACAAGTTTTACCCCTGCACTTTCTGTCAGTGAGCAGAAGTATAAAGGCGGTCTGTGGGTGCGTGACAGTGCGGCAGGTATCGGAACTATGACCTTTTACGATAACGATACGGGTGCTTTTGCGGCTCTCGGCCACGCAGTGTGCGACATTGATACGGGAGATGTGCTGCCCCTTTCCAACGGAGATATTGTTTCTGCAGGAATTACAGATTGCACAAAGGGCGTTAACGGAAAAGCAGGGGAACTGTGCGGAGTTTTCCGCAGTGACAGTGTGGGTGTGCTATACAAAAACACAAAGCAGGGCATTTTCGGAGTGCTTGAAAACTGTGACAAAAAAGCAAAAGAAATGCCCGTTGCAACTAAAGATGAAATTAAAAAAGGCAAGGCGCAGATAATTTCCACCGTTGACGACGGCGGCAGAGAATATTACGACATTGAAATTATAAAAATATCAAAAGATGACACTGAATGTAAAAATATGGTTATTAAAGTAACCGACAGTGACCTTATTGAAAAAACAGGGGGCATTGTGCAGGGAATGAGCGGAAGTCCCATTGTGCAGAACGGCAGACTTGTGGGGGCAGTGACTCATGTGCTTGTGAACGACCCCACAAGAGGTTACGGAATTTTTATTGAGAATATGCTTGAAGCCGCATAAAAAAACGGGATACTGTCTTGACAGTATCCCATATACTTTATTCAATTCCTTTAAATGCCTCAAGTTCCTTTTTGTCAACTCTTATCTGCGAATCCTTGATAACGGCAACTCTTTTTCTGCTAACAATAATGGGTGCGGCATCGGGCTTCTTGTCAAGGGAAACTTTAAGCATACCTGTAAGAAGGTTGAAGTCCACAACTGTGCCTCTGCCTTCTTCGGTGTCAACTATGGCACCGTTTTTGGGTGTAACTCTGAGAAGGTGCTCATAGGCTTCCTGCTCATATTTAAGGCAGCACATAAGTCTTCCGCAGGTGCCGCTGATTTTAACGGGTGAGAGGGAAAGGCTCTGTTCCTTTGCCATTTTGATTGAAACGGGCTGGAAATCGCCAAGGAAAGTGTTGCAGCAGAAAGGTCTTCCGCAAATACCGAGACCGCCAACCTTCTTGCTTTCATCACGCACACCAATCTGGCGAAGTTCAATTCTTGTGCGGAAAACAGAAGCAAGGTCTTTAACAAGTTCTCTGAAG
>JAZOAX010000181.1:0-3733 GCA_045595685.1 Acutalibacteraceae bacterium
GGCTATAGTATCTGCCATGGTATTTCTCCCTTGTAAGATAAATTCAAAATATATTATACATTAAAAACATCAATAAGTAAAGTTCAGCCGGAATTTTTCGGGGTGGGGATTTCGGCGAATGTGTTTATCGGGGGAGTGCAAACACAAGTATCATATTATGAATACACATAAAAACACACCCTCTGTCCGTTTCGTCGCACAGAAGGTGTGCCATCAATCACAGATATTGTCTTAAAAATTGGGCGAGTTCGTCTTCAACTTCAACAAGTTTTTCTGCCATTTCTTTTGAACGGGCGTCTGCCTGACTGTAGTCGTTAAGATAGCCGCTGACCTGACTTATGCCCATATTGCAGCCGTCAAACATAAGTTTTGCAACGGTTTTATCATCGGGGTCGGGCAGAAGTTTCATATTGATTTTTGCCCAGGACATAATTCTTGCCATGGGATTGGGCTCTTTGCCTTCTTCACTAAGGCTGCAAAGGATGGTGTCAATCTGATTTTTGATATATTCGTGTTTGTTGAGTGAATCTGTAAGACCTTTTCTCAATGCCGCAGAGTCAATGTTGCCAAGAACTTCCTTTATGGAGTTCATTGCCGTTTTAACACCTGCATCGCATTCTCTGAGCAGTTTCACCGAATGTTCTTTTTCAAGAATGGGAACGTTTTCCATTTTGTTACCTCAACTTTCATTGCTGTTATATATTGTATAGTTTGATCGGAACAAGGAATAATATACATCTGAAAACAAAAATACCGATGCCTTGTGCATCGGTATTTTTGCAGTAATTTGAATGAGGTAACTATGAAAATGAAAATCTCGATTTTAATTAAAGTTCCGGCGCAAAATGCCTTTAACCCTCTCCGAAACTTTTTTACACTACAATAATAACAGTTTTGTCGACTTTAATCAACTGAAATCCTCATTGTTAACATCATATTTACATTTTGTCTTTTCAGAAGCATCGGACTGCCACCTTTTTCTGTAAAGTGAATATTTTCCCTTGCAGAAAATCAATCTCATACACATTTTCAATAAAAAAATTCACCGTAAAAAGCAAAAAATAAACAAAGTAATAAATATTTGAAAAAATGTTGAAATTCCTTGAGTTTTTTTGTATGATATACAATAGAGAAAAGTTGGTATATTTTTCTTTTATGTAAAGTAAGCGGCTGACATAAAACCGCAAATCAATATATTTATGGGGTGATAATTTGAAAGTACAATTCACTGAAACAATCCTTCGTGACGCTAACCAGTCCCTGATTGCAACAAGAATGTCCTTCGATGAATTTGAGCCGATTCTCAAAGAACTCGACAAAGCAGGATACTACTCCCTTGAATGCTGGGGCGGCGCAACCTTTGACTCCTGTCTTCGCTACCTTGGTGAAGATCCCTGGGAAAGACTCCGCAAAATCCGCAAGGCTTGTCCCAACACAAAACTGCAGATGCTTCTCAGAGGTCAGAATCTTCTGGGTTACAAACATTATCCCGATGATGTTGTTCGTGCTTTTGTTAAAAAGTCCATTGAAAACGGTATTGATATCATCAGAATTTTCGATGCCCTCAACGACCTTCGCAACATTGAAGTTGCCGTTGATGAAACCCTTAAAAACGGAGCACATCCCTCAGGCACAATCTGCTACACACTCTCTCCCATCCACTCCCTTGAAAATTATGTGAAACTTGCAAAAGATATGGAAAAGATGGGTGTTATGTCAATCTGTATCAAAGATATGGCAGGTATTATGGGTCCTCAGGAAGCATACGACCTTGTTAAAGCAATCAAGGCAGAAGTTAACCTTCCCGTTGTTGTTCATACCCACTCAACAACAGGTCTCGGTGCACTCACGCTTCAGAAGGCAGTTGAAGCCGGTGCAGATGTAATCGACACAGCAATTTCCTGTTTCTCAGGCGGCACATCACAGCCTCCCACAGAAACTCTTGTATATGCTCTCAGACAGCAGGGATACGACGTTGACGTTGATATGGACACACTCAAAAAAATCAACGATTTCTTCAAGCCCGTAAGAGCAAAGGCTCTTGAAAGCGGTCTTCTTAATCCCGTTGTTCTTGCAACAGATACTGATGCACTTTCATATCAGGTGCCCGGCGGTATGCTTTCAAACCTCGTGGCTCAGCTTACTGCAGCAGGCAAACTCGACAAGTTTGAAGAAGTACTTCTTGAAGTACCCAGAGTGCGTGAAGACCTCGGATATCCTCCTCTTGTAACTCCCATGAGCCAGATGGTAGGTGTTCAGGCAACACAGAATGTTCTTGCCGGTGAAAGATATAAGAATGTGTCAAAAGAAATCAGAAACTACTTCCTCGGTTTCTACGGTAAGGCTCCCGGAGAAGTGAATGCAGAACTTGCAAAGAAAATTCTCGGTGACGAAACTCCCGTAACCTGCCGTTTTGCCGATACTCTTGAGCCCTATTTCGAAAAGGCTAAGGCAGAAATCGGTGACAAGGCAAGAAGTGACGAAGATGTGCTTTCATACATCGCATTTCCTCAGCAGGCTGAAGCCTTCTTTGAAAAACGCGAAGAAAAAGAAAAGAACACCTTCACTTATACATTCAAGGAGGTAAAGTGAGATGAATTTACTTGCAATTGATATGGCAAACCTTCCTTTGCCCGCAATCGCTGTTTCAATTTTCGCCGTTGCGTTCATTCTTTATGTTTACATCGCAAAGGCAATCGGCAGCAAAAATGAAGTTGCTGAAGAAAAACCTGCAGCACCCGCAGTTCAGGCAGCGGCTCCTGCGGTAGTTTACACAGGCCCCGAACTTATCGGTGTTGAAGAAAGAGAAGCAGCCGTAGTTATGGCAATTGTTTCACACAAAACCGGAATTCCCCTTAACAGACTTAAATTTGAGTCAATCAGACTGACGGAGGACAAATAATTATGAAATATGTAGTTAATTTAAACGGAAAAAATTACGAAGTAGAAGTTACTGAACAGGAAGCAGTAATTACAAATGTTACAGCAGCCGCAGCAGCACCCGTTGCCGTTGCACCTGCAGCAGCTCCCGCAGCAGCACCTGCTCCCGCAGTTCAGGCAGTTTCAGCAGAAGGCACAACAATTCCTTCACCCATGCCCGGCTCAATTGTAAGCGTTAATGTTAATGTTGGTCAGGCTGTTAAAGCAGGTGATGTTCTTATGGTACTTGAAGCTATGAAAATGGAAAACGATATTTCCGCACCCTGCGACGGTACTGTTAAGCAGATTCTTGTTTCAAGAGGCACAACAGTAAACACCGACGATGTTCTCATCGTTATATAACCCGGGAGGTGCGATAAATGGCAGACTTATTTGCGAATTTTGCAACCCTTGAGTGGAAGCAGGTTGCAATGTGGATTATCGGTGCACTTCTTATTTACCTTGCAATCAAAAAGGAAATGGAACCTTCACTTCTTCTTCCCATGGGCTTCGGTGCAATTCTCATAAACCTTCCCAACTCAGGCGCACAGCACGTTATTGATGTTCTCTTCAAGTTCGGTATTTCCAACGACTTCGGTGAACTTATGCCCCTTGTTCTTTTCATCGGTATCGGTGCTATGATTGACTTCACGCCGCTTCTGACCAATCCGAAACTGATGCTTTTCGGTGCGGCGGCCCAGTTCGGTATTTTCTTCACACTTTGCCTTGCTTCTCTTGTTGGTTTCGACCTCAATGATGCTGCATCAATCGGTATCATCGGTGCCGCAGACGGCCCCACGGCAATTGCCGTTTC
>JAZOAX010000182.1:0-4395 GCA_045595685.1 Acutalibacteraceae bacterium
CGTGATGTTATCGCATTCCCGAAAGTACAGAATGCAAGCGAGCCTATGACAGACTGTCCCGCAATCGTTGACACAGAACAACTTGATGTTCTCGGCATCGGACTTATTAAAGGCGAAGAATAAAAATATTAAGGACTGTTCGGATGAACAGTCCTTTTTCATTGTGTTAAGGATTTATGCCACTATAAGAACTCCGTTTTTCTGCAGAAGTTCAATGAAATCGTCTTTGTTTTCATACATTCTTGAAAATCTGAACACAACCTCATCATCAACATAAAGATGGTAGTATGTACCGTGTCTGCGGCGGTGAACTGCGACGAGTTTTGTTGCCTGTCTGTAGTAATAGGTAATTCCGCCAACAGCAAATCCGTAGTTGCCGTATTCCAGAACATTGTTGTAGTACTGATAAGTATAAACAGCAATGAATCCACACATAACCAATGCGGAAATCGTTATAAATGTAATAACACCTTTGTCATAAAAAAGGTCAAAATCAAAGCCGCTTACACAGAACATTCCTGTCAGCATAGTAAACACTAACGCCAGAACAATAGCCATTGAGGTAAAAAGCATTTTCATCGAAACTCTGAGAAATTTCTTTTCCAATTTTATCACTCCTTCAATAACATTCTATAAGAATTCGGAAATGTTGTCAATATCTCAGGAAACGGGAATTTTTTTTGCCCAAATTTATGAAATAATTTGTGTTTCGGTTGACATCTTCTTTTTAAAGTTGTATCATATACTATGTATAATAGTGAAATAATGCACACATATATATAAATTCAGAAGAAGTTAAAAGGAGGCCATCCTTGAAGATGAAAAAACTTGTTTCTTTGTTTCTCACTTTAATGATAATTTTTGCCCTTGCACTTTGTCCCATAACAGCCGCAGCCATCACATCTTACGGCGGTACCGTTGCAGTGCTTCCGGGAAATACCCGCTCATCTTCACCGGTATATAACTATGCGTGGCTCGATAATGTTATTATAAGAGACGATGCAATGGCAGTTACCGCAAAGGCAATCAAGCCTGTGCCGGAGGACTATCCCGGCAGCCATACATACGATGAATTCATCAAAGAAGTTGAGCAGTATTCCGTTTTCAAAGATATTGATGAAAACACTGTTGCTGCAGCATATCAGGAAGTAAACAGTGCAATGTTCTATCTTGTAACTGCTTCGGGTATGACAGGCACTTTTGATGAAATGCGTGAATATCTTCAGAACTACGGCATCAGACTTCCCGGTAACGAAGACGCAGAAGCAAAGGCTTCCATTGCAGTTGTTTATGCTGCACTCAAATACGATGCAGTTTATGTTCTTTACGGAAAAGAAGTTGAAATTCCTCAGGGTACCACTCTGGAAGGTGCAACGGTTATCATTCTTTCCGCCCTTACAGACACACCGCTTCCTTCGGGAATCAATACCCTCACAGGTTTTGCATTCAACACAATGAAGAATTATGTAACACGGTTTGATGAACTTCCCGTAAGTCAGAATCCTTCACCTGACGAAGTTTTCCATTGGGTAAAACTTATCACTGCTGCTTCAAATGACTATCAGGTACCCGTGTATGAATACACACAGACCACCACGGCACAGAAAGAATATGTTGACTATGCATATTTTGCATCAATCCTCAGCACTTTCTACGATGTGACAATTGACCCTATCAAACTCATTATTGCAACTCAGAGCGATGATGAACTTGCAGTGCAGAAACTCATTCTTCAGACTATGCTTTCAGAAAAAGGTGTTGACTTCACCTATGAAATGTCAGCAGAGGAACTTTTCAATCTTGCCACGGCAAACGGCTGCTTCGAACTTGAAGAAGAGTTTTACAGTGATATTATGAAATATGAAATTACCGTTGCGGAAACCTGCGGTAAAATCTGGTTCACACCTTTCCCGCTTGCCGACCAGCTTGACGGAGGCAACGGTGACTGTGTTACAATGAAACTCAACGGAGTTGCCATAGAACCTGCCTCAACAACAGGCGTGGAACTTTTCACTTCACTCAAAAAGGAAACAATCACCCTTTCAGTGTTCTATAACGACTCCACAAGGGTTGAAGAAGCACACTATGAGTTTGTTATTGTGAAAGACCCTGCACTCAACGATGAAAATACCGTTCAGTCAGATAACGATATGGTTGCAGGTGTTGAACATTTCATAAATACCATTGTTCCCGACCAGAATTCCGAAGCAGGACAGATAATTGACGGTATCATTTCCGGTGTTGATGACAGAGTTCAGGCTGAACTCACAACAGAAGGCGGCGGAAATATTCTCACAACCTACGATTTTGACACTACTTACGGTGTCACGGGAGAGACAGCACAGACCACTGAAAAGTCAACCGACAGATTTGATTTTGACTATCTTGAGGACCTTATCGGTGGTGTATATGCCACTGATGCTGACGGAAACATTGTTACAACTGCATCTGTTTTCTCATCTGACGGCGAAGACAGTTCGGAAGATACTATAATCGATAAAGCAGTACAGACCGTTATTGAAAAGCCTGAAGTTGTGGTTGCACCCACAGGCATTGTTGCCCTCGGCTCCCTTGCAGGTTATCTGCTCACAAAAAAACACCGTGATGCAGAAGTACCCGAAGAAGATTCCGAAGATGTAACAGAAGAATAAAAGAATAAAAATGCATCTTTTCCGCCTATAAAGCGGATAAGATGCATTTTTTGCTAATCTTTACAATAAATTAGGCACGGCAAATGAAAAAATATTAAAATTGGTATAAAAAAGCCATAATGATAGCCGTTTTGACTTGACATATTGTGTGTTTTGGTTTAAAATAATCAAGATAGTGTAGATTAGTATGGGTTTATACTATCATTCGAGTAACATTACTGTAATTCTTTTGATGACCACATCGGTGATATAGTTCCGGCGGAAAACCGCGTTATATATGTTACCACCCAGAGAAATTAAAAAGAAGGAGGTGCTGCTACTTTGGAAATTAGTTTAGTTGTTGCAATTATCATTGCTGTTGTTTGCGCTGTTGTTTTCGGCGTCCTCGGTTTTGTTCTTGGCGGACTTCACAGAAAGAAAACTGCTGAAGGTCTCATAGGCTCTGCCAATGATGAAGCCGCAAGAATTGTAAATCAGGCCGTCAACGAAGCGGAAACCAAAAAGAGAGAGGCTATTCTCGAAGCAAAAGATGAAATTCATAAATTCAGAAATGAATCAGAGCGTGAAATCCGTGAAAGAAGAAACGAAGTTCAACGCCAGGAAAGAAGAATGATTCAAAAAGAGGAAAGCCTTGACAAAAAGACTGAAGCGCTTGAGAAAAAAGAAGAAATTCTTGACGAAAAAATCAAAAAAGCGGAAGATCAACTTTCCGAAGCAGAAAGCATCAAAAGAAGTCAGTTAGAAATGCTTGAAAAGATATCGGGCTATACAAAAGAACAGGCGAAAATCGACCTTATCAATTCCCTTGAAGAAACTCTTAAAAGAGATAAAGCAGTCAAGATTATGGAATATGAACAGATGGTTCGCGAAGAGTCCGAAAATCTTGCAAGAGAAATCATTACAACTGCAATTCAGCGCTGTGCTGCCGATCACGCATCGGAAGCAACCGTGTCTGTTGTTGCACTTCCCAATGACGAAATGAAAGGCCGCATCATCGGTCGTGAGGGCAGAAATATCAGAACCCTCGAAACAATCACAGGTGTTGACCTCATTATCGACGATACACCCGAAGCAATCACCCTTTCAAGTTTTGACCCCGTACGCAGAGAAGTTGCAAGAATCACTCTTGAAAGACTTATCTCAGACGGCAGAATCCATCCCGCTCTTATCGAAAAAATTCACGAAAAGGCAAAGCGTGAGGTTGATCAGACAATCAAACAGGCAGGTGAAAGAGCAGTTATTGATGCCGGCGTAAACGGTGTTCACAACGAACTTGTGAAACTTATCGGCCGTCTCAAATACCGCACAAGTTACGGTCAGAATGTTCTTAACCACTCCCTTGAAGTTTCCTACATTGCAGGTCTTATGGCTGCCGAAATAGGTGCCGATGTTAAACTTGCAAGAAGAGCAGGTCTCCTTCACGATATCGGTAAGGCAGTTGACCATCAGCAAGAAGGTTCACACATCGAACTCGGTGTTGAATATGCAAAGAAATATAAAGAAAATGATATTGTTGTTAATGCAATTCACGCACACCACGGTGATGTTGAGCCTAAGAGTATTATTGCTTGTCTTGTTCAGGCAGCCGATGCAATTTCAGCAGCAAGACCCGGTGCAAGAAGAGAAAATCTTCAGAACTACATCAAGCGTCTTGAAACTCTTGAACAATGATGGGATGCCAGTTCCATCCGGAAAAAAGCGGCGCAGTCGGCCTGGCGATTTTGAAGGCCTTTGCGCAAATGTA
>JAZOAX010000183.1:0-22093 GCA_045595685.1 Acutalibacteraceae bacterium
CAAGAGCAGCAAAGTCGCCGCCGAGTTGAGCAAGATAATCCTTGTATCCGATAACGTCGTCAATGCTCTGAACATTGATAGCATTGTCAAGTTCTGCTGAAACAAAACTTTCAAAGCCGTCAAAACCGCCGTCAGCCATAACGCCGTCGATGATTGCCTGTTCAACTTCTGCTGAATAGGAAGCAATCTGTCTGTCAGCCCAGTCAAGAATAACAGAAGCGATCTGTTCGTCTGAAAGAGCATCAATAGTTGCTTCATCGTCTGCTGCAATCTTTGCTCTGTCGTAATCAGCGGCAAGTGCGCCGAAGGGCAGAACGCCGATAAGCATCACGATGGAAAGAATGATTGCCAGTGTTTTTTTCATAATCTAATCCTCCTTTAATAAGTTGCTCGTCTGTGTCACTGTTCACAAACTCGTCACATTTATTGTATTAAAAAATATTAAATAAAACAAGTAACAAAACCATACTTTTTGTCAATAACATAACAGAAAGTATGGTTTCGGAGTATTTATTTTGTGATATATTGATATATAACTGATTACATAGAGAAAAGTTCGTCTGCAATATCACTTATTCTCTTCATATTTTTGACATAAGTTTCTTGGTCAAAATTTAAAAGGTCGAAATAAAGAGTTGCAATGCCACCGTTTAGCACGAACTCAAATACTGCACGGTGTTCGTTATAAAAATCTTCACCCCAGCGCTCAATCATCTTTTTTTCACATCGGGGTACTATAATTTTATTGGCATCCACAGCAAAATCCCAGTAAACGTGTTTTCCCGTAAAGGCTCTGAGCAAAGCGATGTCATCTTCGCTGAAAACTATTTTGTATCTGTCACGGTTTTTGCCGTCTTTGACATCAAGAATAACATTAAGCTGCTCATGAAGTTTATTGATTACATATTCACGGGTTTTATTGATGAGATCATCCAGGTCCTTATAATATATATAGAAACTTGCACGGGATACACCGGCTTTTTCGCAAAGGGAAGTAACAGATATTTTTTCAACATTTTTGTCGGCAAGTTCAGCCATAACTTTTCTGAGTTTTGCTTCAACACTGTTTTGCATAATTGCCTCCGAATATTTCTTCAAAGTTGAGCAGTTTTTTGCAGATGTTTATAAACTGAGGGTCGTGCTCTCTTGAATCAAGAATATCTTTTACATAAACGCCTACTGCAGACATAACCATAAATTTAAGGCGGAAAAGTTGGTCTTCGGAAAGGTGAGCAAGAGAAGGAAAAATATCATTTGTTGTTTTATTGAACATAGATTCAAAAAAGTATCTGCTTCCGTTTTCACCGCAGATAAGCACAATATACTTTTCCTGAGAATTGAAAATCCTGAGAATTTCACTGAAGTATTCTTCTTCACTTGAGGCAAGAAGAACTTTCTTCAGGCATTCTCCAATTATCGTTTCTCCCAGTCTGTCTGCAATCTTTTCGTGCATATCAAAAATGTCAACATAGTGGCGGTAAAATGTTGTACGGCTTACCTGTGCTTTTGCAATAATATCTGAAACGGTAATCTTGCTGTAGTGCTTGGTTTCAAGAAGATCGAAATACGCCTTTTCCATCTTAACCCTTGCAGAAAGTTTTGAATCACTTTCCAAGTGTATCACTCCATTTTTAAAAATAATTCAAATTACTAAAAAAATTTTAACATTTTTTAATTTTTTATGCAACGGCAGTTAGACAAAAACAGGGCGATTGTAACTTGGTTTCATCATAATATACAAAAGTAAAAGGTTTGTATGCTCGTTTTATCGAGCATTGTCAATAATAAGAGTATATTTTATTATATTCTCAGGTGATGTTATGATATTCTATGAGCCTTTTTATAATCTGATTAAAGAGAAGAATATTTCAACCTATAAGCTTATTAATCATTACGGTTTCAGCAGAAGTCTTATTGACCGTTTGAAACACAATAAACCTATAAGCACCGTGACTCTTGATGATATATGCACTTTGCTTGATTGCAGGGTGGAAGATGTGATGGTTTACCGTAAAGAAGAATAACACACAGACATTGACGGATATTACCGTATGCCTGTGTGTTTTGTTTATATCATAAATGGTATATTACACTCTGCCTTTTTCCGGCGGTATTCTCGGTTTTTCCACCTTGGGGCTGATGTCTCCTGCTTTCATAAGAGCGTTCTTTGTCATAACGGGACCGAAGAGTTCATAAACGAGAACACCGAAAAGAACAATGTTTCTGATTATTATGCCTGTTTCTCCAAGTTCCATGGCAGTGATTGACATACCAAGGGCAACACCTGCCTGAGGCAGAAGTGTGATACCGAGATACTTTCTGATGTTCGGTTCACATTTTGAAATGTCAGCACCTAACCTTGCACCGAAACACTTGCCGAGTGAACGGGCAATGATATATGCAACACCGATGCCGATAATTGAAATATCGCTGAATACGGAGAATTCAAGTTCTGCACCGCTGAGCACGAAGAAAAGGATAAACAGAGGTGCGGTCCACTTGTCTGTCTTTTCCATAAGTTCTGCGGAAAAGTCACACACATTGCAGAAGATTGTGCCAAGCATCATACAAACCAGAAGGGGAGAGAATCCGAGGTGAACGGGACCTAACTGAACTTTGATTTTTGAAACGGCAACTGCAAAGAAAATTGCAGTAACAACAAGTGCCTGTCTTTTTGAATTGGATTTGAAATACTTTTCGGCACGGGCAAGAATGTAACCTATAACAGCGCCGATTACAAGTGAAGCCGCAATTTCAACAAGGGGGTCAACAAGAATTGAAACAAGGTTTACTTCGCCGCTTAAAAGAGCCTTTGCAACACCAAAGGATATGGCAAAAATGATAAGTCCCACGGCATCGTCAAGGGCAACGATGGGAAGAAGCAGGTTTGTGAGTTTACCTTTGGCTTTATACTGGCGTACAACCATAAGTGTTGCCGCGGGAGCCGTAGCCGAAGCAATTGCACCAAGGATAATTGCGCTTGAAAGGGGAAGTTTGTCTTCACCAAGAACAAAATGAAGACCGATAAGTGCAGCGTCAACAACCAATGTGGTTATAACGGCCTGCAGAATACCGATAATTGTTGCCTGCTTACCTGTGTGCTTGAGTTGTGAAAGACGGAACTCGTCACCTATTGCAAAAGCAATGAAACCGAGAGCCATATCATTCATAACACTTAAAGAAGCAACTTCATCGTGGTTTATGAAGCCGAGACCGGAAAAGCCTATTTGTCCCAGACAGTAGGGACCGATGAGAATACCTGCAATAAGGTAGCCGGTAACGGCGGGAAGTTTGAGGGGTTTTACAACACGGGACATAAGAAGTCCTGCCGAAAGGGCAATAGCGATTGATAAAAGAGTTTCCATTTTTTTTACCTTCTTTTGCTTTGTTTTTTGCAACCACGATATTATAGGCTTGAAGAGCTTTAAAGTCAATATCATTTCTTACAATTCGTATATCATTTTTGATAATTAATTTGTACCTTTTTAGGTATGACTTTTACGAAACCGTGTTGCATATTATTGACAAAGTATCTTATATTTGATAGAATGATGTTGTCAAATAAGAAAAATACGGTAAAGGTACTGTTTCTTTGCTGTGATTTGCGAAAGGATAATGTTTATGAAAAAGATTATTGCGGTTATTCTTACTGCTCTGATGGTCTGCACATCAGTGCCGTTTTTTGCCTCAGCAGTTCAGAACGAGCACGAAAAATGCCCTGTTATTTTTATTGCAGGCAGTAGTGTTGACCTTGTCGACGGAGATCAGAATCCTATTTCAACAGGTTTCGATGTTCTCACCGACGATGATGAAGGTGACGGAATTACCAAAGAAAAAATCATTGAAACCACAATGAATATTCTTCTGCCCTTCGTTACTGAAGGTCTGCCCAAGGATGAATGGGACAACTACGGCAAGGCTCTTTACGAAGAGTTTGCTCCCATTTTTGAAGAAAGTCAGCTTGACGGCGACGGCAATCCCAAATTCGGCACAGGTGTTTCAAAAGCAGAAATCAAGCGCTGGGACGATAACGCCCTGAAAAATCACGGTGCAGACGGATATTTCGGTATGAGAGATTACGACTTCCGTTATGACTGGCGTCTTTCTCCCTATGACCACATTGACAGACTTCACGAATACATAAAAACAATCATTAAGACAACGGGCTGCGATCAGGTTGCTCTTGTGGGCAGATGTCTCGGCGGTAATATCATTACTGCTTATCTTGAAGAATACGGTGATGAAAGACTTGTTAAAAAGGTTGTATACGACGAAGTTATGTCCAACGGCTCAGTAACTATCAATGACTCTTTCAGCGGAAAAATTGAATTCAGTGACAAGCATATCCAGGCTTATGTTGCCGAAAGTGAATATTTCGGTGAATACAATGTTGGTATTGATCTTGCCGACATTAATGATCTGTTCATCGAAATAGTTGACAGAACTGTTGATCTTCTTACACAGATAGGTGTTGTAGATTCCGTTACAGGCGGTCTTGAGGTTCTTTATGAAAGGCTTTACACTGCATTTATGCCCGCAATGCTCAGAGCCACAGGTCTCGGCACATGGCCGAGTTATTGGTCAAGCATTTGTGATGCCGATTTTGACACAGCCCTCAACCTTATTTTCGGTGAAGAAGGCTCCGAAAGTCGCGAAGAAAATGCAGGTCTTATCAGTAAAATCAATTATATCAGAAATCATATTGTAAAACCCCGTGAACTTGCAGGCGATGCTAACCTTTACAAGAAATTCGTTAATGAATACGGCGTTGAAATCGCAGTTATTGCAGGCTATGGTCTTGTAAATCCTCCCATCGTAGAAAGTTATGACGCTAACGGTGACTGCACTGTTGACACAAAGAATTCATCCTTCGGTGCCACTGTTGCAGGGGTGTTTGACACTCTTTCTGATGAATACATAGAATCAAGAATTGCAGAAGGTTACGGTGATTATATTTCACCTGACAAAAAAGTTGATGCTTCAACCTGCCTTTTCCCCGACACAACATGGTTTATCAAAAACAAGCACCACGATACCTTTGATCAGGTTGTGCGCCTTGCTGAATATTTCACACAGTATAAAGATGTTAATGCAAATTCAAACAGCAAGAATATTGCACGTTTCCAGATTGTTGATGTAAACGATCCTGACAAAGCAGTGAATATGACCGAAGATAACTGTGCAGACGGCCCCTGGCTTCAGACTATTGAACAGAAGCCGACCACTGAATCAAAACTTGCTTCTCTCATCAGATTCCTTACAACATTGATAAAGATTATTACACAACTTATTGAAGGTACACTCAAAATAAAATAACTTACTAATTAAAAGACTATCCGGATTATCGGGTAGTCTTTTTTGCGTGAAGACTACTGTATCAGTCAAATATTTGTGAACATATTTTTTGTTTAATATTCTTGTATAATAAATTAATCTGTGATAAAATAAAAATGTATAGGCTTCTGAAGAATAATAGGGGCTTCAAAAATAATTAAAAGGTTGTGATTTAATGGACTACAAAGCAAAGTATCAGCAGTGGCTCACATTTGATGAGGAAACAAAAAAGGAACTTGAAAGCATAACTGACGAAAAAGAAATTGAAGACAGATTTTATAAAGAATTAGCATTCGGTACAGGCGGTCTGCGCGGTATTATGGGCGCAGGTACAAACAGAATGAACAAATACACCGTCGGAAAAGCAACCTACGGTCTTGCAAAATATCTCAAGAGCAAAAACGAAGGTGAAATCAAGGTTGTTCTTGCTTACGATTCAAGAAACAACTCCGATTTCTTTGCAAAAACTGCTGCAGGTATTTTTGCTTCCTGCGGTTTCAGAGTTTACCTTTTCAAAACCCTTGTTCCCGTACCCGTTCTTTCTTTTTCAACAAGACATCTTGGCTGTAATGCAGGTGTAATGCTCACCGCTTCTCACAACCCCAAGGAATATAACGGCTATAAAGTTTACGACGAAAAAGGATGCCAACTTTGCACAGACGATGCAAAAGCAGCAATCGGATTTATCAATGAAATCACAGATTTTTCTGTTATTCCTTTCTCAGACAGCAGCGAAAACATCACAATGGTTGGTGATGAAGTTCTCAACGATTATTACGAAGCAATTAAAAAGCAGTCACTTTACGAAGAAGAAAGCGATCTCAAAATTGTTTATACTCCTCTTCACGGCACAGGCAACATCCCCGTAAGACATATGATTGAGGGAATGAATGTGACCGTTGTTAAAGAACAGGAACTTCCCGACGGTAACTTCTCCACCGTAAGAAGCCCCAACCCCGAAGAAAAAGATGCTCTTACCATTGCTATCGAAAAGGCAAAGGAAATTGGCGCAGACCTTGTTTTCGGTACCGACCCTGACTGTGACAGAGTAGGTATTGCCGTAAAAGACGGAGATAACTATGTTCTGTTTACGGGTAATCAGACAGGCGCACTTCTGGTTAATTTCGTTCTCACAATGAAGAAAGCATCTCTTTCATCAAAGTCAACTCTTGTTAAAACAATCGTAACATCCGAACTCGGTGCAAACATCGGCAGAGCCTTCGGCTTGCAGATTGAAGAAACCCTCACAGGCTTCAAGTATATCGGTGACAAGATGAATAAATACGAAGAGTCAGGTGAGCAGGAATTCATCATCGGTTATGAGGAATCCTACGGCTACCTTGTAGGCACTCACGCAAGAGATAAGGATGCCGTTGTATCTTCAATGCTTATCTGCCAGATGGCTGCATGGTATAAAAACAGAGGTATGACTCTTGTTGACGGCCTCAATGAAATCTATAACGAATACGGCTACTACCTTGACCATCTTGATTCATTCACCCTTAAAGGCAAAGACGGTGCAGAAAAAATTCAGGAACTTATGGTGTACTTCAGAAATAAAGGCACAGGCCTTTTTGACGGTATCAGTGAAGTTATGGATTTTGAAAAAGGTGTGCGTGACCTTCCCAAAGAAAATGTTCTCAAATATCTTTGGAATGACGGCTCCTGGATGGCAGTAAGACCTTCAGGTACAGAGCCGAAAATCAAGGTTTACTACTCAATTCAGGATAAAACAAAGGAACTTTCTCAGCAGAGACTCAGTGAATACAGAAAAGAGATTTCAAAAGTAATAGAGGGCTAATATGACGGTTCAGAAATATGTTGAAGATATACTTCAGCCGAAACTTCAGGGTGACGGCGGCTGGGTGGAATATGTTGATTTGAAGGACGGTGAACTCACGCTCGTTTTCAGGGGTGAATGTTCAAAATGTCTCATACTTCACCGCTGTGTTGCCTGGATAGAACAGCAGATAAAACTTGACCTTAACAGAAATGTTAAGGTCAATGCCATTCGTAAAAAGCCTTATTTTCAGGATACATAAGAAAGGAGCGCATATATGGCACATATTAAAGTTGTAAGACGCTCCATGCGTCCTGAGGAATGGACAGACCTTCGTTTCGGATGGCTTAAGAGACACATTTATTCTTCAAAATGGGAAATAGAAAATCTCCTTATCCGTGATGCCAGACAGGTATCTGAAATGGAGTTTGAATATTATTCCGAAGACTACAGGCCCTTGAAAAAAGGTGATATGTATTTCACCCCCGACGGCACTGCTTTTATAAAAGCAGATGTTGACATTCCAAAGCACCTGCAGGGAAAAGAACTGTGGTTCAGCCTTAAAACTGCGGCAGAAATCTGCGTGAAGGTCAACGGAAAATATGTTGGCGGTGTTGACCCTAACAGAGAAAGAATGCTTCTTTCTCCCTACATAAACGATAAAGAAACCCTTCATTTTGAAATGATGGGCTATAACCGTTCAAAGCCCGATGACGAAAGAAACCCCGAATCCCTTTCCGTAAGAGGATGCCGTCAGATTTTTGAGGGCGCATATATCACAACGGTAAACCACGCAGTGCAGGATTTGGTGTGGGATTTTGAACTTTTGCTTGATATTGCAAAAAGTGAACTTTTCAATGAGGATTACAGAGCATTTCTCAACCGCGAACTCAACAATGCCATGAATCTTATAGATTTTGACGGTGACGAAATTTCGGGTGTTGAAAATGCAAAAAAATATGTTGACGAAGTAATTTACGCCAACGATACTTACAAAGGCAGCGGCGATGTGGCACTTATTGCACATTCACACCTTGATGTTGCTTATTACTGGCGCAGAATTCACGCAGTGCAGAAAAATCTTCGCACTGTGCTTATTCAACTTCGTCTTATGGATAAATATCCCGATTTCAGATATACTCATACTCAGCCTTATGTGTATGAAACTCTGGAAAAGTATTATCCCGAAGTTTTTGAAGAACTGAAAGAAAAGGTTAAAAACGGACAGTTTGAGCCCGTTGGCGCAATGTATGTCGAGCCCGACTGTAATGTGCCTTCGGCAGAATCACTCATCCGTCAGTGCCTTTACGGTCAGAAAACCTATGAAAGAATGTTCGGCAAAAAGGTGAACAATGCCTGGCTGCCCGATGTTTTCGGCAACAGTTGGATTCTGCCCCAGGTTCTTAAAAAGAGCGGTGTTGACTATTTTGTGTCAAACAAAATGTCAACCTGGAATGATACCAACCGTTTCCCTCACAACAACTTTAAATGGAAGGGTATTGACGGCAGTGAGGTTTATGCCTGCGTACCTCCAACTCATTTCATAACCTGGAATATGCCCTCTCAGATTCAGGAAAACTGGGAAGCATATCAGGATAAGGACGAGGGCGGACAGACAATGAATATGTTCGGCTACGGAGACGGCGGCTCAGGTTGCACGGAAGAAATGATTGAAATGATGCACCGTTTCGAAAAACTTTCCGTAATGCCCAAGTGTGAGCATACGGGCGGTGCAGAATTCCTTGAAAAGAATCTAAAGGATAATCCTAATCTCGAAACCTGGGACGGTGAACTGTATCTTGAAATGCATAGAGGTACCTTCACCACAAAAAGCGACCTTAAAAAAATCAATCGCCGCCTTGAATATAAATTCAGAACGGCTGAAATGGTGTCACTGATGAAAGGTGAGGATAACACCGTAAAGATTACCTCTCTTTACAAAAAACTTCTCATAAATCAGTTCCACGATATTCTTCCGGGCTCTCATATTCATCCCGTATTCGGTGATGCTATGGCGGATTACCGTGAAATTGAAAAGGAACTTGATGAAATTATAGGCACGGGCACAAAATATTTCAACACCCTTAATTTCAAAAGAGATGCTCTCACTTTTGTGCCCAATAAAAAGGGCACTGCCACAAGGTGCGGTGTCAGGGGCAACTGGCTTATTCCCGATATGAGTCCTCTTTCTTCTGCAAGTCTCAGAAGCACAAAATTCAAAGGTGAATGGCTAAAGATAGGGGACAGTGTTGAAACACCTTTCTACATTGTTAAATTTAACCCCGACGGCTCAATAGCAAGTCTTTTTGATAAAAAACTTCAAAGGGAATGGGCAGACGGAGACTTCAATAAACTCAGAATGTATACCGACAACCCCGGTAACTACGATGCATGGGATATTCTTCCAAACTATAAGGACAAGCAGATTGAAGTTAAAGTTCTGTCACCGCTTGAACTTACTGAGCGGGATTCAGAAAGTGCATCTTTCACCTGTGTGCTCGGTACGGAGAAATCCACCTGGAAAATGACGGTACGACTGTTCCGCCGTTCAAGAGGTATCGAGGTTGAAAACGAAGTGAACTGGCAGGAAAAGCATGTTCTTGCAAAAGCAGAATTCACTTGTAATGTTCTCACAAGAAAAGCCCTTTGTGACACATCTGCAGGCTATATAGAAAGAGACACCCACCGCAACACCACCTGGCAGCAGGCACGCTTTGAATGTTGCCACCATAAATGGTGTGATATGAGCGAATTCGGCGGCGGTGTGGCACTTATCAATGAAGGCAAATACGGTGTGGGACTTTATGAAAACACCATGAGCCTTTCACTTCTTCGCGCCACAATCCGTCCTGATGTTGTTTCGGACATGGGAGAACACAACTTCTGTTATATGATTCTTCCTCACGAAAATGACCCGGTGACTGCAGGCGTAAATGAAATGGCGTTCCAGTATAATGTTCCTCTTGTAAAGTGCGATGCCGAGTGGATTCTTCCTCATTTTGAGCCTTTGTATCTTCAGGCTGCAAAGAGGAGCGAAGACGGCACAATGACAGTTATCCGCCTTTCAGAACAGAAGGGCACAAGAGGCCGGATTAAACTTGACCGTAAGGTTAAAGTGCTCAATATGCTTGAGGAAACGGAATATGAAACCGATGTGATTGAGTATAAACCTTTTGAGATTATCACAGTCGGAATGTAAAAAACACAAAAAGGCCGGGTGTTCGGAAAATACCCGACCTTTATGTATTTCGGTATATTTAATTGTAAAAAAATTTTCATCTGTGGTATACTAAAAGAGGAAGGTGACAGTTAAATGAGAAAAACAAAAATTATTGCAACAATGGGACCTGCCTGCAGTGACGAGGCAGTGTTCACAGAAATGTGCCTTAAAGGTATCAATGTGGTGCGTCTTAATTTTTCCCACGGTACCCACGAAGATTATGAAAAGAAAATTACAATGATAAAGAAAGTGAGAGAAAAACTCGGTTTACCCATTGCTTTGCTTCTTGACACAAAGGGTCCCGAATACCGTATCGCAAGTTTTGAAAATGGCTTTGCAGACCTTAATGAAGGTGATGAGTTTTCTTTCACAACAAAGGATGTTGTCGGTAATGAAAAAAGAGTGTCCGTTTCATACAAGGGTATGATAGATGAACTATGTGTAGGGGATACAATACTTCTTAATAACGGACTTATCCGCTTTAAAGTGAACAAACTCACAAAAACCGATGCAGTCTGTACCGCAATTGATTCGGGCAGACTTTCTGACCGCAAGAGTATGGCATTCCCCGGCAAAGTGCTCAGACAGGTGTACCTCAGTGAGCAGGATAAGGCAGATATCCTTTTCGGTGCAAGTCAGGATGTGGATTTTATTGCCTGTTCATTCGTTTCCTGCGCACAGGACATTATAGATGTGAAAAACTTCCTTTCCGAAAAGGGCATCAGCGGTATAGAACTTATTGCAAAAATCGAAAACCGTGCAGGTGTGGATAACATAGAAGAAATTATGGCTGAATGTGACGGTATTATGGTTGCAAGAGGGGATTTGGGTGTTGAAATCCCCTATGAAGAACTGCCGGCAATACAGAAATACCTTATAACAAAATGCCGCCTTAAAGGTAAAAGAGTAATCACGGCGACGGAAATGCTTGAAAGCATGATAACAAATCAGCGACCTACAAGAGCCGAAATTTCCGATGTTGCAAACGCAGTTTATGATGGTACAAGCGCAGTTATGCTCTCGGGTGAAACTGCAGCGGGAAAGCATCCCGTTCTTGCTGTTGAAGCAATGTCCCGCATTGCAGAACAAACGGAAAAGAATATCAATTATAAAAAGCGATTTCTCGGCACGGATTTCATTATAAAAAACACCGTTGATGCCATTTCCCACGCAACCTGCAATATGGCAATTGACATTGACGCAAAAGCAATTGCAGTGTGCTCAATTTCGGGTATCACCGCAAGAATGGTATCTCGTTTCCGTTCACCCGTTGATATTGCAGGACTTACCACTGACAAAAAAGCCTGGCGAAAACTCAATCTTTCCTGGGGTGTGACTCCCGTTATGTGCGAAGAACTGCCCTCAACAGAGGTGTTGTTCTATACGGCAAAGAAACTCACAAAATCCGTTCTCGCTCTGCAGGAGGGTGACAAAATCGTTATTACCGGAGGCACCACCAACGGCAAAAGCGGAAATACAAACCTTATAAAAGTTGAGAATATATGATCCCTTGTTTTTTTTGAAAATATCTTGTAAAAACCTATTGACAATACTTTACATTTATGATAAACTCATTCATACCGCATATTACGGGCGGCGTATTTTAAAGTTGACAAGTGTAATCCGAAACAGCCTGAAAGTGTCTATTTTTAAGGCTTTTCGTTCCTTCGTCCTTGAAAGGCGGCAGCCTTTCATCGTCCTCAAAAAACTATTTCGGATTACACTTGTCAACTTTTGCGCCATAAGTGATGTAATCCGCCCCAAAGTAGCGAGTCCATAATAAAGGAAGGAAAGAAACTATGTACGCAATTATCGAAACAGGCGGCAAGCAGTACAAGGTTGAAGCAGGCGACGTTCTCTTCATCGAAAAGCTTGACGTTGAAGCAGACTCCGAGGTTACCTTTGACAAGGTTATCGCAGTTGGCGCAGACGACGGCATCAAAGTTGGTGCTCCCTATGTTGAAGGCGCAACAGTAACAGCAAAGGCAATCAAAAACGGTAAGGGCAAGAAAGTTGTTGTATTCACTTACAAGCCCAAGAAGAACGCTAAGCGTAAGATGGGCCACAGACAGCCTTACACAAAGGTTGAAATTGCAGCAATCAACGCTTAATGGTTAAGGCAACATTTTACAAAAGGGGAAATATCCTTAAGGGCTTTGAAATTTCGGGCCACAGCGGATATGGTGAAGAAGGAAACGATATAGTTTGTGCTTCGGTTTCTTCGGCAGCATATATGGCAGTCAATACCGTCACTGATGTAATTGGTGAATACGGTGAGGCTCAGGTGGATGACGGCTATCTCAGATTTATCTGTGACAGTGAAAAAAGCGAAGTTCAGGCAGTTCTCAAAGGTTTGTTTCTTCATGTAAATGCCCTTGCAGAAGATTACAGTGAATATATCATCTGCAGAAAGAAAACTGTTTAAAAGAATAATACGGAGGTGTAACAAATGCTTAAGATAAACATTCAATTATTCGCTCACAAAAAAGGTATGGGTTCAACCCGTAACGGCCGTGACTCAGAATCAAAGAGACTCGGCGTTAAGCGTGCAGACGGCCAGTTCGTTCTTGCAGGCAACATCCTTGTTAAGCAGCGCGGTACCCACATTCATCCGGGTAACAACGTTGGCAGAGGTTCAGACGACTCACTTTTCGCTCTTATCGACGGTAAAGTAAAGTTTGAACGTTACGGCAAGGATCGTAAAAAGGTAAGCGTTTACGCTGTTGAGCAGTAATCACTTAGCATTTTTATTAATTGCAGACATAGGTACATTGAGAAATCAATGTACCTTCTCTTTTTTTATTCTGCTTTTAATAACCTTCATCTGAAGGGGTTTTTCCGACATTTTTATCAGTAAATCATAAAAGGGTATTACCATAATAACCGTAACCACATTGAAAACAATGTGAAAAACGGAAACCTGCATAGACGGATTTCGTATTTCTGAAAGCATATTAGCCACGGGGATAACTTCGCACAGTATAACAAAAATAACACTGCCTGCCACATTGAAAATAAGATGTATCATACCGACCTGTTTAGCTTCTCTGGTTTTACCCACGGCAGAAATCAGCGAAGTGAAAACTGTGCCTATATTCTGCCCCAACACAATGTATACGGCACTTTCAGTGCCTATAAGTCCTTGCTGGCACAGACTTTGCAGAATTCCCACCGTTGCCGAAGAACTCTGCATAACTGTTGTCATAACCGTACCTGCAACTATCCCTTTTAGTTTGCCTTTTGATGAAGATACAATAAAATTCAGGAAGTCGGGGTTTTCTTTAAGATAAGAAAAAGCACTGCCCATTGTGTTAAGACCGAGAAACAAAAGACCGAAACCGAGAAGTATTTCGCCTGAGTGGCGGATTTTTTTGTTTTTGGAAAGAATTACAAGCAATACGCCCGAGAAAATCAAAAGGGGAGTGAAAGATGAAAAGTTTACGGCAATAAGAAGGCTTGTCACCGTTGTTCCTATGTTGGCACCAAGAACAATGCCTGTTGCCTGAGTTATGGTGAGAAGGCAGGCTTCAACAAAGCCTACCGTCATAACAGTCACAGCCGTTGAAGACTGAATAATCCCTGTAACAACAGTTCCTGTGAGAATGGCTTTAGTCTTTGTGCCCGTCATAACCGCAAGCATATTTTTCAGTTTTTCACCGAAGGCTTTTTCTGTGCCTTCGCTCATCATTTTCATTCCGTAAAGAAAAAGACCGATTCCACACAAAAGATTGAGTATATGTATCACCAAATCACTCCTGAACTATTGAAAAAAGTTTTAAGATAAAGTATAATAAATATAATTGGAAAAAATTGAAGAAACTGAGGTGTTAATATGACTTTGAATGTTATCCCTAAGCCGAATACCGTTGAATTTTACGGCGGTTATGTGTGGCTCGACGAAAACAAGGTTACTTACAAAACCAATGAGTATTATCCTGATGAATATTACTGCATTGAAATTACCGACGGTGAAACAATAATCACAACAAAGGGTGAAAAGGGCAGATATTATGCTCACCTTACCCTCAGCCAGATTGAAGAAAGCGGCAAGGCACCTATCTGCAAAATTATTGACCTTCCTGCTTTTTCATACAGAGGCTTTATGATAGACTCTGCAAGACATATGCAGACTATTGATGAAATCAAAGCATATATCACTGCTGCGGCAAAGTATAAATTCAACACATTCCACTGGCACCTCTGTGATGACCAGGGATGGAGAATTGAAAGCGAAAAATACCCTGAACTCAATGTTGTAGGCTCATACCGTAACGGCTGGGGCTTCGGCAGCACAAATGCGGTAAAATACGGCGGATACTACACCAAGGAAGAAATAAGAGATGTTATTGCATTCTGTAAAGAAAAATTTATTGATGTGGTACCCGAAATTGATATGCCCGGACACACATCTGCAATAATTGCAACTTATCCCGAACTTTCCTGCAGAGGCCAGAAAATTGATGTTGAAACCAAGGGCGGTATCTTCAAAAACATTCTTTGCGCAGGTAACGAGGACGTGTTCTCATTCTGCTTCGGAATTCTTGATGAAGTCATCGACCTCTTCCCCGGTGAATTTATCCATATCGGCGGAGACGAAGCCCCAAAGGCACGCTGGTGCAACTGTCCCAAGTGTCAGGAACGCATCAAGAAAGAAGGTCTTAAAAACGAAGAAGAACTTCAGGGCTGGTTTGCCAACAGAATAATCGGATATCTTGAATCCAAGGGCAAAAAAGCATTTGCGTGGAATGAAAGTCTCAATTCAGGCATTCTCAACAATAATACAATTATATGCGAATGGATGGACGGAAAACACAAAAGTGAAGAATATGCAAATGCAGGCGGCAAGATAATTGTTGAAGATTTCTATCACTATTATCTTGACTATGAATACGGTATGACGCCCCTTAAAAAGACCTATGAATTCAATCCTCTTCTCGAAAAACTTGACTATATCGGAAGACAGAATGTTCTTGGTGTTGAATCGCCTATCTGGACAGAATACATTGAAAATTTTGACAGAATGAGTTATATGTGCTTCCCCCGTCTTATTGCTGTTGCAGAAAGCGGATGGACTCTTAACAAATACAAAGATTATAAAGACTTCAAGGCAAGAGTAAAGAACGAAAAAGACTTCCTTCTTTCTCTCGGTATCAGAATGGCGGACGAAAGTGTATGGGACCCCGATTTATCAGTGAAAGCAAAGGTTATGTTTGACAGGCTCAAAAGTGTGCTTGACCCTGCAATGATCAGCGCCACAGTATTTCCAAACAAGGATGACGATTGATATGGATAATAAATATTATCAGTTGTTTGTAGGTAAACGCTCAAAGGACTGTTTTATTGCAGACTTATCTCAGGCGAAAAACAGTTATGACGGACTCTGCTACAGAATTCCGTCACTTATCTGCCCCGTTGATAAAAATGGGAATCAGCGCGTACTCGGTATGTGCGATATTTCCGAAAGCGGAAATGACCACGGCAGAATTCAGACTGTTCTCAGAATCAGTGGTGACGGTGCAGAAACTTTCGGAGAAATGAAAACTGTTTTTTCACCTCCCGTTAAAAAAGCACCTCAGAATGCAACTCAGTTTGCTTCATCTTTTGCAATCGATCCCGTAATGTGTCAGTGCAACAGCGGTGATATCGTTATGGTTGTGGATGTCTTCCCTGAATCCAAAGCTATTATGCAGAAAAACTGGCTTGAAAAAGGCAGCGGATATGTTGAAGTAAACGGGAAGAAGTATCTTGCACTTTATGAAGAAAAGTTCAAAAGTGAAAACGGGGGAATAAAAAACAAACCCTATACTGTAAGAGAAAAGGGTTGGATTTATACTCCCGAAGGTGAAAAAACAAAATATTATCTTCCTGAAAAGCACAGTGATGAATATGCCTATGAAACAGTGGGCGATATGTATTATGCTGTGGAAGACGGGGAATTTATCGACACCTGCCCACCGATGTTTCCCACTAAGGAAAACACAAAAGATATCTATGTGGGAAATGTTTTTCTCAACACAGGCAGAACTGCATTTTCACTCACCGGGCCCCAAAGGGTAATAAAAAGAACAGTCGGACCCGACAAAGAAGGGGACGGGTATTCCCTTTATCCCTGCACCGAAACAAAGCCTGCTCCCTTGAGTATTATGCCCACACTTCATCTTTTTATGATGAAAAGCAAAGATATGGGCGACACATGGTGTCAGCCTGTTGACATCACTGCTCAGGTTAAAGCAGACGATGAAATTTTCCTTGGTACAGGTCCGGGTGTAGCAATAAAACTGCAGTATCAGAAAGACAAAAGCAAAAACGGCAGAATTCTTTTCCCTGTTTATAATCTGGAAAAAACCTTTGTGATTTATTCCGATGATGAAGGCGAAACCTGGCACAGAAGCGGTTGCAGTGAAAACATCGATGAAACACAACTTATCGAAAGTGAAGACGGAACTGTGTTCTGTTTCGGCAGACAGGTGAAACTCGATAAAACTCCCACTTCCGTCAGCCGTGACGGCGGTGAGACTTGGGAAAAAGTCAAAAGCACAGAACTTTCAGCAGTACGCTGTCAGAAATCTTTCCTGCTTCTGCCTCCTCACAGTGAAGAATTCCCTTATGCCGACAATATGGATAAAAGCAAGAGATATGTTGTGGCATCCTGCCCGTCAGGCAACTATCAGAAAAAGAGCGTGCGTTACGGTGGTGTTGTAACTTTAGGTGAAATCAACGGTGACGAAATCAGGTGGCTCACACAGAAAAGGGTCATCACTGAGGGCATCAAGGGTAAGGACAATAACTTCTATGCATATTCCTCTCTCGGTGTGCTGAAAAACGGTGAAATCGTTCTTCTCTATGAAGCGCTTCCCACCTCTCTTCTCGCAGTGCAGAAATTCACACTGGAGGAAATAGCAAAAGGTGAAAAGGCTTTCGGATTCCCTCTCTCATTTATAACTTCTATCAGAAGATATTTCAGAAAATGGTAAAAAATCAAGCAGTACGAAATTCCTTTCGTACTGCTTTTATATATGTTTTCAGTTATTCTTTAATCTTTTTTCTTTCGTAAATCAGTGCATCGAGTTTTTTTATGCCGCCGTCGAAAATTACGGCAAGCATAATTGTAACGCAGAAGCTAATAATAACAAAAGCATATTTGTGACTTTCGTTTAAACCGAAATGTTTCAGTGTAATCATAGGTATGCGCTGCAGAATGTACACACTGAAAACGTGTGAGCCGAACCACATAAGAACGGAATTGCCTATTTTCACTTTCATTGTTATAAGCAGAATAAGTGCCATAAACAGTGCCGCCCAGACGGTGTACCACTCGATACCTCTGCCTTTGTTCAGGTAGAACAGTATATAAAGTATTACTGCTCCACAAAGTGCCGTAAAATAAATCAGATCATTTTTCATTACTGCTTTTTCAATATACTTTCTCAGAAGAGAGTACCACATTCCCGCGGCAAAAAGAATGGCAGTGTTATAATACCATGACGGAGTGTCGGTCACCATAAGAACAACCACATAAACCAGAGTGAACACCGTAACAAGTGAAACTGCAAGGTAGTGATTTTTTCTGAAAATCATAAAAGAAACAAAAGTAATTGCATAAAGCACAAGCACTGCGAAAATATACCAGTTACTGTTACCGATGCTTTTCCAGCCCGTAAAGGCAAGAAGCGTTGTTGTCGGGCTATACTTTCTGCCGAGAATCAGATTCAGAATGATATACAGTACCACTGCAACTGCCATATGGTAAAACACTTTGAAAAAACGTTTGAAAGGTATGTCTTTTACATAAGGCGTGCCTTTTTTCTTTATGGACTCCATAATGCCGTAACCCGAATAGAACAGAAAGGTTACAACAATCATTTGCCCAAGATGGTTTTTCAGGGCGATGTAGGGAATATCCGCAACGCCGTCAGTATTAATGTACTGCACTGCGTGGCTGAAAAAAACCATAACTGTAAATATACCGTTTACGGCGCAGGAGGTTTTCGGTGAAATATAGTCCGTCATAAACTCGCCTTTGGGAGCAAAATGCAAACCGATGCAAGCCGTAACAGCAAGAATAAGAATAAATATCAGCATTTTATCCTCCTTGACTTACAAAAACTGCCGAAGACTGTACTTCGGCAGCAGGGATATCAGATTCCGTTTTCATCAAAATCAAACACAGTCTGAAGAGCAATATCAATTGTTTTTTCAATGGTTTCGGGCACAAGGATATCTGCCTTGTCAAGTCTTGTGTGATAATACTTTGCAGGAGCGGGGTCCATAGCAACCATTGAAGCGGCAGCAATACCTGCCTGAGAAGCGGCAGCGGCATCGGTTGAGCCGAGGGGGATTGCACCGATGGGCACATCTTTACCGCATTTTTCTGCAGCCTTTTTAAGAAGAGCACATACTCTCTTGTCGTTCTGCACCATACCGGTCATATCTCTTTCGTAAATCATCATATAATCTTCGTCACGGATTGTGTCAAAGCCGATGAATACTGTTTCAACACCGTCATTCTTGTATTCGGGATGTGCTTCAAAGAAAGCCTTTGAGCCGCGAAGACCGCATTCTTCACCGCCTGCAAGCATACAGATAACTTCTGTGTTTTCAAAGCGGATATCGTTGTCTGAAAGGTACTTCATAACTGCTGAGGAAACATAACAGCCTGAAAGGTCATCGTTGGCACCGTCAACATATCTTTTGCCGTTTGTGAAGTTGAAAAGACCTGCATAAGCGGGAGTGAAAGCAAGCTGACCGAGGCTCATAGCCTTTTTGAGTTTCGTGTTCTTACTTGTAAGGTTAACGGCAGCAGTGGCACCTGTGTAAAGAAGACCGGTGATAGCAGGGATGAGAAGAATATAAGAGCCGTTTGAGCCGAATTTATATGTATATGTCCATTCGGGTGCAGAGTCGGTGTGACCTGAAAGGATAATTCTGCGCTTGGTTTCGCCTGAAGCCTTTCTCACTGCAATAACATTACCGCCTTCTTTTTCTTTGAACATGGGGTCAAGCATCTTTTTGTAAAGAAGGAATTCGCCGACAATACCTGAAAGGGCAGTACCGATAAGACCGAGAGAGCCGAGTGAAGCTTTTTTGCACTTGTTTGCGGCAACAAGGTTAAGTGCCGTTGCACCGAACATACAGGTACCTGCAATGGGTACGAAGGACATAAAAGCGTCGGGATTAACCTTGAAGGTTTCGCGCCACGCTTCGTCACTGTATTTCTTAATACTGTCAAGCATATACATCTGTGCCTTGAGGTCACTTTCTTCACCGCAGGGGCGGGGACCGAAAGCATCGCAAACAGACTTGATTCCGTCTACGGCATAATCTGTCAGAGCCTTAAGGTCAGTTTTTGCATTTTCTAATGTTTCCTTGTAATTCACGGTAACACTCTCCTTAAAATTCATTTACCTTTCTATTATATAAGGAACAGAAGAAATAATCAAGGGGTTTGTTTAAAGTAGTCAGTAGTTAGTAGTCAGTAGTCAGGGAACATCGCTTTGCGATGTTCATAGGAAGACAGGGGACGGTTCTCTAAAGATTAGTTCCTTGCATCTCCCTTTGGGAGAGGTGTCCGAAAGGACGGAGAGGTAAAAACTTCGAATTTCAGAAAGCGGGGACTGCTTACGGTGGAATATTTGTGAAAACGGCTTCTTCGCAAATCTGTACACTACCCCTCGCGTTTTCTTGCCGAAATAAACCCGAAACAGAAAAATCCTCACCTGTTGTTCAGCCAATAAGGTGAGGATTATTTTTTCGGTTTTATCGGAACAGACAGGGGAGTGCAGCTGAAAAACTTTCTAAAAAAGCAGAAAACCGCCTTTTTTAAATAAAAAAGCGGCAATTTATCTTAAAAAACTTCATTTTTAATAAAAAAACACTTGACTTTAAAAGTCGAGTGTGATATCATTTCATAACTTATAATGGATTATTATGTGTAGAAATATTTTTACCTTATTTCTTATCTGCATATTACCATTTAAATAAAAAAATGTCAATACATTTTTTGAAATTTATGCTTTCAATGCCCGAGGGGCAAATTTTAAAGATATGGAGTGATAAGCCAATGGTAAATGTAACCGATGTGAAGCTTGGCACTAACGTGCGAAAGAGTTTCGGCAAAATTGAGGAAGTTATGCCGATGCCCAATCTCATCCAGGTTCAGAAGGATTCCTACAGATGGTTCATCGATACCGGTCTGAAAGAAGTACTCAGAGATATGTCGGAAATCACTGATTACAGCGGAAACCTTGTTCTGAGTTTTATTGACTACAGAATGGATGACAAACCTAAGTATTCCGTTAAGGAGTGTAAAGAAAGAGACACAACTTACGCCGCTCCCATGAGACTCACCGCCAGACTTTACAACAAAGAAACAGGCGAAGTGAAAGACAGTGAAGTTTATATGGGCGATTTCCCGCTTATGACAGAAAGCGGTACTTTCATCATCAATGGTGCAGAAAGAGTTATTGTATCTCAGCTTGTCCGTTCACCCGGTGCATATTTCGGTATGACTCACAATGTAACAGGTAAAAAACTGTTCACTTCAACAATCATTCCCGGTCGCGGTGCTTGGCTTGAATATGAAACCGACCAGAATGACCTTTTCTATGTCCGTATCGACAAGAACAGAAAAATCCCCATCACAACACTTATCCGTGTTCTCGGTTATTCAACAGATAACGATATCCGTGAGTTCTTCGGCTTTGACGACAGAATCGAAGCAACACTTGAAAAGGATAACACAAAGAATACCGAAGAAGCACTTATTGAAATTTATAAAAAACTCCGTCCCGGTGAGCCCCCGACGCTTGCCAGCGCACAGACTCACATTGAAGGTATGTTCTTTGATGAAAGAAGATATGACCTTTCCAGAGTCGGACGTTACAAGTATAATAAGAAACTCGGCATTTCCGACAGAATCCGCGGTTTCAGACTTGCTGCTCCCATCGTAAACGAACTTACAGGTGAAATTATCGCCGAAGAAGGCGAACTTATCACAAAAGCACGTGCCCTTGAAATTGAGCAGGCAGGTGCAAAGGTTGCTTATGTTGCTGTTGAAGGAAAAGAAGAACCCGTTAAGGTTATTTCCAACCATATGGTTGATATGCTTCCGTATCTTCCCGGTTTCACAAGAGAAGAACTCTGTGAAGTCGGCATTAATGAAAACGTAAGATATACAGTTCTTATGGAAGTTCTTTCTGAAATTGAAGAAATGAGCAAAGAAGAAATTCTTGCTTACCTTTCCGAAAAAGCAGATGAACTTGTTCCTCCCACAATCATAGTTGATGATATCCTCGCATCAATTAACTACCTCAACTGTCTTGCAAACGGCGTGGGTCACGCAGATGACATCGACCATCTCGGTAATCGCCGTATCAGATCAGTTGGTGAACTTCTTCAGAATCAGTTCAGAGTAGGTTTCTCAAGAATGGAAAGAGTTATCAAGGAAAGAATGACTCTTCAGGCTCAGGAAACCGAAAAGGTTACATGTATGAAGAACCCAACCGGTGGCGACTTGAGCGTTATGATGAATTCCATCGTGGCAGCCCAGTCCAGCCACACGTTCATTTACCGCGGATGGGAAGTTACCAGTGCGGGCAATCCCTATGCCCACGCGATCCTGCGCGGCTATGTTGACTTTGCCGGAAGAAGTACCTCCAATTACCACTATGAGGATCTTTTGCGCGTTGAAGAGCTGTATGAAAAATCCAATCTGACCAATCCGTCCGTGATTGTGGATACCAACCACAATAACTCCGGCA
>JAZOAX010000184.1:0-16755 GCA_045595685.1 Acutalibacteraceae bacterium
GCTGCGCCTAGCTCTTGCCAAGGTTATCCGTGATAACGGCGGCGACATCTGGTATAATTCAGAAGGTACAAAGGTTATTATGAAAGACGGCAAACCTGCAGGCGTTGTAATCAACGGTGATAAAGAAGTTTACGGTAAGTATTTTATCTGCAATTCATCACCCACAACTGTATGGAATGACCTTTTTGAAATTAAGGATGTACCCGAAAAGCAACTTAAAATGCTCAACACAAGAAAGATTGCCTGTGCACTTACCACAGTTTACCTCGGTATGAACAAAACAAAGGAAGAACTCGGACTCAACGACTATTCCATATTTATTGCTCCCGATTCTGATTCAGATAAGCAGTATGAAGCAGCTCAGGATTTCTTCAACGGATTCTGCATCATCAACTGCCATAACGAAATTATTCCTGATTGTTCTCCCGAAGGCACAAGCCAACTTTTCCTTACAACAATGACTTTCGGAGATGTTATGAAAGATATTGAGCCGAAAGATTATAAAAAGTTCAAAACCAAGGTTGCAAGAGATATGATTGAAACCTGCGAAAAGGCTCTGAATATTTCTATTACTCCTTATATTGAAGAAATTGAAATTGCTTTGCCGCCTACATTTGCGCGCTACCTCAACACACCTCAGGGTACACCTTACGGTTATATGCTTGAAAAATGGGATAGTATGATTCCCAGAACAGTGCAGTATCTTCAGGATCAGCCTTTTGACAACTTCCTTTTCTGCGGCGCATCTCAGGAAAGAGGCGATGGTTACGGCTGTGCATACTACACAGGCGAAAAAGCAGGCGGACTTGTGGTTAAAGCAATAAAGAAGGAGGGCAAATAATTATGAGCAATAATTTTAAAAACTTGAAAGCGACAAAATTTATTTCTGTGCTCTCTGATCGCCAGAAAATATTTGATAAGGGCGAAGCTGTTCTTCCTCAGATATCAGACAATGCAACAGTTCTTGCAAAAGCACTTCACCCCAAACGTCAGTATCTTGTAATTGAGTCTGTAAAGGAAAGAGGAGAAGACTGCAGAAGTTTCACCCTTGTTCCCGACACTGAAAAAGGCACAACAACTCTTGCATACTTCGGTGCAGGTAAATATCTTACTGTTTTTGAAACAATTGAAGGTATGCCCGTTACAAGAGCTTACTCAATTTCATCTTCACCCAAAGATTCACTTGACGGCAAGTATGTTCTCACAATTAAACTTGTTGAAGGCGGACTTATGTCACGCTATATCTTCGACAACTGGGAAGTGGGCACAAAAGTAGAAGTTTCAGCACCTTCAGGTAACTTTGAATATCAGGAACTCCGCGATGCCAAAAAGGTTATCTGCCTTGCAGGTGGCAGCGGAATCACTCCCTTTGTTTCAATGGCTAATGCAATTGCTGACGGCGACGAAGATTTTGAAATGACACTTCTCTACGGCAGCCGCAATTATGACAGTATCCTTTTCCGTGAAGAACTTGCAGAAATTGAAAAGAAATGTTCTGCCGTTAAGGTGGTTCACGTTCTCTCTGATGACGACAAGGAATACGAAGGCACAGAGAAAGGCTTTATCACTGCAGAACTTATCAAAAAATACGCTCCCGAAAACGAAGCATATTCAGTTTTCCTCTGTGGTCCGCAGCAGATGTATGCATTTGTTGATAAGGAACTGGAAAAACTCAACCTTCCCAAAAAATATGTCAGACACGAAATGTTCGGTGAATTCCACAATCCCGCTTCTCAGCCCGATTATCCTGCAGGAATCCCCGAAAAAGTTAAAATAACTGTTACAATTCAGGATAAGACATACGTTGTTGAAGGCAATTCAGCAGATTCTGTTATGCAGACTCTTGAAAAGAATAAGATAGCAGTACCTGCCCGTTGCAGAAGCGGTGAATGCGGTTTCTGTCACTCACATCTTCTTTCAGGTAAGGTGTATGTGCCTAAGAATCTTGAATACCGCCGCCTTGCAGACTATAAGTTCGGCTGTATTCATCCCTGCTGTTCATTCCCTTTGACAGACCTTGAAATTAATGTACCCGTTGCAAAATAATTTCAATAAAACTATTGCCAATTGAATCCGGTTTTGATAATATAAACTAAGAATAGTTTTGGAGTGACAATATGAAAGCGATTGTAAATGGTAAAATAATTCTTAAAGACAGAGTTGTTGAAAACTGTGCCTTACTTTATACCGATGTTATCGAGGGTATAGTTCCCGCAGATAAAGTTCCTGACGGTTGTGAAATCATTGATGCCCGTTCAGGATATATTGCGCCGGGACTCATTGATATGCATATACACGGTTACCTCGGTAAAGATGTGTGCGACGGTGAGGAAGAAAGCATACGCACAATTTCACAAGGACTTCTTGCAAACGGTGTTACGGGATATCTTCCCACAACAATGACAGTGGATATGAAAGTTATCCGTAAGGCTCTTGAAGTGTGCCGCAATCTTAAAGAAGAAAGCAAAACATGGCAGGGCAGTACTATCCTCGGTTGCCACGCAGAAGGACCTTTTATAAGCGAAAGCAAAAAAGGTGCGCAGGATGCAAAATATATTCTTAAACCCGATGCGGCTTTTGTAAAAGAGTATTCGGATATTATCAGAACAATAACACTGGCTCCCGAAACCGATGAAAATGATTTTTCGGCAATTCGTGAAATTTGCCGTGATACCGATGTTGTGGTGTCTATGGGTCATACATCGGCAGACTATGAAACTGCCATGGCATCAGTCAATGCAGGCGTGAAGCATGTAACACATCTTTTCAATGCCATGACACCGTTGCAGCACAGAGCACCGGGTGTTGTCACTGCAGCAATGAACAGTGATGTCAGTTGTGAACTTATTGTTGACACTTTCCATGTTGATACAAGTCTTTATAACCTTCTGTGGAAATTAAAGGGCAGAAAACTCTGCTTTATAACCGACTGCCTTCCCGCGGGGGGGTTACCTGAAGGCGAATATACCCTCGGCGGACAGAAAATTATTTATAAAGGAATTGTGTGCCGTCTTGAAGACGGTACCGTTGCAGGCAGTATTCTTCACCTTAACAAAGGTGTATGGAATGTTTATACAAATTCAGATATTCCACTTAATGAATGCGTAAACTGTGCTTCACTGAATGTTGCAACAGTTCTCGGAATCGATAAGACTAAAGGTTCTCTCGATGTTGGTAAAGATGCAGACATTATCATAACGGATTCTGAATTCAATGTAGAAAAAACTATTATCGGAGGATATATCAGATATGAATCTTAAAGTTAAAGCAAAACTCGACCCTGAATTTCAGCCTCTGGCACTTGTTTGCCGTGAAATGCGTGAGGCAACAAAAGAAAACGGACAGGATATGATTATTGCCGCTGAAAGAAACGACGGGTATATTTCAACATATAAAACCCGTATTTTCCCCGACGGCACAGGTCACGACGAAGAAAACTTCCGTTTTGTTGAACGTATTGCAAAATCTCTTTTGTGGGTTGCAGGCGGATACAAAATCATTATTGCAGGCAGTGAAGTTGTCGGCAACAGAATCAAGGATGCTTTCAGAGACGGCGGACTGAGAAACTTTGACATTCACCATATGGAAAAGGTGTATGAACGTGAATTTGAAGTTGAAGTTTGTGCCTTGGAAGATGCGCCCGAAGATAAATCCTCAGCAGCACCTATCGGAAGACATCTTGACGGTTGCCGCATCGGTTTTGATGCAGGCGGAAGTGACCGTAAGGTAAGTGCTGTTATCGACGGTGAAACTGTATACTCCGAAGAAGTTGTATGGTTCCCGAAACTTAATTCAGACCCCGAATATCATTATCAGGGTATTCTCGATGCAATGAAAACTGCCGCTTCAAAAATGCCCAGAGTAGATGCAATCGGTGTTTCTTCTGCCGGTATTTATGTCAACAACAGAATTATGGTTGCATCTCTTTTCATAAAAGTAAGTCAGGAAGACTGCAACAGAAGAGTCAAGAATATGTATCTTGACATCGCAAAAGAAATCGGTGAGAATATTCCCATCGAAGTTGCAAATGACGGTGATGTTACTGCCCTTGCAGGCGCTATGGATCTTAATGACGATTCAGTTCTCGGTGTTGCAATGGGAACAAGTGAAGCAGGCGGCTATATTGACCCTCAGGGTAATATTACAGGCTGGCTCAACGAACTTGCATTTGTACCTGTTGATTTCTGTGAAAACTCAATGGTAGACGAATGGTCAGGTGACTACGGCTGCGGTGTTAAATATTTCTCACAGGATGCAGTAATCAAACTTGCACCTGCTGCAGGCATAGAACTTGAAGAAAGTCTTTCACCTGCTGAAAAACTCAAGGTTGTTCAGAATCTTATGAAAGACGGTGACGAAAGAGCAGCGTTGATTTATGACACAATCGGTGCATACTTCGGCTACGCTATTGCTTATTACACCGAATTTTACGATATTAAGCACGTTATTATTATGGGTAGAGTTACATCCGGCGAAGGCGGAACAATTCTTCTTGAACGTGCTCAGGAAGTTCTTGACAAGGAATTCCCCGAACTCAGCAAAAAAATCAAACTTCATATTCCTGATGAAAATTCACGCCGTGTCGGACAGTCTGTTGCAGCGGCAAGTCTTCCCAAAATAAAATAAACATTATCGGCGGAACTGTACTAATCTACAGTTCCGTTTGTGGATTGAGGAGAATTATCGTGAAAAAAGAAGAATATCTCAGACTTATTGACAGCGTGATAGAAAAAGGCAGATATAAAGATAATTGGCAAAGTCTTATGAATCACAAAACACCTGATTGGTACTACGAGGGTAAATTCGGTATTTTTATTCATTGGGGAATCTATAGTGTGCCCGCTTTCGGCAATGAATGGTACCCGAGAGGAATGTACATAAAAAATACACCTGAATATAATCACCATATCAGCACCTATGGAAAACACACTGATTTCGGATATAAAGATTTCATACCTATGTTCGCTGCAGAAAAATTTGACAGCGATAAATGGATTGATCTTTTCAAAAAAGCAGGTGCAAAGTTTATTATGCCGGTTGCTGAACATCATGACGGTTTTGCAATGTATGAAACTCAGTTCAACCGATGGAATGCAAAGGATATGGGTCCCAAAATAGATGTTATAGGTGAACTGAAAACATCTGCCGAAAAAGAAGGAATAGTTTTCTGCGCATCCAATCACAGAGCGGAGCACTATTTCTTTCTCAATGGCGGAAGAACCTTTGAAAGTGATGTAAACGATAAAGAATTCGAAGACTTCTACGGGCCTGCCGTTGCATCAGATGAACTGCTTAATAATATGACACCGTCCACCGAGTCTGTAAACGGTGAACAGCCAAGCCGTGAGTGGCTTGAAGACTGGCTTTGCAGGATCTGCGAAATCGTTGATAAATACAGGCCGTCGTCTTTTTATTTTGACTGGTGGATTCAGAACAAAGGTTTCAAGCCTTATCTTAAAAAGTTTGCCGCTTATTACTATAACCGTGCTGATGAATGGGGCAGGGAAGTAACAATCAACTATAAACACAATGCTTTTGCACCTTCAACGGCGACTCTGGATATTGAAAAAGGAGCCCTTGGCGGGATTTCACCTTTCCCGTGGCAGACGGATACCTCCATCGGCAAAAAATCATGGGGCTACAGAAAAGATAACGAATACAAGTCAACCTATGAAGTGGTTACAACACTGATTGATGTTGTGAGCAAAAACGGAATGCTCCTTCTCAATGTAGGTCCGAAATCTGACGGAACAATAACCGAAGAAGAAACAAAGGTGCTTCTTGAAACAGGTGAATGGCTCAGTGAATGCGGCGAAGGAATTTACGGCACAAAGCCCTGGCTCAGATTTATGGAAGGTGAAGCAAAAACATCAGAGGGTGCTTTCAGTGAGAGTGATGTACCATACACAGAAAGTGACTTCCGCTTCACTTATAAAAACGGTTATGTTTATGCTTTCTGGATGAAGCCGTCAGAAGACGGCAAGGCACATATCAAATCCCTTGCATCAGGCTTCAGAGGTACTCTTGTTAAAAATGTAGAACTTGTTTCAAAAGGTGCGGAAATTACTTTTGAGCCTTCATACGAAGCGCTTCATATCAGTGTGGGGGACAATGTGAACAAATCACTGCCTTTATGCTTTAAAATTGAACTTGAATAAGAATCAGATTCTCAAAACGGTTCTTTTACTGTTTTGCATTGCAGATATTCCAATAAGTGAAACGGTAGTCTTTGATTTTTAACTAATAAAAAAGGAACTCTATATGCCTTGTCCGGCTCGGCATACAAAGAGTCCCTTTTTTGTTGTTTCAGTTTGTTGAATAATAGAAGAAATTTGCAATATTCATCGGTTTCAGTCTGTAGAAAAATCTGAACAATGCTTTTTTTATCGGGTTGTGCTTGAAACTGATGTTGTTTGTGCAGGTAACCTCTATATTTTGGGGTGTTGTATTGAACCTTATGGTCTTTTCTTCACCTTCAGCAAGGCAGAAATAGTTTTCATCGGGTATTTCATCACTTTCAATAAAAACATTATAAGCAAAGGTATCGCTTGAAACAGTGAGTTCGTTTCCATTAAGTTTTGTGCGAATATTTGCTTTTTTCAGTCTCAGTTTCTGCGGAGAAGTGAAAATCTCAGTAACTGTCTGACCGTTAAAATGAAGCTGTATAACAGTTCTGTCCGTAACTTTGATTTCGTCAATTCTTTTGAAACTGTTAGGTTCAAGTTCAACTTCATAGGAATAAACTTTTCCTGAAGTAATATCTTTCACTGTTAAAGGAAGATTAATTTTCTTCAGTGTATCATTGTGAGCGTAAATTACAGCCTTACCTTTTTCTTTTTTGCAACTTACAGTTACGGGCGCAAAAAATTCCTTTGCTTTATACTGCAGTGCCTTGGGTACACCTTCAAAATCCACAGAAGACCAACTCGGACAGTTCCACACATCGTTGTACTGCCAGAAAAGTGAGCCGTTGCATCTTCCTTTGTTTTGTCTGAAGTGAACAGTTGCATTTTTTATGCACTCAGCCTGAACAATTCCCGTAAGATAGGGCAAATCTGTGAAAGATTTGGGGATATCAAACATTTCTGTTAGATAGAACAACATCTTCGGGTTACCGCCAACACATTTCTGATGTCTGTTGAAAGATTCGGAGTTTATATCATATTCATTTTCTTTGGCAAAAGTGCGGATTGATTTCATTGACGGAAGCGACTCAAGGCCAAATTCCGAAAGAAATCTTGAATATCTCGTTGTGTAATAGTCTAGTTTTTTCAGTCCGTGCCACACATTCCACATATGAGTGTCACCAACATTGTCACTGGAGCAATCTTTGAAACATTCACTTCCTATGGGGGAAGTGGGGATATATGAAACATCGGTAAGATTTTCAATAAAGTCGGGAAGAGTGTGGTAGAAAAACTCTTCGTGGGCTTTCATCAGTTTAGTTGTTTTCGGCATAAACGAAAACATAGTTTCAATCTCATTGTTGCCGCACCAGAGGGCAAGTGACGGATGGGTTGTGAGCCTTAATACATTTGCCTTGACTTCTTCAAGAACATTAGACGTGAAATCCTTGTCATAGAAAGGATAAAGTTGGCATGCAAAACAGAAGTCCTGCCATATAAGAATACCTTTTTCGTCGCATTTACTTATAAGATAATCGTCAGCATACCATCCGCCGCCCCATATTCTCAGCATATTGAAATTCGACTGCAAAGCAAGGTCAATGTAGTAATCAACAGTACTGTTGTCACTGTCTTCATAAATTGCAGAGAAGGGAATAAGATTCGCACCTTTTGCAAATATCTTTTCACCGTTAAGAACAAAGCAGAAATTGCTTCCGAAATCATCTGCACTTCTGTCAAGATAAAGAGAGCGCAGACCGATTTTCTTTTTTACAGTATCTTCTTTATTTTCAAAAATAACAGTGTAAAGAGGCTGTGTATCTTTGCCCGAAAGTTCACGGGTGTACCAGAGTTCAGGATTTTCGATTACTATGATTCCTTCGTTGTCGGGCTCAGAAACAGTTCCGTCGGGTGAGATAATATATATCTTGTCCGCATTGTCGGCAGAAACCGAAACAACTGCCTTTTCCTTTGTTGTCTGCTGGCTGATTCTGATATTTTCAATCCTCTTGTTAAAACAGGTAAGTTCAATTCTTTCAAGAATACCGCAGAAAGGAATGCAAGGACCCCAGTCCCAACCGAAATGGCAACCGGGTTTTCTTATGTATGGGATACCGTCAATACCGTTGGAATTTTTAGGCAGAGGATTTTTCTTTTGCAGATTTGTGATATATTTCACCGCGGAGTCAAAATGAAAAATTATTTCATTTTCGCCTTCAATAAGGTGTTCTGTTATTTCCTCGTCAACGGGTACATAAGCATTCTCACTTCTGAAAGCCTCTTTGCTGTTTATATAGCAGGTGCAAAGTGTGTCAAGACTGCCTGCAATCAGATGGATGTGCTCATATCCAATATCTTCCTTGGTGAGAGTGAATGTTCTTCTGAATTCATAATCATTTTCACCAATTGCAATACCTTCTTTTTCATCACCTGAAATAAGAGGGTTAATAACTGCACCGTTTTTTATCAGGTTGCCGAAATCTGTGCCGGGAATAACTGCATCATATTCTTTTTTGTCACTGCAGTTTTTCAGTGTCCAGGTTCCTTCAAGATTAATTCTGTTCATATTTTCTCCTTTATTATCAAAGATTTTTTGTTCTGAGACCTTTAGGATAGTGGTTTTTTGCTCTGCCGTTAACAACTTTAACTCCGCCCACGGTGCATCCGTCAACTGTAACAACAGCCCAGCCGTTTTCACAGTCGGTTTCAAGTTCTTCACCGTGAAGATATTTTTTCAGTTCCGTACTTTCGGCAGTGAGTTCAATTTTTCTTCTGAAAAACTCTCCCATAGCCATAAAGAACTGATGATGGGGGAGAACATAGTTCTTTTTAACCTCGCCTATTGTAACACCGCAGGAAAAAGCACTGCCTTTCTTCACTTCAAAATCGGGTGTGAAATATACGGGGTTACCGTTGTACACCTGAATATGTTCTTTGTTATATTGAGTGAGAACATCATTAAGAAAATCGAGTACGGTACTGTCAATTTTTACATTGTTTTTATTATATCTTGTACTATCTGAAAAATCAGTACCTTTGTTATGCAACACTGCCATAAACTGACCTTCGCCGCGGGACTTGTGGGGATAAAATCTTCTTGTAAAATGTATGTTTTCGCATTGGCAACCGTCAAAATGTATGCCGTCACAAGTGTGTTCTTCAACGCATTTGTTTACGGGAATAATTTCAAAATCGGGATGGGTCTGCAGAAACGAATCAACAGTCATCTCGTTTTCTTCAAGTGAAAAAGTGCAGGTGGCGTAAATAATATATCCGCCGCTTTTTAAAAGAGAAACAGCATTTTCGAGTATTTCCGACTGTCTCAAAGCACATTTTTTAACGTTTTCTTCACTCCACTCGTCAATGGCAATTTCTTCTTTTCTGAACATACCTTCACCTGAGCAGGGAGCATCAACCATAATAAGATCAAAACATTGCGGGAAGGTCTGTGCAAGTCTTTTAGTGTCCATACAGGTTGTTACGGTGTTTCTCAGTCCGAGTCTTTCAATGTTACCCGTCAGAATTTTGCAGCGTGAGGGGATAATCTCATTTGAAACAAGCACACCGTTTTCTCCGAGTTTGTTTTTCAGTTGTGTGCTTTTACCACCGGGTGCGGCACACATATCAAGTATCTTCCAGTCGGGCTCAATGTCAACACATTCGGCAGGAGCCATAGCACCGGGCTCCTGAACATAAATCATACCTGCGTGGTGGTATGGATGATTGCCTACTTTGTCATAATCAAGATAGAATCCGTTGTTCACATAGGGGATTTTACCTGAGGAGAATATATTGATTTTTTCAAATTTCTCAAGGCTGATTTTGTCTGTGTTAACCCTGAATGCCTTAACGGGACTTTCTGAAAGAGACTGAATATAGGCATCGTAATCATCTTTAAGAATGTTTTTCATTCTGTTTTTATATTCTGATGGTAATTCTTTCATAAATCTTCTCCGTCTGAGTTCATTTCTGTGTGAAGCATACACATACCCACTGCAGTAACTGCTGCCGTTTCTGTGCGAAGGATCCGTTTGCCAAGAGATATAATTCTGCAATTCATATCTTTTGCAAGTTCAATTTCACCGTTTTCAAATCCGCCTTCGGGACCTATGAGAATACCAACGGACATTCCGTTTTTCATTTCGCACAGAGCCTCTTTGGTGGCTTTCATACCTCTTTCGTTTTCATAGGGGACAAACAGAAGGTCAAGTTCTTCAGCAAACTTCAAAGCAGATTTATAAGACATAACATTATGTATTTCAGGCACCGTGTTTCTTTTGCTCTGTTTTGCAGCACTTTCAGAAACTGCCTGCCAGCGTGAAACCTTGCTTTTCTTTTTCTTGTCATCAAGTCTCACAACGCATCTGCTCATTTCCACGGGAATGATGGCATGAACACCGAGTTCAACGGTCTTCTGAATAATCAGTTCCATTTTGTCGCCTTTAGGAAGCCCTTGCAAAAGATATATTTTTACGGGAAGTTCCGTATTCTGATAGTTTTTTTCAATAATTTTAGCAATAGCCGCATCACCTTCAAAGCCTTCAAGGCGGCATAAATCGCTTTCACCGCCGCAACTTACAAGAAAGGTATCTCCTTCGTGCATACGAAGAACATTTCTGATGTGGTTATAGTCAGAATCCGTAATAAAATAAGTGTCATTATTCAGGGCACTTCCGGGAACAAAAAAATTATACATAAACCTGAATCCTCAGCTTTCATTTATTGAAACTGATTATACCAAATATTTGTTATAATAGCAATGCTAAAAGGAAGTTTATGTGGGTAACAGGTAAATTTATGTAAAATTTTCTTCTAACTTTGAAAAATATATTAAAAATATCACTTGGTCTTGATTGCAGAAAACTTTTATGATATTATATAGTCAGTATACTATTTGAAGATGGAGGAATTCTTATGAAAAAGAGAATTAAATCACTTCTTTGTGCAGTTCTTGTGGTTATAACGCTTTTTTCCATTAGTGCACCTATGGTTGCCACTGCTGCCACAACATATGAAAATGACTTTCCTATAGTTTACATAAAGGGTGCCGGCCGTGAGGTGTATTCTGCAGACGGCAAACAGATTATGCCCTTTATGGTTGACCCTGAAGATCAGATTCTGGAACAGACCGATAGGCTTCTTGCTGCTTTTATGTCCAGTGTTCTTTCAAAGGACTGGGATACATACTGTGATGAACTTGTAGAAGTTGTTACCGAAGTTTATAAAGATGTAGTTCTTGATAAAAACGGTGAAGCAAGTGACGGCAGTTATATTATTCCCAGTGGTGCCCCTAAGAAAAAAACATCAGGATTCAATCTCAGCGACTATGTTTTCCAGTATGACTCAAGACTTGATCCCTGGGAAGTTGCAGCACAGCTTCAGTCATATATCAAAAAAGTTCTTGCTGCAACAGGCAAGAAAAAGGTAAGCATTGTCGGCCGTTGCCTTGGCGGTAACTATATTGCTGCTTATCTCACAAGATACGGTGCATCAACGCTAAACACTGCAGTTTTCTATGTTGCCTCAACAAAAGGTACTGTTGTGTGCAGTGAATCCTTCAGCGGCAAATTCAAGTTTGATGCCGAACTTATTGATACATATGTCAACGAGTATATGGGTGAAAGTGACGAGCAGATGTTCGGATTCATCAAAGCCCTCGTTTCAGTAACTCATCAGATGAGTATACTCGGTATGGGTACTGACCTTGTTCAGTCTGTTTACGATCAGATTGCCGATAATGTTGTACCCCGTCTTCTTCTTGCTTCTTATGCCACAATGCCTGCTTATTGGAGTATGGTTGATGATGATAACTACGAACAGGCAAAAAGACTCATTTTCGGAAATAACACAGCAGAATATGCAGGTCTTATTGAAAAAATTGACAGATATCATTATGATGTTATGAATATGTTTGATGCAACGATGTCAAATCTCACTGCAAACGGTATGAAAGTAGGTGTTGTTGCCAAATATAATGTTGCGCTTCCTCCTCTTTTTGAAAGCAGTAACAAACAGGCAGACGGTACAATTGAACTTTTCAATCTTTCATTCGGTGCAAACTCAGCAGATATGGGCAAAACACTTTCAAAGAGTTACCTTGACGACCTCTCATATTCGGGTGACTTGCTGAAATATGTTTCCGACGACCTGATTGTTGATGCATCAACCTGTCTTTTCCCCGATAACACCTGGTTTGTTAAAAACTCAGTTCACGAACATTTCCCCACAAGTATAAATAAGCTTATTTATCAGATTCTCAGAACGAAGAAGCAACTTACCGTATGGGACAATAAGGATTATCCTCAGTATCTTGAATATAACGACGATAATACCCTTACTCCTGTTAAATCTGCTGTTGCAAGCGGAGGGGAAGACAACAATTTCCTCAGCGGTATTCTTGAAATATTCAGAAAAATCGTTGATTTCTTTAAAAAACTTTTCAACATTTTATAATCAAAGGAGCATAAACGATGTCTTACATTGAAGTTTTTGAAGATAATTTCACTTCAGAAGTAAAAAGCGAAAATGAAGTTCCCGTTCTTGTGGATTTCTGGGCACCCTGGTGTCAGCCTTGTCAAATGCTTTCACCTGTAATTGATGAACTGGCAGATGAACTTGACGGCGAAGTTAAAGTGTGTAAACTCAACTGCGATGAAGCAGGGGAGATTGCCATGGAAATGGGAGTTATGTCAATTCCTTGTCTTGTTCTTTTTGTAAACGGTGAAGAGAAAAACAGAATTGTGGGTCTTCACTCAAAAAGTGATATTATTGATTTTATTGAAAAGAACAAATAATTCAGAACAATAAATTCGGGCGGTACTCTCAAAAAGAGCATCGCCCGGATATTTTTTATCTTACAGCAAGTTTGAAAACTTTCACTGTTGCATTTCCGTCGCAAGCGGACATAAACTTGTTTTTGAATTCAGTAACTGTTTTTTTCGAAAAGTTGTTTTCGGCATCAAGAATTGCTTCGGAAAGTTCCTCAGTGTTTCTTACTATTCGGCCGGGAACAAATTCTTCATAAGGATAATAGAAACTTCTCAGACTGTCATATTCTTCCAGATCGTATGCGTAAAAAATCATAGGTCTTTCAAAAAGAGCATATTCAAAAATCAGCGATGAGTAGTCTGAAATAACAATGTCAGAAAAGCAAAGTGCAGAGGAAATTGAAAATTCCTTTGATATATCAATAACAAAATCCTGCACCTCGTCAGATAAGTCTTTTACTGAAAATGCTTTTGCAACGTGGGGATGAAGTTTTATAAGAATTGCAAAATTGTTGCCGATGGATTGTTTTAATTTCAAAAAGTCAATTTCAAGTTCGTTGTGTGCACTTCTCAGGTCAGTACCTCTGAAAGTTGGTGCGTAAAGCACAAGGGTTTTGTTCAGCAGTTCAGGGTGTTTTTTCAAAAGACCGTCTTTTTGTGATGAAAGGAAATCTTCGTTAAAAAAGATGTCTGTTCTGGGAACTCCCGCAGCGTGAACTTTTTCTTCACTGCATCCGAAAGCCTCAGCATAAATATGATTGATGCAATCGGAAGATGTGATTATGTCTGTGTAAGTTTTGTGTATGTTGTATTTTTCGTAAAAATTGCTTTTTAATCCCCATTCGGAATCCTGAATCGAATAACCCCATCTCTTGAATGCACCACAGGCGTGCCATACCTGAACAAGTCTTGTGTTTTTTCTGGGGGTGTTTGCGTAGCAGGGGAGAAAGTAATCATAAACAAAAGTTGCTTTTGCTCTGGCGTAAGAAACCTGAAATTTCAAATCGTTAACAATCTTTTTGAGTTCGTTTTTATAAATCACATCACTGGTGTTTGCCGATTTAAAAATAAATTTTGTTTTATATCCCTGTCTGATTGCGTATTCGTTAAGACTTTCATATTCGGGGGGAATCTTAAGATCGTTGTTTGCAACGAAAAGAACCAGTTTTTTGTCTATTGGTAAAAGGCAAACAATTCTGTAAACTGCTTTCCACAAAAAGAAAAGAAATGCGTTGAGTTTGTTTCTGTATTTTTCTTTGTGTAGATAGCGGTAGTAATGATCGTTAAGAGTTTTTTTGATTTTACTTTTCACAAATAAACTCCTTTCTGTGCTATTTTGCTTATTATATAATAAGTATAACTTTTTTTCAAGACAAAACGAAAAAAGGACCTTCCTTGCGGAAAGTCCTATATCAACGATTTCGCCTGATCAGATGGCACGAGTAACCTTACCTGAACGTAAGCAACGAGTGCAAGCATAAACTCTCTTGGGTGAGCCGTTTACGATAGCCTTTACACGCTTTACATTGGGTTTCCAGGTTCTGTTTGAACGTCTGTGTGAGTGAGAAACTTTGATACCGAAGGATACATCCTTACCGCAATAATCACATTTTGCCATGTGTCGCACCTCCTTAGCAATATAAATAATCTACATAAGCAGAAGATATAATAGCAGAAAAGAAATGAAAAATCAAGTCTTTTTAGAAAAAAATATATATTAATTTTGTTTATATTGAATATTATTGACATTTTTTTATTTCTGTACTTTTTAAGGCTATAAAGATTGTTAAACAAAGTTGACATTTTTAAATTAACATTTTATAATTAAGAATATAATAAGGAGGTAGTTAACAAATGAAAAAGTTATTTAAGAAAACACTTTCAATTATAATTGCTGCTGTTATCTGTGTGAGTTGTCTTTGTGTTACGGGATTTGCCGCCGACGAAAAACTCACCTTTAAAGTAAAAGACGGTACTGCATATCTTGCAAAATGTGACGCATCGGCAGAGGGTACTGTTGTTGTGCCTTCAGTTGTGAAAATCAAGAATAAATCCTATGATGTTACTTCAATCGGTGAATCTGCATTTGAAGACTGCGATAAAGTAACGGCCATATCAATTTCCGAGGGTATTATTTCCATCGGTTCACGTGCTTTTGCAAACTGCGATAAACTTACCGATGTTTATGTGCCTCAGTCTCTTAGCATCTGCCAGTATACTGCTTTTACAGGTTGCGGAACCGTTACGGTACATTGCTATTCATCCAATTATCAGTTTTTCACTGTATACGGTCTCAGTGAAAATGTAAATGTTGATATCGTTGACGGAGAAGACAGTCAGTCCTCAGGTTCAGGACTTACCGGCACAATTATCAATCTTATTAAAAAAATACTTCTTGCAATTCTCAGTATTTTTACAGGCGGAAGCAATAAATAAACAGAATTTATGTTTTTACCACGAAAATCACCCGTAAAAAGTTATCCGGGTGATTTTTTTTTGACTGAGATTTTATAAAAAGTGTTGATTTTTTGTTTTATATAATGTATAATGCAATCAACGAACATTTGTACGATAAACGGAGGATGTATTATGTCAGATAAAAACAGTGCTTTGAATGCGGCTCTCGCACAAATTGAAAAACAGTACGGCAAAGGTGCAATTATGCGTCTGGGTCAGAATACTGAAATGAATGTTGAAGCAATTTCAACGGGCTCCATCGGTCTTGATGTTGCAACAGGTATCGGCGGACTTCCTAAGGGAAGAATTGTTGAAATCTACGGCCCCGAATCATCAGGTAAAACTACCCTCGCACTTCACTGTATTGCTCAGGCTCAGAAGGCAGGCGGTGAGGCTGCTTTTATTGATGCTGAACACGCACTTGACCCTGTTTATGCAAAAGGCCTCGGTGTTGATGTTGACTCACTCCTTGTTTCACAGCCCGATAACGGCGAAGATGCCCTTTCAATCACAGAAGCCCTTGCCCGTTCAGGTGCACTTGATATCATTGTTGTGGACTCAGTTGCAGCCCTTGTTCCCAGAGCCGAAATCGAAGGCGAAATGGGTGACAGCCATGTAGGTCTTCACGCAAGACTTATGTCTCAGGCTCTCAGAAAACTCACAAGTGTTGTTGCAAAGTCCAATACTCTTGTAATTTTCATTAACCAGCTTCGTGAAAAAGTTGGTGTTATATACGGTAACCCTGAAGTTACAACCGGTGGCCGTGCACTCAAATTCTATTCATCAATCAGAATTGATGTAAGAAAAATTGAACAGCTCAAAGCACCGGGCAATGAATTTATCGGTGCAAGAACCCGTGCAAAAATTGTTAAAAACAAAGTTTCTCCACCGTTTAAAGAGGCAGAATTCGACATTATGTACGGCACAGGTATTTCAAAAGTAGGCGAACTTGTTGACCTTGGTGTAAAATTCGGCATCATCAACAAGAGCGGCGCATGGTTCTCATACGGCGAAACAAGACTCGGTCAGGGCAGAGACAATGTTAAAATCCTTTTCCAGAGAGAACCCGCTCTTGCTGCTGAAATTGAAGAAAAAGTCCGTCAGCATATGCTCGGCATAAAAAAAGGCGCTGACGAAGATAAAAAAGAAGAAAAAACTGCCATAGCAACACCCGTGGCAAGAAGAAGCGCAGGTAATGTCAGAGCAAGAATTGATATTGCCGTTGACGATGACGAATAATGATACTCACTTATAAAAAAGGCAGAGGCGACAAAGTGCACATTTCAATCGACGGAGAGTATTTCACAACCGTCGATGAAATGTGTGTCGGCGGACTGGGACTTGTCAGTCCCATGGAAATTGACCGAGAAAACTTTCTGAGTCTCAAGTCACAGTTTGATTCACGC
>JAZOAX010000185.1:0-2796 GCA_045595685.1 Acutalibacteraceae bacterium
ACCGAAGAAGAAATCATCGAAGCGGCAAAAGATGCTCAGGCTCACGAATTCATTTCATCTTTTGAAAAGGGATACAAAACCGAACTCGGCTCAGGCGGTAACACTGTTTCAGGCGGACAGAAGCAGCGTATCTGCATTGCAAGAGCACTTCTCAGAAAACCGAAAATTATTATTTTTGACGATTCCACAAGTGCTGTTGACACTGCAACGGATTCAAAAATCCGTGCCGCATTAAGACAGGAAAAGTATTCCGGCATAACAAAAATCATCGTGGCACAGAGAATTACATCCATTATGGACGCAGACCGCATTATTGTTATTGATGACGGTAAAATTGACTCTATGGGTACCCACGAAGAACTTACAAAAAGCAGTGAAATTTATCACGAGATATTTGTTTCACAGCAGGAAGGAGTGTTGGCACAATGAGTAATGCACCCCTTAACAGTGAAGAAACAAAAGTAACCGACGAAACAATGAAAAAAGAAAACTCCGCCGTTCAGAATACTGAAAAAGCGGAGAAAAAAGAAAAGATAAGAAAGCGCCCCCAAAGAAAACCCAAGGGTAAGAAAATTCCCGAAAACGAAACGGAAGAAGAAAGAAAAGAAAGAGAAGCAAAGGAAGAAAAGAAAAAGAAAAATAAGCCCAAGGATATGAAAACCGCAACAAAGAGGCTTATAAAATACATAACCGAATTCAAACCCCTTCTTGTTCTTGTTGCCGTGCTGGTTGTGTTCACTGCCGTAACGGGCGTTGTGGCTTCACTTTTCACCTATCCCGTTTACGACATTCTTGAGGCGGTACTCAGTAAAAAGACGGATATTGACACTGCCATTCCCGAAATTACCAAATGGATTATCGCTATGGCTATGTGCTATATGCTTTCGGCACTTTGCAACCTGATTTACACAAGAATTATGCTTCATGTGTCCTCAAGAACTCTTGCAAATATGCGCCGTGACCTTTTCAACCATCTTCAGACTCTGCCCCTTGAATTTTTCGACAAGAGAAAAACCGGTGAAATTATGAGCCGCTTCACTAACGATATCAACCGTGTAAGCGACCTTGTAAGCAACAATTTCCCCACCCTTATTTCCTCAACAATTCAGGCGGTTATGACAATCACCATTATGATTGTTTTCTCCTGGAGACTCACTCTTACAATAACCGTTGCAATCATTCTTATGTTTGCCGTTGTTATGTTTATCACAAGCAAATGCTCTCCCCTTTTCAAAAAGCAGCAGAAAGCAATCGGTGAATGTAACGGATATATTGAAGAATATATCAAGGGAATTAAGGTTGTTAAACTTTTCTCGCAGGAAACCCTCACAAAAAGTCAGTTCAGCGAACTGAACGAAAACTACCGCAAAAACGGCGTTAAAGCCAATATTATCGGCGGATTTATGAGTCCCATGATGACGATTATAACAAGACTCAACTTTGTTATTGTTGTATTCTACGGTGCAAAACTTGTTATGGGCGGTTTTATGGATGTTGCAGGTCTCATAACCTATCTCGGATATTCCAAGAGTTATGCATCTCCCATTGCATCCCTTGCCTCATGCTACAGTTCCCTTGTTTCAGCCCTTGCAGGTGCAGAGCGCGTATTTGAAGTTCTTGACACACCTTCCGAAACCGACGAAGGCAAGGCTACTCTTGTAAGAATTATCAAAAACGCCCTTGGTGAACCTGAGGAAACTGACTCCGAAAACGGCAGATACGCCTGGAAGGTATCCGACGGCGAAAACACCGACTATATCCCCGTCAGAGGCAACATTGAAGTGAAAGATATCACCTTCGCTTATGTTGAAGGTACAGATGTTCTTAAAAATGTTTCCGTATCTGCAAAAAGCGGACAGAAGGTTGCTTTTGTAGGCTCAACAGGTGCAGGTAAAACCACCATCACCAACCTTATCAACCGTTTTTATGAAATTGACAAAGGTGAAATCACCTACGACGGTATTTCAATCAAGGATATTAAAAAAGCGGACCTGAGGCGTTCCATGGCAATGGTACTTCAGGATACCAAACTTTTCCGCGGCACCATAAAAGAGAACATCCGTTACGGAAAACTTGACGCAACAGACGAAGAAATTATTGCCGCAGCAAAACTTGCAAATGCTCACTCCTTCATTGAAAAACTTCCCGACGGTTACGAAACCGAAATTAAAGCAGACGCTTCAAACATATCGCAGGGTCAGGCTCAGCTTATAAACATTGCCCGTGCAGCCATTGCGAAAAGCCCCCTGCTTATTCTTGACGAAGCAACATCTTCCGTTGACACAAGAACCGAGCGCCTTATTGAAAAAGGTATGGACAAACTTATGGAAGACAGAACTGTTTTTGTAATCGCACACAGACTTTCAACCGTAAGGAACTCTCACAACATCACGGTTCTTGAAAACGGTGAAATTATTGAAGAAGGAAGCCACGACGAACTTATAGCAAAAGGCGGTAAGTATTATCAGCTTTACACAGGAACATTTGAAATGAACTGAAAAAACTCCCTTCGGGGAGTTTTTTTTGAATGCAAATTGCTATAGGTAGGGGCTTGGGGCTAGGGTTTAGGTGGTAGTAGTCAGTAGTCAGTAGCCAGTAGTCAGGTGACAAATGCGAGGCATTTGTCGGAGATGGCAAATTAAGGACAACTCCTCCCGCTGAATTTGTGGGTTTAATCTTAAGGTGACAGTATTCGAACCAAATAAGGTTTAATGGGGCATATTTTCACCCCGACTGCGTTAAAAAGCCTTGAAAGGCGCCAGCCTTTCTTCGTTTTTCGCCTTGTCGGAATAAAAA
>JAZOAX010000186.1:0-7271 GCA_045595685.1 Acutalibacteraceae bacterium
GCAAGCGTTGACATGGGCAAGGCAGAGCTGCGCTCCGAGCTTATCCCGACAACGCTTGATACCGACAGGGTGATCAGCTATCCCGTCGAGATAGGCGGCAGAAGCTACAGCATCACCTGTGTCAACGTCGGCAACCCCCACTGTGTTGTATTCCTCAAGGATATCGACTCACTTGACCTTAACGAAATCGGCCCCTTCTTTGAAAAGGCTGATATCTTCCCCGAAAGAATCAACACCGAATTTGTAAGAGTGGTTAACCGTCACACAATTAAAATGAGAGCCTATGAAAGAGGTAACAAAGAAACCTTTGCCTGCGGTACAGGCGCAGCAGCGGCAGTTGTTGCGGCTGTTGAAAACGGCTTCTGTGATAAGGGTGAAGAAATCACCGTTAAACTCAAGGGCGGCGACCTTGCCGTAACCTATGATGATAACGGTATCTTCCTCACAGGCAATGCAGTTCTCATTTATGAAGGCGAAGCTGAATATTAAAAAAAGCACCTCTGGTGCTTTTTTTAATATTAGGGGACAGGGGGTAAGGATTCAGGGATTAGTGAATAGCAGTAATTAAAAAATTACAGAGTGATTTTCTTGACTAATGACTACCGGAAAAATACTTGCAAAACCATAACAAATACTATATAATATTTATTTAGATTTAAAAGGTTCAGGAGAATACATTAATGAGTAAAAAAGTAATTGTAGTCGGTGCAGGTGCAGCGGGGCTTATGGCATCAGGAATTGCCGCAGAAAACGGAAACGATGTTCTTTTAATTGAACGCAATGACCGGGTCGGCAGAAAAGTTATGATAACGGGCAAAGGCCGCTGTAATGTTACAAACAATTGCACTATGATAAATGAACTTATCGCCGCAGTTCCCACCAACGGCAGATTCCTTTACAGCGCATTTTCACGCTTTATGCCCATTGATACAATGGAACTTTTCGAAGATATGGGAGTTCCTCTTAAGGTTGAGCGCGGCAACAGAGTTTTCCCCGAAAGTGACAAAGCCGTTGACATCGTTGATGCTCTTAATGCTTTCAGTCAGGACGGGGGGGCAAAGCGTATAAAAGGCAGAGTTACAGAACTTATAATAAATGAAGGTGCCGTCAAAGGTGTTAAACTTGAAGACGGAGAAGAATTTGAAGCCGACAGCGTAATTGTTGCAACGGGCGGAGCCTCATACCCCCTTACGGGTTCAACGGGTGACGGATACGAACTTGCTAAGCAGGCAGGTCACACTATAGTTGACCTGAAACCTTCTCTTGTACCTCTTGTATGCCATGAAGGTTTCTGTTCCGATTTGCAGGGACTTTCCCTTCGTAACATTGAAATTACCGTTCTTGATACCGAGACATACAAAGAAGTATATAAAGACTTCGGTGAAATGCTTTTCACCCATTACGGTGTATCGGGCCCCGTGATTTTATCTGCAAGTTCACATCTTAAAGATGTGAAACCGCGCAGATTTGAAATTCATATTGACCTGAAACCTGCAATAACTTACGAACAACTTGACAAAAGAATACAAAGGGATTTCCTTGAAAACGCAAATAAGAATTTCATCAATGCCCTTGATGCACTTCTTCCTAAAAAACTTGTTCCCGTTATTGTCCGTCTTTGCGGAATAAAACCTGCAACAAAGGTGAATCAGATAACAAAAGAACAAAGAGGAAGACTCGTGAATCTTCTTAAAGACCTGAAAGTAACCGTTATGAAATTCAGACCCTTAGAAGAAGCAATCGTAACTTCCGGCGGTGTTTCCGTTAAGGAAATTGACCCAAAAACAATGGAATCAAAACTCTGCAAGGGACTTTTCTTTGCAGGTGAAGTTATTGATGTTGATGCATACACAGGAGGATTCAATCTGCAGATTGCTTTTTCAACAGGCAGACTTGCAGGAGAAAGCCAATAAAAAGTAGTCAGTAGTTAGTAGTCAGAATGTAGGGATCGACGCCCTCGGCGGTCCGTTTACAAATTATAAGGAGAATAAATATGAAAATTATCAACGTAGCAATTGACGGCCCTGCAGGTGCAGGCAAAAGTACCATTTCAAGAAAGGCAGCAGCCGAACTCGGATATATCTATATCGACACAGGCGCGCTTTACAGAACAGTCGGTCTCAATGCAATAAAACTCGGCGCAGATCTGCAGAGTGACGATGCTATTATTGCAACGCTCACGGACGACCTTAAGGTTGAACTCAGATTCATAGACGGTGAACAGAGAATGTTCCTGAACGATGCTGATGTTTCGTCTGAAATCAGAACTCCCGAAGCATCAATGGCTGCATCAAGAGTATCTGCAGTGCCTAAAGTAAGAGAATATCTTTTTGATTTACAGAAAGAACTTGCAAGAAACAATTCCTGCGTTATGGACGGCAGAGATATCGGTACAGTTGTTCTTCCCGATGCAGATGTTAAAATTTTCCTCACTGCAAGTCCCGAAGCCAGAGCTGAAAGAAGATACAAAGAACTTATCGAAAAAGGTATGGATGTTGAATTGTCAGATGTTCTTGCAGATATGATAAAAAGAGACTATGACGACTCACACAGAGCAATTGCTCCTTTGAAACAGGCTGATGATGCAATTCTCTGCGATACAAGTGAACTAACACTTCAGCAGTCAATTGACCTTGTAATCAACACAATCAAAGAAAATATATAATATTTCAGCCGTCTGTAGTTTGAATTCTCTTTTCAAAACGGGTTAACCTATAACAGAAAATATGTTTTAGGTGAGTGGTTTTGATTGTATTTTGATTATTCAAAAATTAAACAGCATAAACTCTATCCCGTGCTTGTTCCGCCTTTGTGGCTTTTGTCACGGATAGTTTATGAATCTGAATGTCACGGCAGAGAAAATGTACCTTCTGAGGGAAAACTTATAATAGCGTGTAACCATGTTGCCTTTTCGGACCCTGCACTTATTGTTGCCAACTGTCCCAGAAAAGTGCACTATATGGCAAAAAGTGATTTGTTTGAAAATCCTGCCATATCTGTTTTGTTACGGAATATGAATGCTTTTCCGGTAAAACGGGCAACATCTGACAGAAAAGCACTGAGATACGCAAAAGAAATTCTCGACAGAGGTTGGGTGTTGGGGATTTTTCCCGAAGGCAGAAGAGTCAGGGGGGGAGTACCACCCACCGAAGCGAGAACGGGAATCGGATATCTTGCAAGGGTAACGGGAGCAGATATTCTGCCTTGCTGCATATATAAAGAACAAAGAGTGGTTCGCTCAAAGGCAGTTGTAAGATTCGGTCCTGTTATAAAAAACAGTGAACTCGGTTTTGAGGGTACAGACAAATCATTGGAAATGCGAAAAGCATCGGAAATAATAATGAACAAAATAAAAGAACTGTGGGAGGAAGAAAGGTGCAGATCGAAGTAGCAAAAACAGCAGGCTTCTGCTTTGGTGTAAACAGAGCGGTGGATATGCTTTATGAACTTGTTGAATCAGGAAAAAAAGTGTGTACTCTCGGCCCCATTATCCATAATCCCGTTGTTATTGAAGAACTTGAAAACAAGGGTGTAAAAATAATTGACACCCCTGAAGATGCTCCCGAAGGATATGAAGTTGTGATAAGGGCCCACGGAGTTACCAAAGAGACTGTTCAGGCTCTTTCTGAAAGAAAAATTCCATTTACCGATGCAACCTGTCCCTATGTTCTTAAAATACACAAAATTATTAAAGAAAACTCCACTGAGGATAATGTTGTGCTTATTGCAGGTGATGAAAAGCATCCCGAAGTCTGCGGATTCAGAAGTCACTGCAAAGGCGTGTCCTTTGTGTATAAAAACGAAGAAGAACTCATTTCAATCCTTCAGAACAATCCTGAATTTTCCCATAAAGAAACTATTGTGGTTGCACAAACAACTTTTTCTGTAAAAGAATGGAAAAAATGCGCAAAAATTATTCAAAAAGTATGTACAAATTCAAAATCTTTTGATACAATATGTAAAGCGACTCAAAACAGACAGAATGAAGCGGCTGAACTTTCAATGCGTTCCGATGCAGTTATTGTTATCGGAGGAGCATTCAGTTCAAACACGGTTAAACTCAAAAATGTCTGTCAGGAAAATGCAAAAACATTCCTTATTGAGCGAGTGGAAGAATTGAAGGGTATAGATTTTTCTCCCTTCAAAAAAATTGGTATAACAGCGGGTGCATCCACACCTGCACGTATAATAAAGGAGGTTGAAGTCATTATGACCGAAAACTTTAATGACAAAAATTCAAAGGAGACTATGGATCAGGAGTTGTTCTATGCAGCAGTAGATAGCATTGACGATACAAGTGATAATCCGAATGTTGTTGGCATCGTTGTTGGCATCGCACCTAATGAGATTCAGGTTGATATCGGCAGAAAGTACGCCGGCTTTATCCCTGTTGAAGAGTACAGCAATGATCCCACAGCCGATCCCACAAAGGAACTCAAGATCGGTGATGAGCTCAATCTCATTATCATGAAAACAAATGATAATGAAGGCACCATGAAACTTTCAAAGCGTCTTTACGACAGAAGAGCTTCGTGGAAAAATATTGTTGCAGCAAAAGAAAACGATGAAATCGTTGAAGCAGTTGTTGCAGAAGCAGTAAGAGGCGGCGTAATTGCTTATCCTATGGGCGCAAGAGTATTTATTCCTGCATCACTCACAGGTCTTGGCAAAGATGAAGATCTCAGCCAGCTCGTTAAGCAGACCGTAAAATTCAGAATCATCGACATCGACGAACAGAAGAAGAGAGTTGTTGGTTCAATCCGTGCTGTTCTTCGTGAAGAACGCAAGGAAGCAACAGAAGCATTCTGGGCTAACATTGCAGAAGGTCAGGAATTCACAGGTACTGTTAAATCACTCACCAACTACGGTGCATTCGTAGACCTTGGCGGCGTTGACGGAATGGTACATATTTCCGAACTTTCATGGAAGAGAATCAAGCATCCTTCAGAAGTTGTTAACGTTGGCGACACTGTTAAGGTATATGTTAAGGCTCTTGACGCTGAAAAGAGAAAGATTTCTCTCGGCTACAAGAGAATCGAAGACAATCCCTGGGAAATCCTCAAGAGAGATTATCCCGTTGACTCAGTTGTTGACGCAACTGTTGTAGGTCTTACCACTTTCGGTGCATTTGCAACTGTTATTGACGGTATCGACGGTCTTATCCACATTTCACAGATTGCTGACCGCCACATCGCATCACCCAAGGAAGTTCTTTCCATCGGTGAAGTTGTAAAGGTTAAGATTACTGAAATCGACTTCGATAAGAAACGCGTAAGCCTTTCAATCCGTGCTCTCATCGAGCCCGCAGAAGTTGCTGAAGAAACTGTAGAAGAAGTAGCAGAAGCTGCCGAAGAAGCAGTTGAAGTTGCAGAAGTAGCAGACGCTGAATAATTCATTTTAAAATCAATATCCCGTAACACAATTTGTGTTGCGGGATATTTTTTCTGAGATATTTTTACTGCGCAATGGCTATTGACAAATGATATAAATAGTTTTATAATATCAATCGAACAAATGTTCTTTAAGCGAGGCGGTGAAAAAAATGGAACGGGTAATAATTCATTCCGATATGAATTCCTGTTATGCCTCAATTGAGTGCAGTCTCAATCCTGAACTTCGGGGAAAGCCCGTTGCAGTCGGCGGCAGTGTGGAAGACAGACACGGAATAATTCTTGCCAAAAGCGAAGAGGCAAAAAAATGCGGCGTGAAAACGGGTGAGGTTATATGGCAGGCAAAACAGAAGTGTCCCGACCTTATTGTTATCCCACCGCATTTTGACCAATATGTGAAATACTCAAACCTTGCACATAAAATCTATCTTCGATATACAGATAAAATTGAGCCTATGGGTCTTGATGAAGCCTGGTGTGATATTACGGGAAGTATCAAGGTTTTCGGCAGTGCAGAAATAATCTGTCGCGAAATCCGTGAGAGTTTCAAGTCTGAACTCGGCATAACCGTTTCAATCGGACTTTCTTTCAACAAGACTTTTGCAAAACTCGGCAGTGACCTTGCAGGCAGGGATGAAGTCTGTGAAATCAGTAAAGATAATTTTAAGGAAAAAGTCTGGCCCTTACCCGTAAGAGCGCTTTACGGTATAGGACCGAAAACCGGTGCAAAACTCAATTCATACGGCATAAACACTGTGGGTCAACTTGCTGCCTGCTCTCAGGAGTGGCTGAGACTTACTTTCGGTGTTGCAGGTGAAGATATGTGGAAAAAAGCAAACGGATTCGATTTTTCCGGCGTTCTGACAAGCGGTCAGTATGTTCCTGTTAAAAGTATCGGTCACGGCATAACCTGCACTGTGGACCTGAAAGATAACGATGAAGTGTGGAAAGTAATGCTATCTCTTTCGCAGAATGTGTCAAAACGCCTTCGGGAAGCCCGTCTTGAAGCCAACGGTGTGCAGATTGCCGTCAGGGACAATCACCTTGTCACGCGTCAGTTTCAGTGTGCTACACCTTACGAAACACAGTCTGCAAAGGAAATTGCCGTAACCGCCATTGATTTGTTCAGAAAAAACTATAAATGGAACAGCGATGTCAGAAGCGTAACCGTAACTGCAATAAATCTGCAGCAGGAAGATACTCCCGTTCAACTTGAACTGACGAGGGATTACAAACGCCACGAAAATCAGAAAAAACTTGACGATGCAGTTATGGATTTAAGGCGCAGATTCGGTGAAAAGGCAGTTTTTAACTGCTGTCTTATGACAGAAGAAAAAATGCCGCAGAACAAAGAAAAAGTCCCTCTGCCTTTTATTAGGCACCGTTAGGAGGTTTCTTATGGGTGTGAGAAAAGTTTTTGTCAGCGTGCTGGCACAGTTCGACGAAGACGGCAATATATATCCCGTGAATATAACATGGGAAAACGGCAGAAAATATGAAATTGATAAGGTTATTGATGTAAGACGTGCCTGTGCAATGAAAGTCGGAGGCACTGCAATACGGTATACCGTAAGAATCGGAAGTAAAATTACTTATCTTTTTGAAGATGAAGGCAAGTGGTTTGTAGAAAGCAACAGTTAGGCTTCTGTCACAATTACCGATTAGTGATTGTTTTCCTCTTGATTTTTTCTTGAAAATAGTGTAAAGTATAAGTGTTGTGCAAAAATGTAAAATCTTCCACTATATTTAGTGATTTTATGATTTTCAATTTCATTTTTATGAAAGGAAACAGACAGATAATGGCTAAAAAATCAAGTTATTCCGATATTGATATTGAAATGCTGGAAGGCGCCGACAGAGTCAGAAAAAGACCTGCCGTTA
>JAZOAX010000187.1:0-3739 GCA_045595685.1 Acutalibacteraceae bacterium
CCTTTTCAAGAAGTGGCACTGCAGTTTCAATATGCTGTTCGTCCATTGTGCCGTTGATTATGGCATCGGCGAGTTTTCCCTTTTCTGCAAGTTCCTGAGCCGATTCAAAGCACATATCTTCAGAAAAGCCGAAACACTCCATTGCTTTTTTGCGGCGTACGGGATTCGGGTCTGCAACACCAACAATTTTAAGAAGATCGGGTTTCACCTTTGCAAGTTCACTGTAAACAAAGGCTCTGTGGCCTGCGCCGACAATTATAGCAGTAACGGGTTTATTTTCCATACATATCACTCCGTGTTCTTTTTCCGGAATATTATATCACACTGCGGGGATTTTTCAATAGTTTTCCCCCACAAAAAAAAGAACTCCGTTCAACTTGAACAGAGTTCTTTAATTCATAATTTATGCTGCGTCAGTTTTAACTGTTGCAGAGGGCGCAGGTGTGTTTTTGATTTTCTTTTCAGATAATTTCTGAATAACAATAACCAGAACGACGAGGGCAATACCCACGATATCCGTTGCAAGAGACGGTATAATACAAAGCAGACCGCCTGCAAGACACATAATTCTCTGCCACCAGGGAGTCTTGAGATACATATGGCCTTCCATTGCCGCCGAAACGCCGTAAATACCGATAAGTGAAGTTATGATAATCTGAATAACTCTGTACCACTCGGTATCAATGAAGAGCATATCAGGGCTGTATGCGAAGATATAAGGTACAATAAACGCAGTGATGGCAAGTCTTGTTGCTGTAACACCGGTTTTCATAGGATCACTCTTGGCAATTGCTGAGCCTGCGTAAGCCGCAAGAGCAACGGGAGGTGTGATATCCGCAACGATACCGAAGTAGAATACGAACATATGGGCAGCAAGTACGGGAAGACCCATCTTAATAAGAATGGGAGCAGTGATTGTTGCCATAATAACATAGTTAGCAGTGGTGGGAACACCCATACCCAGAACGATGCAGCAAAGCATTGTAAGGAACAGTGCAAGGAATGTACTGTTTTCTGCAATGGGAACAAGTGTGTTAATAAGAAGCTGACCGAGTGCAGTCATTGTAACAACACCTGAAATGAGGCCCGCCATACCGCAGGCAACCGCAACGCCAACGGTATTTTTTGCACCGTTTTCAAGGGATTCAACCACAATTTTCGGGCTGAGAGTTGAACTTCCTTTTGTGAGGAAAGAAAGGAGAACACAAACAACCATTGAGGCAAAAATTGCTTTTGCCATATAAGCAGGTCCGAGGGGAAGCCAGATTCCGAAAAGCACTGCAATAGGAATAAGGAAAAGGACCCATTTCCACATATCTTTTTTCTCAAGTTTCTTCTGAGGCACAAGTGACACAATAAGTGAAGTGAGAATTGCAAAGCAAGCGGAAATACCTGCACTGAAGTGATTCATTGCAATAACAAGAACAACGATGGGGATAAGCAGATAACCTTTGCTGAAGATAAGTTTAAAGAAGTTGGGGATTGCATCTTTGGGAAGACCCTTGAGACCGAGTTTCTTGGCTTCAAAGTGAATCATCATAAAGATACCTGTGAAGTAAAGCACTGCGGGAAGAATTGCAGTAAATGCGATAGTTGAATAGGGTGTTTCTGTCATTTCTGCCATAAGGAAAGCGGCAGCACCCATAATGGGGGGCATAATCTGTCCGCCCGTTGATGCGGCAGCCTCAACCGCAGCAGCAAATTCAGGTTTATATCCCGTTTTCTTCATCATGGGGATTGTTATTGAACCTGAGCCAACTGTGTTGGCAACAGATGAGCCTGAATACATACCCTCAAGGGCACTTGAAATAACGGCAACCTTTGCAGGACCGCCGATGGATGAACCTGCAATTGAGTTTGCAAGGTCAACAAAGAATGTACCGATTCCTGTTCTTTCAAGAAGAGCACCGAGAATAATGAACAGTACAATGAAAGTTGTGCAAACATAAATAGGTGTTGAGAAAAGACCGTTTGCAACATCATAGAAAAGGCTGTACATAAGGTTACGCAAAGCTGTATCGGGATTTGCGGAAAAAGCCTTGATTGCCGCATAGACCACAAAGGCGCCTGCAACAAAAATAATCGGCAGACCTACAGCCCTTCGGCAAAGTTCAACAAGAAGCACAATGGCAATAACCGCCATTATAATTTCAAGTGTGCCGATTCTTCTTGACATCAGGATGATTTCTTCCTGAAAAATTGTGTAATAAAGGAATGAGCCTGCGCCTGCTACGGCGAGGATTATATCATAAAACGGAACATAATTGATTCTCTTGGTCTGTTTTTTATAGGCGGGGAAAATGAGGTAGCCTATAAACATTATAAATGCCAGGAATGTGGTAAGTTTTGTATATTTGGTTGCGTTCTGGAACAAAAGTGCCATTGAAATCATATAGGCACTGAAACCTGCCATAAGAACAGTGATAACTGCCTTGCGCCAGCCTGTGAAAACTCGGATGTTGCTTTCACGGTCGAATTCCTGCATAATGGCATCGGCGTCAACGGTTTCAAGGTCGTCCATGAAATTGGTTTTATTTTCTGCCACGGGCATTTCCTCCTTTTTAATTATATTTTTCTTATAAATCCAAAATAAATGCTGCAGGTTTAATGCAGCATTTATTTGTTATCAGCAATTAATTTAAAACTGATTGAGAAGGAAACCTATTAGGCGATTACGCCTGCTTCCTTATAGTATTTTTCTGCACCGGGATGAAGGGGAACGTCACCTGCGGGAGCAACTGCGTTCTTGATATCCATTTCCTTACCCTTTGCGTGAGCGGTTGCAATGTCTGCCTGCTTTTCCCAAAGGTTCTTTGTGATTTCGTAAGCCTGTTCTTCGCTCATATCGTTTGTTGCGATGAATGTAGCCTTGATAGCAACTGTCTTAACAGGTTCTGTAACGAAATCGTAGTCTGCTTCTGTTGCTGTGTATTCAGCATAGAAGGGATAGTCCTTCATAAGTTTTGCGATAACGTCTTCGCCAAGGTCAACAAGAACTACTTCTGTTGAAGTTGCAAGTTCTGTGATAGCAGTTGTGGGAGTACCTGCAGTGATGAATGCAGCGTCGATTGAGCCGTCTTTAAGAGCAGTTGCTGAATCGCCGAAGGATGCTGCTGTCTTTTTGATATCCTTATCAATGTCAAGACCTGCTGCTGCAAGAATCTGTTCTGCATTGTAGTAAACACCTGAGCCAACATCACCAACTGCTACGCTCTTACCCTTAAGGTCAGCGATAGTCTTGATGCCTGAAGCCTTTGTTGCAACAAGCTGACAAACTTCTGAATATACACAGCCGATAACTGAGAAATCAGTAATGGGAGCTGCAAAGCCGTTTGTTCCCTTGTAAGCATAGTTCATAACGTCGTTCTGAACTATTGCGAACTGAGCGTCACCGTCAGCAATCATTTCAATGTTAGCCTGTGAGCCGCCTGTTGAAATAACTGTGAATTTGTAGTCGTCAGTGCTGAGAATCTGACCTACTGCTGTTGTGAATGCGTAGTATGTACCTGTTGTGCCGCCTGTACCTGTTGTGATGTCTGCGATTGTACCTGCGGGAGCTTTTGTTTCGTCTGCATTGCCGTCTGTTGTCTTGTCACCTGCACAAGCTGCAAGAGTGAAGAGCATAAGAGCAGCAAGAACGATTGCGAGAATCTTTTTCATTGTTTTTCCTCCGTTTAAATGTTTTTTATCAATTATGATATCATTAATTGTATAATACTTCACTGCCTTTTGTCAAGGG
>JAZOAX010000188.1:0-6265 GCA_045595685.1 Acutalibacteraceae bacterium
CTTTGATGAATTCAAGAGCCTTTTTCGGAGTCATCATAGGTGCTTCACCAACGGTAAAGCAGTCATACTCATCATAAATCTCCTTGAATTCTCTGAGATACTTCTTAAGGTTAGGACCGTTGGTATAATGTTCAATACCGCAAGCAGTGGGAATCGGGAAACCGTTGGGAAGACCGGGTTCTTTTGAAATGAAGGTAATAACATCTTCACGGAAACCGTCAACGCCCATATCAAGCCAGAATCTGATAATATCCTTAACTTCCTGACGTACCTTCGGGTTATCCATATTAAGGTCAGGCTGCTCTTTTGCAAAAACATGAAGATAATACTTATCTATATCTTTGCAGTATTCCCAAGCCTTGCCCTGGAATGTTGAAAGCCAGTTGTTAGGCTCCTTGCCGGGTTTTCTGCCCTTTCTCCAAATATAGTAATCGTGGTAAGGATTATCCTCGCCTTTCATACTTTCTTTAAACCACTCGTGTTCTGTTGATGTATGGTTAACTACAAGGTCCATAATAACCTTGAGACCTCTTTTGTGCGCTTCGTCAAGTACAGTTTTGAATTCTTCAAGAGTACCGTAATCTTCAGAAATATCACGGTAGTTAGCAATGTCATAACCGTAGTCAGCATTAGGTGAAGGATAAAGCGGTGAGAACCAGATAGCATCAACACCTAAATCTTTAATGTAATCAAGTTTTGAAAGAATACCTTTAAGGTCACCGATACCGTCTCCGTTACCGTCGCAGAAGCTACGGGGCCATATCTGATAGACAGACATCTCTTTGTACCATTTCTTCTCCATAAAAATTACTCCTTTGTATTATTTTAAAACTTCAAGGGCGGAAACAGTCCGCCCTTATTATATTATTTATTTGCAGTTGTCTTTCTTGCTTCAATTTCAGCAACAAGTTCTCTCTGTCTCTTTTCTGTAAGAGTATAGAAGAACATAGGAACTGCGCAAGCAAACATACTGATAACACCTGAAAGGATGAGAACATTCCAGAGTGCGTCAGGTGACTGAACGAAGCCTGTTTCAGCATCGATGCCCGCAATGCTCATTGACATAACACCAATGAATGCGCCGACTGCCATACCGATTTTGTTGATGAGAGTCTGCATAGCGAAGCAGATGCCTTCGCCTCTTTCACCGGTTTTCCATTCAAGATAGTCAACAGTATCACCGATCATAGCATAACTCATAATGTTGTTAACGCCCTGAGGAATACCGAGGAGGATAAGACCGATTGGGGCAACAACAAGTTTCCAAGGAGCATCGTAACCAACGAAATACATAACAGCCATTACAACGCCGCCGAAGAGATGAACAAGAATGTATGTGTATTTCTTTGTAAACTTCTTTGTAAGCCAGGGTACAAGAAGTGAAGCAACAAGGCCGCCGGGAATAACAAGAAGTGTGATAATACCGTAAAGACCTTCATTTTTAAGAACATACTTTGCAAAATAGAGACCGCCGGTGTAAGTATAAACCATTCTTGCACCGCCGAGAACACCTGAAAGAACGATGAGAAGAAGTTCTCTGTTTTTGAAGAGAAGTTTAAGGTTATGAGTGAATGAGGGAACATCATCATAATCAGCAGTAATGTGTTCTTTTGTGTTTTTGAAACCGTAGAAGAACATAGGCATTGCAGCAACAACGAATACTACTGCGCAGATGAAGTAAACCCACTTAAGAGTGTCAGCATTTGCCTGAACACTGTCAACCATAACAGTGCCGATGAATGAGCGTGCTGCTTCTTCAACAGTTTTGCCCTGATTTGCAACGATACCTGCAATCTGATCTGCTTTGTCAGCCATAATCTGATCAAGGTGTGCTTCTGTATATTTGAATTTAGCGGTTGCAGCATCGGTGATAATGGGAACACCAACAGTAACGATACCTGCGCCAACAGTGCAAACAAGACGAACAACTGTAAGAATGTTACCTCTTACTGTAGTGTCATTTGTAAGACAGGTTGCAAGTCCCCAGTAAGGAACGTCGGCAACGGTATAAGCAACAGACCAGATAACATAAAGAACTGAAATAACAACAAATGTCCATGTTGCTTTTGCTTCATAAACAGGAAGGAAGCAAACAATTGTGCAAATACCGATGGGAATAGCCATCCACTTGAGATAGGGTCTGCATTTACCCCATTTTGTACGGGTTTTGTCAACAATAGAACCCATAATAGGGTCGTTACAAGCATCAAAAATTCTGGTTCCGAGCATAAGGAAAGCTACAGCAATAGCACCGCTGATTGAGCCGACCTTTACGCCTTCAGCACCAAATAGAAGCGCGTCAGTCATAAACACTGTAAGATAAGAACCGATAATGGTACAGATGAAGTTCTGACCAAAACCTGCCACGCCGTATGCAACGGCTTCTTTCGGCTGAACGCCTTTTCCGGGTGTTGTGCCGAAGAGTTTGTGAAGTAGAGGTGTGATTTTCATTTTTCAACAATCTCCTTTTAAATAATAATTTTCATAAAAAAGATTGTATCATACTAAATAAAAAAAGGCAAGTAAGTTGAAGCGTTTTTGTATAAAAAGGTCGATTTGTTAATAAAAATTTTAAATATTCAAAATATAAAAAATCTCTCCGAAAATTACTTCGGAGAGACAGTGAGTTTACAGCAACTTTTTAAGATACTGACCGGTATACGATTCGGCTATTTTAACAATTTCTTCAGGCGTACCTTCAGCAACAACGGTGCCGCCGCCGTCACCGCCCTCGGGTCCAAGGTCAATAATATGGTCTGCACATTTTATCACATCAAGGTTATGCTCGATAACAATAACAGAGTTTCCGTTATCTACCAATGAGTTAAGAACATTTATCAGTCTGTGTACATCGGCAGTGTGAAGACCGGTTGTAGGCTCATCAAGAATATATATGGTTTTACCTGTGGCGGTTTTTGAAAGTTCAGTTGAAAGTTTGACCCTTTGCGCCTCGCCGCCTGAAAGCGTTGTTGCAGGCTGACCTATTTTAATATACCCAAGACCGACACCATAAAGTGTTTTGAGTTTATTGTAAATCTTTTTATGGTTTTCAAAGAAAATCATACCTTCTTCAACAGTCATCTCAAGAACATCGTAAATAGATTTGCCTTTATATTTCACGCTGAGTGTTTCACTGTTATAACGCATACCTTTACATACTTCGCAAGGCACAAAAACATCAGCAAGGAAATGCATTTCAATCTTAACGATACCGTCACCCTGACAGGCTTCGCATCTGCCGCCTTTGACATTGAAGGAAAAACGGCTGGCGTTATATCCTTTTGCCTTTGAATCAGCCGTTGAAGCAAACAGTTCACGGATATCAGTGAAAACACCCGTATATGTTGCAGGATTGGAACGTGGTGTTCTGCCAATTGGTGATTGGTCTATATCAATTACTTTATCAAGATATTCAGTGCCTTCCATTTTTCTGAAACGGCCGGGAATTTTCTTTGAGCCGTTCAGTTCATTTGAAAGATGCTTATAAAGTATTTCGTTAACAAGTGATGATTTACCCGTGCCGGAAACACCCGTTACACAAACAAGTTTGCCAAGTGGAATTTCCACACTTATATTTTTCAGGTTATTCTGAACTGCATCGTAAATCTTAAGGCTTTTTCCGTTACCCATTCTTCTCGTTTCGGGAACGGCAATGAATTTTTTTCCGCTGAGATACTGACCTGTAATTGACTCATCACAATTCATAATATCCTGAACACTGCCCTGACACACAATATTGCCACCGTGAATACCTGCACCCGGACCCACATCAACAATATAATCTGCTTCAAACATTGTATCTTCATCGTGTTCAACAACAATAAGAGTATTACCGATATCTCTGAGATGTTTAAGTGTGTTTATAAGTTTTGCGTTGTCTCTCTGATGAAGGCCTATACTCGGCTCATCAAGAATATACAGAACGCCAACAAGAGATGAGCCTATCTGTGTTGCAAGGCGTATTCTCTGACTTTCACCGCCTGACAGTGAGCCTGACTGTCTTGAAAGTGTGAGATAGTTAAGGCCAACACTTTCAAGAAAAGCCAGACGTTCTTCAATCTCTTTGAGAATAAGTCTGGCAATTGCCATTTCTCTTTCAGTGAGTTGTTCAGGCAAAGTTCTGATGAAACTGAGACAATCAGAAATTGACATCTGACATAATTCATAAATATTCTTTCCGAGCACAGTAACGGAGAGTGCCTCTTTGCTCAATCTTGCACCGCCACACTCTGTACAGTCATTGGTTGTCATCAGAGACTCAATTTCTCTGCGGGAAAGTTCCGAAGATGACTCATTATACCTTCGCTGAAGATTGTTTACAAGACCTTCAAATGCAGTATAGTATGTTCCTCCTCCATAACTCGTATTTCTTTCCATTTTAAGTTTTTCCCCGTTGGTACCGAACAACAAAGCGTTATATGCTTCGTGGCTCAGATCCTCAATGGGCGTATCAAAATCAAAACCGTATTTCTTTCCGAGAGCATCAAAATACATACCTGCAATGCTTGATGAATCTTTTGCAGACCATCCAAAAGCTTTTATAGCACCTTGCTTTATGGAAAGTTTTCTGTCGGGAATAATCATTGACGGCGAGATTTCCATATAGACTCCCAGACCCGAACATTTTTTGCAAGAGCCGAAAGGACTGTTGAAGGAAAACATTCTGGGGGTGATTTCTCCGATACTTACACCGTGTTCGGGGCAAGCATAGTTCAGAGAAAACATCATTTCTTTTTCACCGATAACATCAACAACAAGAAGACCTTCGGAAAGTTTTGTTGCAGTTTCGATTGAGTCGGTCAAACGAGATCTGATACCGTCTTTTATAACAAGTCTGTCAACTATGACTTCAATATTATGCTTTTTGTTTTTTTCGAGTTTTATCTGTTCCGAAAGATCATATGTTATGCCGTCAATACGAACACGGACAAAACCGGATTTTCTGATTGACTCAAGTTCTTTAACATACTCCCCTTTTCTGCCTCTGATTATGGGAGAAAGCAGTTGTATTTTGCAGCCCTGAGGGAGTTCAAGAACTTTGTCAACAATCTGATCAACGGTCTGTTGTTTGATTTCTCTACCGCATACAGTACAATGGGGAACACCTATTCTTGCATAAAGAAGACGGATATAATCATAAATTTCAGTTACTGTACCGACGGTTGATCTTGGATTTTTCGAAGTAGTTTTCTGGTCAATGGAAATTGCAGGTGACAAACCTTCAATATAGTCCACATCAGGCTTTTCCATTTGTCCGAGAAACTGCCTTGCATAAGAGGACAAAGACTCAACATATCTTCTTTGTCCTTCGGCATAAATAGTATCAAAAGCAAGAGAAGATTTTCCTGAGCCTGAAAGTCCCGTAAATACAACAAACCTATCCCTGGGAACAGTAAGGTCAACATTTTTCAGATTATGTTCTCTTGCCCCTTTTATAATTAAGTCTTTTTGTGACATATCACACCTCTGATAATTACATCATTGATTTGAGTTTTTCAATTTTATCTCTGAGCATTGCTGCGTATTCGAACTCAAGAATCTTTGCAGCATCCTTCATTTCTGCAGTAAGCTGGCGGATTGTTTTTTCTTTATCAATTCTTGAAAGACGTTTGAATGATTTATCCGTATCAACATTCTTTGCAGATATTTCAAGAACATCACGGACTTCTTTGATAATTGTCTGCGGAATGATGCCGTGCTTTTCATTGTATTCACTCTGTATCCGTCTTCTTCTTTCTGTTTCAGTAATTGCGTATTCCATTGAAGGTGTTACACAGTCGGCGTACATTATAACTTCTCCGTTAGCATTTCTTGCCGCTCTGCCGATTGTCTGCACAAGAGAAGTTTCAGAACGCAGGAATCCTTCTTTATCGGCATCAAGAATTGCAACAAGAGAAACCTCGGGTATATCAAGGCCTTCTCTGAGCAGATTTATGCCGACAAGCACATTAAACTCACCAAGACGCAGATCACGGATTATTTCCATTCTTTCCATTGTATCAACATCGTAATGCATATATCTGACCCTGATACCGAGGTCATCGAGATAATCTGTCAGAGATTCCGCCATTTTTTTGGTAAGAGTGGTTATGAGAACTCTTTCATTCCGTTCAGTACGGATATTGATTTCGCTGACGATGTCATCAATCTGACCCTCGGTTGGCTTGACAGTTATGATGGGGTCAAGCAGACCGGTAGGTCGTATAATCTGTTCAACAATCTGCTGACTTTTTTCTTTTTCAAAACTCCCCGGCGTAGCACTGAC
>JAZOAX010000189.1:0-11402 GCA_045595685.1 Acutalibacteraceae bacterium
TATGCCCCATTAAACCTTATTTGGTTCGATTGCTGTCACCTTAGGTTGATATTTAAAACGGAGGTGGAAAAATGACTTACGGTGAAGCGCTGGACTTTATATATTCACGCAGAAAATTTCAGAAAAGCAACGGCCACGAAAGAATTGAAAGGCTTCTCGAACTGCTTGACAGTCCCCATAAAAAACTGAAATTTGTTCATGTTGTGGGCACAAACGGAAAAGGCTCCGTTTCAACTGCGCTGGCTGAGGTGCTTTGTGAAAGCGGCTATAAAACGGGACTTTTCACCTCGCCTTTTGTTATCAGTTTCGGTGAAAGAATAAAGGTTAACGGTGAATTTATCCCCGAAAAAGAAGTTGCAGATATTACGGGTATAATTAAAGAAAAAACCGACCTTATGGAAAAGGAAGGACTGTATCCCACGGTTTTTGAAGTTACAACGGCACTGGGACTTTTCTATTTTCAGAAGTCAGGCTGTGATATTGTTGTGCTTGAAGCAGGCATCGGCGGAAAAAATGACAGTACAAATGTAATAAAAGAAAAAGAACTTGCCATAATCACTTCCGTTTCTCTTGACCATACGGAAATGCTCGGAAATACAATAGAAGAAATTGCAAGGGAAAAATGCGGAATTCTCCATAATGGCTCCGATATGGTGTCTTATCCCTTTGATGGGGAAGAATTCGGATACATACCCCAGAATCCCGACGCCGCCAATGTGATAAAAGCAGAATGTGAAAAAAGAGGTAGCACACTTGTGCTGCCCGACACAAAGAAACTTAAAGTTATCGGCTGCGGCCTTTCGGGAACTCGGTTCGGTTATAAGGGGCTTGATATCCGCATAAACCTTTGCGGAAAGCATCAGATTGCAAATATGATTACGGTTATAACTGCCGCCGAGGCACTGAGAAATAAGGGATATAACATTCCCGACAGTGCTGTAGAAAAGGGGATTTCCGAATTCACAATCCCCGGCAGAACGGAAATTTATGAAACCGACAGAACACTGATTCTTGACGGCGGACACAATGAGGGTTGTATGAAAGCCCTGAGAAAAACTGCCGAAGATTTTCTTGTTGGCAGAAAAATAACACTTCTTATGTCTTTTATGAAAGACAAGGACTATGAAAAAGCCATTGAAATAATTGCACCCCTTTGCGAAAACATTGTTTTCACCAGAACGGACAACCAAAGGGGAGAAAGTGCCGAAGTGCTTTGCGGAATCGGAAAAAGATACTGCAAAAATGTTTTCTTTGAAGAAGACACAGCAAAAGCCCTTACTCTTGCAAAAGAACTCTCCGAAAAGGAAGTTCTGATTGTGGCAGGATCTTTTTATCTTGTGAGTGAGATAAGAGAGAATTCGGAATTCAAAAGACCTTTCAGGAGAGGCAAGAAACTCTGACTACTAACTACTGACTACTAATTTTGCATTCAATATTTGCAGGTGCAATATTTCGTCAAAAAATTCAATCTGAATCCATTATGATAGCCATAATGGATTTATTTTTTTGGAGGATTTTTTATATGTCGGCAAGAATTGAATATAAGCAAAAGGAAATACGGGTGTATCTTGACGGTGAAATTGACCACCACAGTGCATCTCTTATAAGAGTAAGCATAGACGAAGCAATAATTCACAAAAGACCGTCTATGCTTGTTCTGGATTTCGGGGCAGTGAGTTTTATGGATTCATCGGGAATAGGACTTGTTATGGGCAGATATAAAATGATGAAAAATGTTGCAGGCAGAATACGGGTGGAAAACCTTTCACCCTCGGCGTATAAGGTAATGAAACTTGCGGGTCTTGAAAAACTCGGTGAAATAAAACAAAAGGAGGTAGTGTGATGAAAAATTTAAACGAAATACAAATGGTCTTTGATTCAAAAAGTGTGAACGAGGCATTTTCCCGTGTGGCAGTGGGGTCTTTTGTGGCATATCTTGACCCCAACACCGAAGAACTGCTTGATGTGAAAACGGCAGTGAGTGAGGCTGTTACCAATGCAATAGTCCACGGCTACAAAGAAAAGAATGGGAAAATTTACATAAACGTTTCTGTTCTGGAGAATAATAGAATCAGAATACGGATTCGTGACAAGGGCACGGGTATTGAAGATGTGGCAAAGGCTATGGAGCCGCTTTACACAACTGCAGGTTCTGAAAGGGCAGGTATGGGTTTTGCCGTTATGGAATCTTTTATGGATAAAGTAAGGGTAACATCAAAACCCGGCAAGGGTACCACTGTCACAATGGAAAAGAAATTCTGGGGCAAATGTTAACTGCACAAATGGACTGAAGGTGGCACAAAAGTATGACAAAAGACAGCAGAACAAGAGAAAACCTGATAAATGAAAACTACGGTCTTGTGCATGCCTGTGCCAACAAATTCCGTGGCAGAGGCACAGAATATGACGATTTGTTTCAGGCAGGTTGCGTGGGGCTTATCAAAGCGGCAGATAATTTTGATGCATCAAGGGGATTTGCCTTTTCAACTTATGCAGTACCCGTTATTCTGGGTGAAATAAGGCGTATTTTCCGTGACGGCGGAAGTGTGAAAATCGGCAGAACACTGAAAGAAAAGTCCCGAAATGCAATGAAAATAAGGGAACAGATGGCAACTGAACTCGGCAGGGAGCCCACAGTGAGTGAACTTGCAGAAAAACTCGGAACCGATGTTGCTTCTGCCGCCGAACTTATTACAGTATCAATGCCCACAATTTCCCTTACGGTATGTGACGACGAAAAAGGTTCGGGACAACTGGATATTCCCACGCCTGCCCCCGAAGGTGAAATTACGGAAAAAATGGCGCTTCGCACAGTTATACTCTCCCTTGAAGAAAAAGACCGCCGACTGATTGAACTCAGATATTTCAAGGGGTTGACTCAGGTAAAAACGGCGGCGGAACTCGGTATGAGTCAAGTGCAGGTTTCAAGGCGGGAAAAGGCGATACTTTTGCAGATGAGAAAAAGTATGCTTTGACGGTTTTGCTTTTGCCGATAGATATATTTTAACCTCGCTTTTATATACTTGATATTTTTATCTCACACTTTAATCTTTTCTATTAACTCCGTACGCTCGAGCCCCCGCGGCTCGAGTGGGAGGAGTTAACGGAAGATATTAAGCAAAATACCGATACCATAAAAACGAGATTAAATACCCCTAAGCAACAAAGAACACTTTAAGTTTATTTGTGGTAGAATTTTTCTGATGATTGTGGTATAATACGGAATAAGAAACGAAAAAGGGGTATGACGATGTTGAAAATAAAAGGTTATGTGTGCCTTGTCCTCGCCGTTGTTTTGTGTTTTTCTCTATCCGCCTGCGGCAAAAAAAATAAAAGCGCCGATACTTTCACCGTAAAAGCATCGGGCGAAACAGGGGTGACATCCGGTGAAGTCAGTGACACTTCTGTGTTTTTCGATAACTTAAAAAGAGGTAAACTCACAAAAATTTCAGGCACGGATATGGCATCTCTTTATTTTAATGAAAAAAAAGGCAGCATCAGTGTCTATGACTCTGGCGCAGATAAAATCTGGCATAGCCTTCCCGAAACATATAAAAACGAAAGAACAGGCGTAATAAGTCTGAATGTTCTTGCAGACGGCAAAGAATATGTTCTGTATTCCCAGAGTGAAAGTCAGATTACCACACAGACAGAAAGCGACGGTATCAGAATAAATTATGCATTTTCAGCCGAAAGCGAAAAGGGTACGGAAATGAAGTTTACAGTACCAGTTAAATTCACTTGCAAAGACGGTATCCTGACGGTGTCTGTTAACTGCGGTGAAATTGAAACTTTGAGCAAAAGCAAAAAAGCAGTGCTGAAATCTCTGAGTATTCTTCCCTTTTTCGGCGCTTATTCAAAAAGCGGTGACGGGGATTATCTTGTAATTCCCGACGGTTGCGGTGCCCTTGTCGATACTTCGTCAGAAAGCAAAAAAACAGAAACACTTTCTGTAAGTGTGTATTCCGCAGACCCATCACAGAATGAAATTGAAGAATCCTTTGCGGTGATGCCCATTTTCGGCATAAAAAAAGGCAGTGGCGCAATTGCAGCCGTTATAAATGAAGGCGCTGAAATTTCCGCTGTAAAAGCACATAAAGCCACAGAAAAAGAGGGCTTTAACAGGGTTTATCCCGAGTTTGAAATTACTCCCACGGCAAAAAACGGAAAAAAATCTTCTTTTGTAAGTCAGGCACAGTATAAAGGCGCTGTCAGTGTGTCATACCGTTTTCTTTCAAAAGACAGTGCAGATTATATCGGTATTGCCGCCGCCTGCCGTGAACTTCTTATAAGAGAGGGCGCATTAACGGAAGGTAACATTGAAAAAGGGGAGTATCCCTTTAATCTCAGCCTGATCGGCAGTGGGGTTGTTACCGACGAAAAAGGAAAAAGCACCGATAAAGTGCTTTGCAGTTATCTGCACAGTTATGATATTCTCGAAACCCTCAAGGCAAAGGATATCAACAACATTAACCTCAGATATAAAGGTATTCTTGACGGAGGACTCAGCCAGAAAGATATTGAAAAAGCATCATTTTCTTCGGCTCCCGGCACCGGCAGCGAGAAAAAAGAATTTGCCGATTTCGCACATAAGTCGGGAACAACGGTTTACACAGATGTTTCACTGTTTTCGGCAGATGTAAAAAGCGGCTTTAAAGATTATGCCGTAGGTCTTGACGGCGAAAATGCAGTGTCTGTAAAAACGCCCTTCAACGATGTACAGTATGAACTTTCGGCAGTGGGCAGTATTTCTGCAAAAACTCAGGCAATGCTTTCAGAAATGAGAAAAAGCGACTTTGACGGCATCTGCCTTTATGATGCAGGCAGTGTGCTTTATTCCGATTTTTCTTCGGGAGAAGTGAGTTTCAGAACAGATACAGCCGAAATTGTGAAAAATGAGACGGGAGCAGTTTCCGCTTCAAAAAAACTTATGATTGACGGCGGCAATCTTTATGCCGTGAAATATGCTTCGGTTATAACCGGACTTCCTGAAAAGGCTTTTTATTCTGATAAAAAGTATGTAAAAGAAATTCCTCTGGTGCAGAGTATTCTCCACGGAATTCTGGACTATTCAATGGCACCCGTTAATAAAAGCAACGACCCCGTATATGCTTTTCTCAGGTGTGCCGAATATGGCGCAGTACCATATTATGAATGGTATTATGCCGATTTTTCAACTGAAGAAAAAGCAGATAAATATTATTATATGAATTCTCTGTCCGATGCTCAGATTAATTATGAGCGTATGAAAAACGCTTTCGGGGACCTGAGAACAGAAAGAATAACCGACCACGAAGAAGTGAAAAAGAATGTATTTGTGACGGAATATTCGGGAAATACAAGAATTTATGTGAACTATAACAGCAAGGCAGTCACCGTTCACGGTGTTACCGTTGACGCAAAAAGTTTCCTCAGAGTTAACTGATTTATGTATTGGTTATTCATCGGGCGTGTATATACATTTTTCTTTGCATAATGAATAATCAGCACAGATGTGCAATAAAAATGTTGAAAAGTCTGTTAGTAAAGTTGAAAACTTGTCAATTTCAACACTGCATATTTTCAAAACAGAATTAAAATGTGGAAAAGTTAAAGTTTTCAACTTTTTCAACCAAGTTTTCCACATAGGTAAGAAAACACCTTTACAACGAAAAAATCGCTGTAAAGGTGTTTCGCTTTACTGAAAAAATGGGCTTACATACACAAATCAGTGTATTTTATTACCGTCTGAACTGTTTTTTTGTTTCCTTAAGGGCTTTGATAAGACGGTATATGTAAGTGTTTTCTGCACGGTTTTTGCTTTTTAAAAGTTTTTTTACTGTGCAGGCAGCACCAAGAATAATGCAGGTGTTCACACAGATACATATAATTGCCCTTGTGGCATAAAACTCAGGGGAGATACCGAGCCAGTAGTTGCCGTCGGCAAAAGCACTTCTGAAAAGCATATACATTGAGTTTTCATAAAGTGCCGCAATGGAAATGAAAACCGTAACATAGGAAGCAAGCTGAAGGTCGTAAGGCACTCTGTCAAAAGCCGAAGCGTTAATTTTTCCGCCCACTTCACTCTGACCTGCAACGGCAACCGCAAATACCAAAACCAGAATGCACAAGGCGGAAAACAAGTATAATTCCTTGAGTTTCACAATGGCTTTGTTTTTCATTTCATTGTGCATATTCTCATAGTGGCTCACTTCGTGTCTGAAAATAAAATCCTCGCCGAAACTTATGTATAGGTCAAAGTCAAAAGAATAGTTCTGAGCGCAGGTGCTCACAAACTCAACATAGTCCGTCATGGTACCGACTTCAAAGGCAGGATTCCGTGCGTCAAGAACAATAAGAGTGGTTTTATCAATGTTGCCGAAAAACTGTCTTATGGGTGTGCCTGAACTTTTTGTGTTTATGTCGGGAATATTCGAAACGATACTGTCGCTTTTGTGGTTGACAACGGCAAAGGATACATCTTTAAGGGATTCGAGATATTCCACAGTTTCTTTGTAGTCCTCGTCGGTTAATCTCAGGTAATAATCAACAGACTCACTGCCGTGCTTTTGCGATGTGAGTTTCGGCGTATACTTGAGTGAATACTCAATCACATTTTCAATGGTCTGTTCAATTTCGTTTTCAAGGTAAACGGATTGCTCATAGTCAAATTCGCTCCACTGAACAAAAACATTCTTTGCACTCACGGGGTCGTCGATATAAAGGTTAATGATGTCAAGCAGTTTATCGCCTGCAAACCAGGAAAACACCACCGTAAGAACGAAAAGCAGAATTTTGAAGGTGTAGGTATAAAACAAATTGAAAAATCTTTTCATTACATTACCCCGTCAGATTTCTTCGCACAAAGATGCAAGTTCTTCCATGGTGAGTTTTTCCGCTCTCACATTGGCATCAAGTCCCGCTTTCGTGAGGGCGGATATTATCTGACTTTTCGGTATTCCCAGAGAAGAACTCACAGAATTGACAAGAGTTTTTCTTCTTTGGGCGAATGCCGCTTTCACAATTCTGAAAAACTTCTTTTCATCGCTCACTTTTACAGCAGGTTCTTTTCTTATGTCAAGACGGATAACGGTACTGTCAACATTGGGGGCAGGCATAAAAGAACCGCGGGATACATTGAAAAGTTGTTTCGGTACGGAATAATAGTTTGTGCATACGGTGATTGCACCGGATTCCCTTGAGCCTACGGGTGTGCAGAGTCTGTCTGCCGCCTCTTTCTGAATCATAACCGTAACCGCTTCTATGGGCAGATTGCTTTCAAGAAGCATTGTGATAACGGGGCTTGTGATGTAGTAGGGGAGGTTTGCGCAAACAACAACCTTCATACCTTCAAATTTTTCTTTTATGAGTTGGTGAAGGTCAACTTTCATAACATCGTCGTTAACAATTTCAATGTTACCGTAGTCGCTGAGTGTTTCTGCGAGTACGGGAAGAAGCCTTGTGTCAAGTTCTATGGCAACAACCTTTTTTGCCCTTTTTGCAAGTTCTGCCGTAAGAACACCAACACCTGTTCCGATTTCAATAACACCGGTGTTTTCGTCGGCACCGCACATTTCTGCCATTCTGGGACAAACGGACGGGTTGATAATAAAATTCTGTCCCAGTGCCTTTGAAAAGTTGAAGCCGTGCTTTTCCATTACCTTCCTTATAACACCGATATCTGATAAATTATTCATTTATCACATCTCCTGACTTAAAAACTATTGCAATTTATCTTTGTTGAATGTATAATTGATATAACTATTATAAACGAGGTGAATCATTATGTCAATTCTTGTAACAGGCGGAGCCGGTTATATCGGTTCTCACACTTGTATTGAACTTCTTAATGCAGGGTACGATATTGTTGTGGTTGATAATTTCTATAACAGTAAAAGAGAGTCCCTTAACAGAATAGCAGAACTCAGCGGTAAAAGTTTTGCTTTTTATGAGTGCGATATCCGCGACAAAGAAGGTCTTGATAAAATTTTCAAAGCAGAAAAAATTGATGCCGTAATTCATTTCGCAGGTCTCAAGGCAGTCGGTGAATCCTGCCGCAAGCCCATTGAATATTACGATAACAACATCGGCGGCACTCTCAAACTTTGTGAAGTGATGAAAGAAAACGGCTGTAAAAAAATTGTTTTCAGTTCATCTGCAACAGTTTACGGTATGAACAATGTTTCTCCCCTTAAAGAAACAATGCCCACAGGCGGCACAACAAACCCCTACGGCACAATAAAATATATGATTGAAATTATCCTTTCCGATATTTTCAAGTCCGACAACGAATGGTCAATCAGCCTTCTTCGTTATTTCAACCCCATCGGTGCACATAAAAGCGGCAGAATCGGTGAAGACCCCAACGGTATTCCCAACAACCTTATGCCTTTCATCACTCAGGTTGCAATCGGCAAGCGTGACTGCCTGAGCGTTTTCGGTGACGATTACGACACACCCGACGGCACAGGCGTGAGAGACTATATACATGTTGTTGACCTTGCTCTCGGACATGTTAAGGCACTTGATAAAGTTATCAACGGCAACGGACTTGACATTTATAACCTCGGCACAGGCGTAGGCTACAGTGTTCTTGATGTTGTGAAAGCATTTGAAAAGGCAAGCGGTGTAAAGGTTAATTATAAGATTGTGGAACGCCGCCCCGGTGACATTGCAACCTGCTATTCCGATCCCTCAAAGGCTCTTAACGAGCTCGGCTGGAAGGCTGAAAGAGGTCTTGAAGAAATGTGCGAAGACTCATGGCGTTGGCAGAGCACCAATCCTAACGGATATTAATAAATTCGCCCTTGGCGAATTTATTAATGCAGAATGCAGAGTGCAGAATGCAGAATTGCGCCCGACAAAGCGGAAGAGGGCAACTCCTACCCGCTGAATTTATGTTTTCATTTTTGAGAAGGCATTTTAACTGCAGAAAGACTGATATAATCTGAAGTTCACTTTGCAGAAATTGTGCTCAGTGTGCAAAATAAATAATTAAACAGGACAGTTGGTTTTAATTTCAACTGTCCTGTTTTTTTCAGGTTTATTTTTGTTAACCGGGCGGGTAGAGCTTACCCGTCAGAAGTGCGTTCAGCGCAATTCTGCATTCTGCATTCTGCATTCAAATCAGTATTCCCTCGCTATTCTTGCATAGCGGTAGTCATTTTCATATCCCAGCCCGCTTGAGGAACGGTAAATACTCAATACAAGTCCGATTGCAAGATAAAGGCAGATTGTTGAAGAACCGCCGGCACTGATAAAGGGGAGGGTGATACCGATAACGGGGAGAAGTCTTGTGCACATACCGATGTTGATTACAGCCTGAGCAATAATCATAAATGCAACGCCGAAGCACATCATTTCTGCGGCAAAGTTACGGCTTCTTTTGCCCACCTGAATAACACGCAGGGCAAGAAGAATAAACAGTGCAAAAAGAATAACGGCACCGATGAACCCTGCCTCTTCACATATAACGGAGAAAATCATATCATTTTCTTTTTCGGGCAGAAGGTCACTGTGGGAAAGTTTTCCCTTAAAAAGACCCATTCCGTAAAATCCGCCGTTCTGAATTGCCTTGCGAGCCTGATTCTGCTGATAAATTTCCGAAGCATATTCTTCGGGATTGAAAAGGGCAAGAATACGGTTTCGCTGAATATCGTCAAAAACTTTCAGCCATATTACAGGTGACGCCGCCGCAACAACAAGAACACCTGCAGGGAAATACATCCAGTGAAGTCCCGCGGCAAACATCATACCCACAAACATAAGAATAAAAATCAGCGCCGATCCCATATCACCCGTTCTTATAACAAGAAAAATGGGGATAAGTGCGTGAATACCGAGAAACAGAACATTTCTGAACTCGGAAATATTATTTTTAACCTTGCTCAGATGGTAAGCGAAAGTTATAATAAAGCCTATCTTAACAATTTCCGAGGGCTGAAAGTAAAGTGAGCCGATTTTAATCCAGGAAATCGCATCTTTTCTGCCGTCAGGCGAAACACCTATAAAAAACAGCGAAAACATAATCAGTACGCAGGCACCTGCCACAAGGGGCCACAGTTTCAGAATTATGTCGTAGTCAATAAGCGATATTATAAAGGCTGCGGCAACACCAAGGCAAAGGGCAAGCACCATAACCCTCGCATCTCGCGAAAGAAAGGAGCCCGAATCACTGCTGTAAGTTGCACTGCAAACCATAATAATGCCGAACACCGAAAGAGCAAGTGTGATACATAAAAGCAGAATATCCGTCTGTCTGATTGTCTGTCTGATATTTTTCAGATTCAAATTTATCACACCTTTCTTTACATTTGTTTTATTATATTATGAAAGAATAAATATTTCAAGTGAAAAGTTGACATATCGGTTATTTATGATAAAATATATATTGGAAATTTTCAGTGAAAGGGGATAAACCGTGATAAAGTTTCATTCTTTCAGTACCGCAGAAACGGAAAACTTTGCCGCAGAACTCGGGAAAAAAATCAGCGGCGGCACCGTAATTGCTTTTTTCGGCGGACTCGGTATGGGTAAAACCGCTTTCACAAGAGGCATTGCAAAAGGTATGGGAATCACTGCAGATGTGTCAAGCCCCACTTTTGCCATTGTTAACGATTACGGAGGAAAGCCTCCCCTTGTCCATTTTGATATGTATAAGGTAAACACCTGGGAAGACCTTTACTCCAGCGGTTTTTTTGATTACTGCGATATGGGCGCCGTTCTTGCGGTGGAATGGAGTGAAAATATTGAAAACGCACTGCCTGAAAACACCGTAAGAGTTTACATTGAAAAAGGCGGCAGTGAAAACGAAAGAATTATTACTGTTGAAGGAATGAATTGACAATGAGAATTTTAGCCGTTGATACAAGCGCAGTGTGTGCTTCGGTTGCAGTGACGCAGGACGGAAAAATCCTTTCCGAGTGCAGCACCAACACAGGTCTTACCCATTCACGCACAATGATGCCTATGATTGACAGTGCACTTAAAAATGCTGAAATTGAACTCGGTTCAATAGATTATTTTGCCTGCAGTGTGGGACCCGGCTCTTTTACGGGAATCAGAATAGGAGTTGCGGCAATAAAAGGACTTGCAGATGCAACTGGCAAAAAATGCATCCCCGTATCGACTCTTGAAGCACTGGCTTATAACCTTGCGGGGCAGAATGTAACTGCCGTGAGTGTTATGGACGCAAGATGCAATCAGGTCTACTGCGCCATCTTTTCAGTTAAGGGTGAAAACATAAAAAGACTCACTGAGGATATGGCAATTCAGATTGACGAACTCGGGGAAAAACTGAAAGAATACGAAAACATAGTTTTTGTTGGTGACGGAGCAAAACTCTGCCACACAAAACTTGGATACAACATTGCATCTGCGGGCAACATATATCAAAGAGGAAGCAGTGTTGCTTTTGCGGCAGA
>JAZOAX010000190.1:0-2927 GCA_045595685.1 Acutalibacteraceae bacterium
CTGCAGGATGCTTTTTCCTATGATGACATCTACGCTTTTGACAAGCGTGTTAAAGAAGCCGTAGGAAATGTGAAATACATTGTTGAGCCGAAAATCGACGGACTTTCGGTATCTCTGGAATATGAAAACGGTCTTCTTGTAAGAGGCTCCACAAGAGGTGACGGCAGAGTCGGTGAAGATGTTACGGCAAACATCAGAACCATCCGTTCAATCCCTCTCAAACTTGATGCGGACCTGCCTTTGCTTGAAGTCAGAGGCGAGGTATATATGCCCCGTGAAGTATTTCTGAAACTTGTTGAAGAGCAGGAACTCAGCGGTGAAAAGGTATTCAAAAACCCGAGAAATGCCGCAGCAGGCTCTCTCAGGCAGAAAAATCCGAAGATAACAAGCAAGAGAAATCTTGATATTTTCCTTTTTAATATTCAGAGAATTGAAGGCAAAACTCTTTCGGGCCACAAAGAATCCCTTGATTATATCAGAACGCTTAACCTTCACACTGTGCCTTTTTACAAAGAGTGTGCAGACATAGAAGAAGTTATTGCAGAGATAAACGCCATCGGTGAAAGAAGAGGCTCTCTCCCCTTTGACATTGACGGTGCAGTTATCAAGGTTGACGATTTCGGCAAAAGAGCAGAAATGGGCTCCACGGCAAAATTTCCCAAATGGGCACTTGCTTTCAAATATCCTCCCGAAGAAAAAGAAACAACCTTGCTGGATATTGAAATCAATGTCGGCAGAACAGGTGTTCTCACCCCAACGGGTATTTTTGAGCCGACACTTCTTGCAGGTACCACAGTTTCAAGAGCAACACTGCACAATCAGGATTTCATAAACGAAAAAGGTATCTGCATAGGTGACAGAGTTATTATCAGAAAAGCAGGTGACATTATTCCCGAGGTGCTTAAAGTTGTGTCCCACGCAGAAAATGCCGTACCTTACCGCATTCCCGATGTTTGCCCTTCATGCGGTGGCAAAGTTGTGAGGGAAGAAGGCGAAGCGGCACTCCGCTGCTGCAATCCTGACTGCCCCAACCAACTTCTGAGAAATCTTATACATTTCTGTTCAAGAGATGCAATGGATATTGAAGGTATGGGAACAGCAGTGCTCGACGCTCTGATTAAAGAGGGATTAATTAAAAATGCCGCTGATATTTATCTTCTTAAGGCACAGGATATTGCTAAAATTGAACGAATGGGTGAAAAAAGCGGTGAAAACCTTGTATCAGCCGCTGAAAAGAGCAAGGAAAATGACCTTTCCAAACTGATTTTTGCCCTTGGTATCCGTCACATCGGACAAAAGGCAGGAAAACTCCTTGCAGACCGCTTCGGCACAATGGAAAAACTTTCTGCTGCTACCGTTGAAGAAATCTGCGAAATTGACGGCTTTGGCACAATTATGGCTGAGAGCGTTGTTGAGTTTTTCTCACACAGTGAAAGCATTGCTCTGATTGAAAAACTTAAAGAACTCGGTTTGAATATGGAAAGCAAAAAAGAAGTCAGAGGCAATATTTTTGAAGGAAAAACCTTTGTGCTGACCGGCACGCTGCCAACACTTACAAGAAGTGAAGCCACAAAGATTATCGAATCTTTCGGAGGTAAGGCTTCTTCAAGTGTTTCAAAAAAGACAGACTATGTTCTTGCAGGTGAAGATGCAGGAAGCAAACTGAAAAAAGCCAATGACCTCGGTGTTACGGTTATAAGTGAAGAAGAATTCAAAAGTATGATTGAATGATAAACAAAGGCTGTCGGAAATCCGACAGCCTTTATTAATATGCTTAATTGTAAACGGTACTGCAATTCAGGTTATAAATTCAGCGGGTCAGATTTACCCATCAGCAGTTTGTCCGGCGCAATTCTGCATTCTGAATTCTGCATTAAAAAGCGCCATTAAGCCGCTTTTTTCAGAATATCATTCCGGGAAGTACCTTTGTAATGTATGTAAAGAGAACTGCGATGATTTCTTTCACAAAATTGAAAACATTAAGTGAGAATGTTGTGAAGTGGTCTGTGGGAAGATTTTTGTAATCTTCAACGGGTGCTTCTCTTTCAGTCTTTTTGATTGCATAAGAATCGATAAGAGTAGTTTCTTTTGTTTCGTCATTAACAAGGTATGCGTTATAAACAAAGTGCTCACTGTCAAGTGATACTGTGGAGAATACGCCGCCTTCATCAGTATCTCTTGCAAGGGCTGCGCAGTCAAGAATGGGAGATACTGCATCTTCATTCACACCGTAACGCTTTGTTCCTGCAGTTGAGGGAAGAATGTGTGTTGCACCGTCGGGATTCACTGCAAAAGTTGTTTCTTTGCCGTTCCAAACTTCTGTTACGGTTTCGGTTTCAACAACCTTGTCACCCTTTACGGTATTTGTTCTGAAATACATATGGTCGTGACCTGCGAAAACAACATCAATACCGAGTTCGTCAATAACAGGAAGAAGCATATCTCTCATAATAAGAGTATCGGGTTTGTTGATGTTCTTGCCTGCAGAATAAAGTGCGCGGTGCATAAGAACAATTTTCCACTGTGCATCTGATGCGTTCATATCGTTTCGGAGCCAGTTAATCTGAGCCATTGACATAGGATACATATCATTTGAATTGAGAACTGCAAAGTGAGCATCGCCCCAATCAAATGAATAGTAACAACCGGTTATTGTTGCACTGTTAGGTGCGGCACCGATATTGAACATATTGTTGAACTTGAACCACTGAAGATTGCCTTCATGGTTACCTGCAACGGGAATGAGAGTTGTGTTCATATTAGAAAATGCAAAATTTCTGAAATAACTATCCCATTCTTCGTTGGTACAATCGTTAACAAAGTCACCGAGATTTACTGCGAACTCATACTGAGGCATTACGGAAACTGCTTTTCCCATAACTGCAGCAGCCATCTTAAAGTTTTCTTCGTTACTTGCCTGAACGTCG
>JAZOAX010000191.1:0-7248 GCA_045595685.1 Acutalibacteraceae bacterium
CTTAACGAAATGATCGAAGCAGGCAAGTTCACAGCAGAAGAAGCAAAGATGGGTTATGTTGGTGCTTACACCTACGCTGAAGTTATTTCAGGTTACACATCATTCTATCTTGGTGCTAAGAGCGTATGCCCCACAGTAACAATGGACGTTCAGTTCACAGGTTCATGGTATGACGCAACAGAAGAAAAGAATGCTGCTGAAGCTCTCATCGCAAGAGATTGCAAGCTCATCAGCCAGCACGCTGACTCAATGGGCGCTCCCGGTGCTTGTGAAGCTGCAGGCATCCCCAACGTTTCATACAACGGCTCAACATACGAATCATGCTATGAAACATTCATCGTTTCATCAGCAATCAACTGGGCTCCCTACTATGCATACATCATCGGCCAGTACGTTAAGGGCGAAGAAATCGCTGCTGACTGGTGCGGCGGTATTGCAGAAGGCTCAGTAGTTCTTACCGGTATCAACCAGGATGTTGCTGCTGAAGGCACATTCGAAAAGATTCAGGCTCTTGTTGAAGACATCAAGGCCGGCAAACTTCGCGTATTTGACACTGCTACCTTCACAAAGGAAGGCGCTGCTGTTGAATCATATCAGGCTGACGTTGACACAGACGCTGCTTTCACTCCCGACACAGAAGTTATCGCTGACGGTTACTTCCACGAATCAGAATATCGTTCAGCACCCTGCTTCGACCTCAGAATTGACGGCATCACTCTTCTTAACGAAAAGTTCTGATCAGTTGAACAGAATAAGCGGGACACTAGTTGTCCCGCTTTATCTCGTTATTAAATGTTTAAAAAATAATCTTTTTTAATGAGGATTGTTTTTTAAGTGTTTAAAAAGGAGGAATAGCCTTGGCAAATATTGCAGCAATTGAACTGAAAAACATCTCAAAGTATTTCGGAAGCAATGCGGCCAACAAAAATGTTAATCTGACTGTAAACCGCGGAGAAATTTTGTCTGTTCTCGGTGAAAACGGAAGCGGTAAAACCACTCTTATGAATATGATTGCGGGTATTTACTTCCCCGATGAAGGTCAGATTTTTATTGACGGACAGGAAGTTGTTATCCGTTCACCGAAAGATGCTTTCAAATATAAAATCGGAATGATTCACCAGCACTTCAAGTTGGTTGATGTTTTCTCCGCAACGGAAAATATTATTCTCGGTCTTAATGAGGGCGGAAAATTCAACCTGAAAAAAGCAGCGGAAAAAATCAAGGAAATCAGCGATAAATACGGCTTTGAAATTGACCCGATGAAAAAAATCCACGAAATGTCCGTTTCAGAAAAGCAGACCGTTGAAATTATAAAGGTGCTTTACCGCGGTGCTGATATTCTTATTCTTGACGAGCCTACTGCAGTTCTCACACCGCAGGAAACTCAGAAACTTTTCAATGTTCTTCGCAAAATGAGAGAAGACGGGAAGTCAATTATCATCATCACCCACAAACTTCACGAAGTTCTTTCACTTTCCGACAAGGTTGCAGTTCTTCGTAAAGGTGAATATGTGGGCACCGTTGAAACTGCCGGCACCAACGAATCCGAACTTACGGAAATGATGGTTGGTAAAAAAGTTACCCTTAACATTGACAGAAGTGAGCCTCAGAACTGCACTGAAAGACTTGTTGTCAATAACCTTAACTGTGTTAACCGTGAAGGCGTTAAAATTCTTAAAGATATTTCCTTCACTGCGTATTCAGGTGAAATTCTCGGCATTGCAGGTATCGCGGGTTCAGGCCAGAGAGAACTTCTTGAAGCAATTGCAGGTCTTCAGAAAGTTCAGGAAGGTGAAATTGTTTATAACAACCCCAAAACCGGCGGACACGATAACCTTCGTGACAAAACTCCCATGCAGATCAGAGACCTGGGTGTTCGTCTTTCTTTCGTTCCCGAAGACAGACTCGGTATGGGTCTTGTAGGTAATATGGACATTATTGATAATATGATGCTTCGTTCCTACCGTAAAGGCAAGTCAATGTTCCTTGAAAGAAAAGCGCCCAAGGACCTTGCTGAAAAAATCATCAAAGACCTTGAAGTTGTAACTCCCGACGCAAAAACTCCCGTTCGCCGTCTTTCAGGCGGTAACATTCAGAAGATTCTCGTCGGACGTGAAATTGCAGCGGCACCCACAGTGCTTATGGCTGCATACCCCGTAAGAGGTCTTGACATCGGTGCATCATATACTATATATAATCTTCTGAATAAGCAGAAAGAAAAAGGTGTTGCCGTTATTTTTGTCGGTGAAGACCTTGACGTGCTTATTGAACTTTGCGACAGAATTCTTGTTATCGGCTCCGGCAGTATTACCGGTGTTGTTGATGCAAGAAATACCACCAAAGAAGAAATCGGTCTTCTTATGACAAAAACAAAAGATACACAGGGAGGTGACGCAGAATGAAGAAACCCAACTTTCACATTGTAAAACGCGAACCTATGGCGTGGTACTTCAATGTGCTTGTCCGTGCGGCAGCAATTGTGGCTTCACTTGTGGTTTCAGGCATTGTTATAATGATGCTCACAAAGAAAAATCCCATTGAAATTTATTCTTCAATGATTTCCGGTGCCTTCGGTTCAAGTCTTCGAATATGGAGCCTTATGCAGAACGTTGCAATTCTTCTTTGCATTTCACTTGCCGTTACTCCCGCCTTCAAAATGAAATTCTGGAACTGCGGTGCGGAAGGTCAGGTACTGGTCGGCGGTCTTGCCACCGTTGCCGTAATGATGTTCCTCGGCGATACACTTCCTTATCCCGTGCTCCTTCTTGTAATGGTACTCGCATCTGTTGCGGCAGGTATTCTCTGGGCAGTTATCCCGTCATTTTTCAAGGCAATGTGGAACACCAACGAAACTCTTTTCACACTTATGATGAACTATGTTGCAATTCAGCTTGTTGCTTTTTTCCTCAAGTATTATGTAAAAAGCGGTTCAGGTATCCTCACTCCCATGCCCGAGCACGGTCTTCCCGTTCTTTTCGGTCAGTCCTATCTTCTCAACATTATAATTGTTGCAGTTCTCACAGTTCTTGTTTATATCTATCTTAAAAAGACCAAGCACGGATATGAAATTTCCGTTGTTGGTGAAAGTGAAAACACGGCAAAGTATATCGGCATCAACGTTAAAAAGGTTGTTGTAAGAACACTTATCGTTTCAGGTGCTCTTTGCGGTGTTGCAGGTCTTCTTCTTGTGGGCGGTACCAACCACACCATCAGTACCACCACCCTTGACGGCAGAGGCTTCACAGCCATTATGGTTTCATGGCTTGCCAAGTTCAACCCCATCTATATGATTTTCACATCTTTCCTTATCGTATTTCTCCAGAAGGGTGCAGGACAGGTTTCAACAGACTTCCGTCTTCCCAACGCAATTTCCGATATCGTAACAGGCATTATCCTTTTCTTTATTATCGGTTGCGAATTCTTCCTGCAGTATAAGATTCTTGTTTCAAAAAACAACAGAAAGGAGAATGACTGATGTTAGCCTTTCTTGTCAGTTCAATCAGACTCGGTATGGCGTTTCTTTTCGGCTCAACCGGTGAAACAATAACCGAAAAATCAGGCCACCTCAACCTCGGTATTCCGGGCGTTATGTGTGTAGGTGCTTCCTGCGGATGCTTTGCTGAATATCTCTACCTTTCAAAAGCAGGTATGAACGCAAACTATTTCCTTGCAGTTTTCCTGCCCATACTCGCCACTCTTTTCGGCGGCGCAATTATGGGACTTATCTTCAGTTTTCTCACAGTTACCCTCAGAGCAAATCAGAATGTTACGGGTCTTGCACTTACCACTTTCGGCGTGGGTATCTCAGACTATATGATTGCTGAAACAGGCGCTGTATATTCAAAGGGCAGCCGTTATTTTACTCAGGCTCTTCCCTTTGCCGATGACCTCGGATGGTTCGGAGAACTTTTCTTCTCCCACGGTATTCTTATTTACCTTGCAATTTTAATTGCAATTGTTTCATCCTTTGTTCTCACAAGAACAAGAGTAGGTCTCAACCTCAGATCTGTTGGTGAAAATCCTGCAACAGCAGACGCAGCAGGTATCAACGTTTCCCGTTACAGATACGCATCAACCTGCATCGGTTGTGCAATCGCAGGTCTCGGCGGACTTTCATTCATTATGGACTACCTCAACGGTAACTGGGAATACTGTATTGATGCAATCGGCTGGCTTGCCATTGCCCTTGTTATCTTCACGGTGTGGAAGCCCAACTTCGCAATTATCGGTTCCATCATATTCGGTGCCCTTTACATTGCAAGCAGTTACATAACAGGCGTAAGTTTCGCCAACAAAGAAATTTTCAAAATGCTTCCTTATGTTGTTACAATCATCGTTCTTATTTTCACAAGTATCAGGGATAAGAAAGAAAACCAGCCTCCTCAGAGCCTTGGCCTTCCTTATTTCAGAGAAGAAAGATAAAAGTAAGAAAAAAGTATTGATTTTATCATATAAAGAAGTATAATGATAAATAAGAAAATCAATCAAAAAACGGAGGACAAAAAAATGCAAAAATCCAACAAAAGCATAGCAAAGATTATTCTTGCGCTTCTGGTTGTGTTTGCCGTTGCGCTCCCAATGTCATTTGTTTCATTTGCAGAAGGTACTGACACCGCTGCAGTTGAAACCGTATCATCAGACACTTTCACTGTTGAAATTGACGGTGAAGCCACAGATTATGACCTTTCAGACGGCGACTCTGCAGCAGCTTATGTTGACGGATATGCAGACAACCTTTCAAACGACCCCGGCTTCAAAGAACACATCGAGGCTGCTCTTGCAAAAGTCCGCGAAAACATCAAAGCCTATGCTACCATCCTTTCACTTCTTCCCCCGATAATTGCAATTGTTCTTGCACTTATCACAAAAGAAGTTTACTCATCACTCATCATCGGTATCGTTGCAGGTGGCTTCATCTATGCAGCAGGTAACTTTGAAACAGCAATCAACCACGTTCTTTTCGATGGTTTTGTTTCAAGCCTTTCCGACAGTTACAATATGGGTATCATTATCTTCCTTGTACTTCTTGGTGCTCTTGTTTCAATGATGAACAAAGCAGGCGGCAGTGCTGCATTCGGCAGATGGGCTGCAAAGCACATCAAGTCAAGAGTAGGTACACAGCTTGCAACAATCGCTCTCGGTTGTCTTATCTTCATTGACGACTATTTCAACTGCCTCACAGTCGGCTCAGTTATGCGTCCCGTTACAGATAAGCAGAAGGTTTCAAGAGCAAAACTTTCTTACCTTATCGACGCCACAGCAGCTCCCGTATGTATCATTGCTCCCATTTCATCATGGGCAGCAGCAGTTGCAGGTTTTGCAAGAGGCGCAGGTGCAGACAGCGGTATGAGCCTTTTCATTCAGGCTATTCCTTATAACTTCTATGCAATTCTCACAATCGCAATGATGATTTTCATCGCTGTTTCAAAGTTTGATTACGGCCCGATGAAACTCCACGAAAAGAATGCAATTGAAAAAGGCGATATTTACACAAGCGGCGAACGCATTGACAAAGAAGATGTAGAAATCAATCCCAAAGGTAAGGTGCTTGACCTTGTTCTTCCCGTTGTTGTGCTTATTATCTGCTGTGTATTCGGTATGATTTATTCAGGCGGCTTCTTCGCAACAGGCGAAGACAAAGCAGGTTTCATTGAAGCATTCTCAAACAGTGACGCATCAGTCGGACTTGTTATCGGCTCCGCAATTGCAATTGTGTTCACAGTAGTATATCTTCTTATCAGAAGAGTTATCTCTTTCAAAGATGCAATGGCTTCACTTCCCGAAGGCTTCAAGGCAATGGTACCCGCAATTCTTATTCTTACTTGTGCATGGACACTTAAGGCTATGACAGACAGCCTTGGCGCAAAGATCTTCATTTCACAACTTGTTGAAGGCAGTGCAGGCTCACTTCAGGCATTCCTTCCCGCAATCATCTTCCTTATTGCAGTTGGTCTTTCCTTCGCAACAGGTACATCATGGGGTACATTCGGTATCCTTATTCCCATCGTTCTCAGCGTATTCGAAGCAGGTCAGCCCATCACAATCGTTGCAATTTCCGCTTGTATGGCAGGTGCTGTTTGCGGTGACCACTGCTCACCTATTTCAGACACAACCATTATGGCATCAGCCGGCGGTCAGTGTGACCACATCAACCACGTATCAACTCAGTTGCCTTACGCACTTACAGTGGCAGGTGTTTCATTCGTAAGTTACCTCATTGCAGGTTTCGTACCCAACTGGCTGATTTCACTTCCCATTGCACTTGTTCTTATGTTTGTAACACTTATCGTTATCAAAAAGGTAAGCAGCAAAAAGGCATAAGACAGCCGACTATTCACGGTACGCAAAAAACATACATAATATAGAAAGAGCAATCCGAATGAACGGGTTGCTCTTTTGTCGTATAATCAAAGGTATTTTATTTGTATCTGTTGGGATTATCTGTCTGACCGAGAATATAGTCAACGCTTGTGTTGTAGAATTCTGCAAGTTTTATGAGGGCATCTGTGGGAATATCTCTTTGACCGTTTTCATAATAAGAATAACAAACCTGACTGCATTTGAGATAATCTGCAACATCTTTTTGTTTCAGGTCACGGTCTTCACGCAAATCTCTTATCCGTTTATACATTTTATTACCACCTTTTCTTTATATAAAAAGTATAGGTAAAACAGAATGTTATATTGACATCTTATAACAAAATGTTATAAGATGTATCGAACAGAAAATGAAAGAGGTGGAACAAATGAGAATCTGCAAATTATGTTGTAAAGAGATTGAGCAAATGGGCATATGGAAAATTAAAGAAGGTAAGGTGGAGGATTATTGCTACAGATGCGGAGTGTGGCTTTTGAACGGAGAGCAGCCGGGGGAAGACGACGAGAAAACAAGCCAAAGGCTCAAAGAGTTAGGTGCTCTGATGGATGAAAGAACAGATAATTTAGAATATCTGCATAAATGGGTGCTGGAAGGGTTAAAAAACGGATTGGTCAGGAAAGAGTTTGATAAATAATAAATGTCCATATATAGATAAAACCGAGCAAAGAGATAAACCCATACAATATATGGTATACATTTCATCGTTACACACAAAAACACCCGGCAAGGAGTACAGAAAGGGCAAGATTTAGTAAAAAGTGCCAAAAAAGTTTGCAAAAAACTGTTGACAAAAGAGAAAAGAGGTGATAATATATGCAAGCATTCTTTGAGGAAGACCTCGGAGGTGCGACAAGAAGTCAGTGCGAAAA
>JAZOAX010000192.1:0-3670 GCA_045595685.1 Acutalibacteraceae bacterium
CTTCTTCCATTTCAAGTTTGGCGGGGATATAATCACCAAGTACACTTGCTTTTGTGTCGGCAAATTCTGATGCCTTGGCTTTATAAACCTGATGCTTGTTTGTGAAGAAAAGAAGGTCATTATTGTTGGAGGTTTCGAAACTCTGCAAAATTTCGTCATTTTCTTTAAGTTTGTGTTCACCGCCCATACGAAGTGAAAGAGGAGTAATCTTTTTGAAGTAACCTTCTTTTGTGAGGAAAAGATTAACAGGATAATCGGGAATTTCTTCCTCAACCTCTGTTTCTTCAATTTCGGCAGCATAAAGAATATCGCTCTTTCTGTCCTTGCCGTACTTTTTGATTACCTCTTTGAGTTCGGCAATGATAATCTTTCTGATTCTCGGTTTTGAAGAAAGAATATCTGTCATATCCTTAATGGTTTCTTCAAGATTTTCAATATCTTTAAGTCTCTTGAGAATATATTCACGGTTAAGGTGACGGAGTTTGATTTCAGCCACATATTCTGCCTGAATTTCATCAATACCGAAGCCAATCATCAAATTGGGAATGACTTCACTTTCTTCCTCTGTTTTTCGGATAATTGCAATTGCCTTATCAATATCAAGAAGAATTTTTTCAAGGCCTTTGAGAAGATGAAGTCTGCTTTTTGCCTTGTTAAGATCAAAACTTACACGGCGGTAAACGCACTTGCCTCTGAAACGGATCCACTCAATAAGTATATCTCTTACACCCATTACTCTGGGGTAGCCGTCTACAAGGACATTGAAGTTACATGAGAAGGAATCCTCAAGAGGTGTGAGTTTATAGAGTTTCTGCATCAGTTTGTCGGCATCAACACCTCTTTTAAGGTCAATTGTGATTTTAAGACCGCTTTTATCTGTTTCGTCACGTATATCCGTAATTTCCTTGATTGAGCCTGCTTTGACACGCTCAATAATTTTGTCGATAATAGCCTCAGCCGTTGTTGTGGGAGGTATTTCCGTAATATCAATGCAGTTGAAACTCTTATCGTAGGTATATTTTGCTCTTACCTTGATACCGCCTCTGCCGGTGCGGTAAATTTCTTCCATTTCCTCACGGTTATAAAGAATTGTACCGCCGCCCACAAAGTCAGGGGCAGGCATTGTATCAATGCAGTTATGCTGCTGGTCTTTCACAAGTTCAATTGTGGTTTCGCAAAGTTCACGAAGATTAAAGGAACATATTGAACTTGCCATACCAACGGCAATACCCAGGTTTGTGTTGGCAAGGATTGACGGGAATGTGACAGGAAGGAGCACCGGCTCTTTCATTGAACTGTCGTAGTTATCCACAAGGTCAACGGTGTCTTTATCAATTTCGCCGAAAAGTTCAGCACAGATGCCTTCGAGTTTAGCCTCGGTATAACGTGGTGCGGCGTAATGCATATCACGGGAGTATGCCTTACCGAAGTTACCCTTTGAGTCAACATAAGGATTCAGAAGTGCCTCGTTACCCCTTGAAAGACGGACCATTGTTTCATAAATTGCCGCATCACCGTGGGGATTAAGACGCATTGTCTGACCGACGATATTTGCAGATTTTGTTCTTGCCCCATTGAGAAGTCCCATCTTATACATTGTGTAAAGAAGTTTTCTGTGGGAAGGCTTGAAACCGTCAATTTCAGGAATTGCACGGGAAAGAATAACGCTCATTGCATAGGGCATATAGTTGATTTCAAGGGTATCGGTGATCCTTTGTTCAATCATTTCGCCTGCATTTGCAATGTGGGTATTTTCAAGAAGATCAGCATCGCTTTTCTTGGGTTTATCCGATGATTTTTTTCTTGCCATCTGCCTTCCTCCTTTTTAACTTACATCGGTCATATCAATATAAAGATGACCGTAGTTAGCAATATAGTCCTTTCTGCCGGTAAGGTTGTCGCCTAAAAGCAAGTCAAACTTTTCGGCAGTAGCCTCAGCCTCGGCAGGGTCAATTTTAATAAGTCTTCTTGTTGCAGGGTTCATTGTTGTAAGATTCATCATATCGGCATCGTTTTCACCAAGACCCTTTGAACGCTGAATCGAATATTTAGCCTTGCCGATTTCTTCAATAGCGTCTGTCTTTTCCTTTTCCGTATAGGCAAACCAGGTCTGGTTACCGCTTGTGATTTCATAAAGAGGTGATTCGGCAATGAACACCTTCCCCTCTTTTAGAAGACTGGGAACAAGGCGGTAAATCATTGTAAGAATAAGGGTTCTGATCTGATAGCCGTCAACGTCGGCATCGGTACAGATAATGATTTTGCTCCAACGGAGATTATCAAGTGAGAAGGTTGAAAGATTTTTCATGCTCTTTGTGCTCACTTCAACACCGCAGCCGAGAACTTTAAGAAGGTCAGTAATAATTTCGCTTTTGAAGATTTTATCGTACTCACTTTTAAGGCAGTTGAGAATTTTACCTCTTACGGGGATAATTGCCTGGAATTCCGAGTCTCTTGCCTGCTTACAGGCACCGAGAGCTGAATCACCTTCCACTATGAAAAGTTCTCTTTTATCAATATCCTTGCTTCTGCAGTCAACGAATTTCTGCACTCTGTTTGCCATATCGTTGGAGGAAGCAAGGGTCTTTTTAAGGCTTTGTCTTGTAGTTTCCGCTCTTACACGGCTTCTCATATTAACAAGCACCTGATCGGCGATTTTATCCGCTTCCATCTTGTTTTCGATGAAATATACTTCCAACTGATGACGCAGGAACTCTGTCATAGCCTCCTGAATGAACTTGTTTGTGATTGCCTTTTTAGTCTGATTGAGATATGAGGTTTCTGTTGAAAAAGACGACGAAACCAGAATCAGACAGTCTGCTATATCCTGGAATTTGATTTTAGCATCTGATTTTGCATATTTTCCGCTTTGTTTAAGATAAGAATCTATCTGTGAAACAAGGGCGCTTTTAACGGCGTTATCCGGTGAGCCGCCGAATTCAAGAAAACTTGAGTTATGGTAATATTCAATGAGCTGCTTTTTGTTTGAGAAAGTAAGGGCAACATTGAGTCTTACCTTGTATTCGGGCAAATCTTCTCTGTCTTTACCGCTTCTTTCAGCCTGCCAGTACTGTACTGAGGAGATTGAGTCCTCCCCTGCAATTTCCTTTACATAGTCACTGATACCGTTTTCATAGTAATAAACAAAAGTTTCAAAGCCGCCCTTAATCTGATTTTTAAGTTCAAAACGGACCTTAGGATTAACGATAGCCTGCTTCTGCATAATATTCTGAAAATAATCAAGAGAAACATCAATATCCGTAAAAACCTCAAGGTCGGGCTTCCATCTTATTCTTGTACCGGTATCCTTCTTACCGTAAGACTCACTTGAAAGTCCGCCTTTGTTCCCACCCTTTTCAAAGTGAAGGTTATATTTCATGCCGTCCCTTTTAATTTCGGCATCCATATATTCACTTGCATACTGGGTAGCACAAAGTCCCAAGCCGTTAAGACCCAAGGAATACTCATAGCTGCCGCTTGAGTTGGTATTATATTTGCTGCCGCCGTACATCTCGCAGAAAATGATTTCCCAGTTTTCCTTATCGTACTTCTGATTGTAGCCAACGGGAATACCACGTCCGAAGTCCTGAATCTCAAAAGAGCCATCAGAATAACGGGTTACAATAATTTTGTCGCCGTAACCTTCTCTTGCTTCGTCAATGGAGTTGGA
>JAZOAX010000193.1:0-8069 GCA_045595685.1 Acutalibacteraceae bacterium
AAAAAGACTCAAAGCATTATGAAAAGCAAAGGGGTCACGGCGTAAACAATGCAGAAATAATAAAAAACAGAACAGAGGCAAAAAAGAGAAGAAGACTCATAAAACACATTCTGTCAGGTTTTGTTCTTTTGCTGTTTGCCCTTTCATTGCTTCTGATTTTTGTTTATGTCAAAGGTGCACCCATCGGCAACATTGTTGTTGAGGGTGAAAGCGTATATAAAACCGAAAAAATCATTGATGCCGCAGGAATTGAAACGGGCCTTAATATGTATGCCCTCAGTGAAAAGAAGATTAACGAAAAGGTTACGGCTGACCTTCCTTATGTTCACAGTGTGGACTTCAGAAGAAAACTGCCCGACACGGTAATTCTCACCGTAACTCCCACAACGGAAAAATATATCATTGTCAACAACAAGAGTTTTATCTGTGTTGACGAATATGAAAGAATACTTTCCCTTAAAAAGAACAAACTCAAAAACGGCTCTTTTAAAATTGTCGGTTTTGAGTATCAGGAAGTTGAAGCAGGGGCTCAGTATGTACCCTCTGAAAACAATGCAGAAAAGTACACTCTTGTTCAGAAGATTGTATCTGCCGTGGAGGATAACGGAGTTATTAAAAAAGCAACCGTTGATGTTTCGGATTTAAGTAATGTTACAATCAACTGCAACGGCAAGTTTATGATTTATCTGGGTAAATGTGACAAACTCGAAAGGCAGATAAAACTTGCCTCAGATGTTGTTAAAGATGCCTCGGAAAAGGGTCAGTCAGGTTATATTGACACAAGGTATAACGATATGGCATTTTTCAATGAAGGCGTTATGAAAGCTGATTAAACTCCTTGTTTTTTTTCTTTTTTTACAAAAATAAGAAAAAATTAATTAAATCTTCTGCATATTTATTATTGTAATTTTCACAGAGTCGTGTTATAATCTTATGGATAATAAGAAAAGTATGCCCTTAAAGCACACATTACTTATGATAAAAACGAATTATACGCATTTAAAATATTTTAGTAGGAGGAAGTAAAATGGGCTTCATAATGGACAACGAAAATATCGCTTATAACCAGATTAAAGTAATCGGTGTAGGCGGTGGCGGCGGAAATGCCGTTAACGGAATGGTTGAGTCAGGTATTGTGGGCGTTGAATTCCTTTCAATCAACACAGACAGACAGATTCTCGAAAACTCAAAAGCAACTCATAAAATCCAGATTGGTGAAAAGGTTACAGGCTGCATGGGTGCAGGCGGTGACCCTGCAATCGGCAAAAAGGCTGCTGAAGAAAGCCGCGATGTAATTGCCGATGCACTCAAATCAACAGATATGGTATTCATCACAGCCGGTATGGGCGGCGGCACAGGTACAGGTGCAGCACCCGTTGTTGCTGAAATTGCAAGAGAACTCGGTGCTCTCACAGTCGGTATCGTTACAAAGCCCTTCAAGTTTGAAGGCAGAAAAAGAATGATGCAGGCTGAAGAAGGCATCAAGGAACTCGAAAAGCACGTTGACAGCCTCATCGTAATCCCCAACGAAAGACTTAAACTCCTCGGTGATAAGAGTCTGAGCATGAAAGATGCATTCGGCAAGGCAAACGATGTTCTCTGGCAGGGTGTAAAGAGCATTTCAGACACAATCAAAGTTCCCGGTTACATCAACCTTGACTTTGCTGATATCAAGAGTGTTATGAAAGACGCAGGTCTTGCTCACATGGGTATCGGCCGCGGCAGAGGTGCAGACTGTGCTTCCGAAGCAACAAAGCAGGCTATCACAAGCCCCCTTCTTGAAACGGCAATTGACGGTGCAAGCGGTGTTATCATCAATGTTACCTGCTCATCAGATATGTCCCTTGATATGATTGAACAGGCAGGTTCACTCATCGCAGATGCAACACATCCCGATGCAAACATCATCTTCGGTTCAGTATTTGACGAAGATATGGGCGACGAAATGCTTATCACTGTTATTGCAACAGGTTTCGGTATGGCTAAGAAAGAAGATGCTCAGCCCTCAGCAACTCAGGCTGCTCCCGCAAGCCAGTCAGGTGCAGCACCCGAATTCATCAGCCAGTCCACAAGAAGAGACAGTGCACCCTCAATCTTCTCAGGTATGGATTCCGAAACTCTTGACTTTGCATCAACAAAGTTCGGCCAGAGTTTTGTGTCAATTTTTGAACAGGCTGCAGCCGCTTCAGGCACAGGCGCAGTTAAGGCAAGTGATTTTGCTCCCGTTCAGGCACCCGTACAGGCTCCCGTGGAAGCACCTGCTCAGCCCGTACAGACACAGACCGTTGATGTTATTGAAACTCCCGTAAAGAAAACAGATTCAATTTTCGACGATCCCGACGATGACGAAAGCGATGTTCTTCCCGTATTCAAGGGCAGAAACATCTTCGGCAACAACTGATAAAAATACAAAAAAATACACAGAAAAGGCTGTCGTTTTTATGACAGCCTTTTTTTACTGTTAAAACCTTTATTTAAATTGTAAATATTATGAAAATACACTTGACCTTTTTGACAAATTCTGCTACATTATATAGTGTATAAAATTGTGTAATTATGTCTCAATATATCCATACTTGCAGGAGGCCCCTATTATGAATTTTGAAAAGAACAAATCAGCAATTATAATTATTGTTGCACTTCTTGTCGTTTGCATCGGCTCATTTTTCGGTGTAAGCGCAATGACAAAGAGTGATAATGTTATGACAACCAACACAACATTACCGCCCACAACTCAGACAACAGCACCGCCCACAACAAGCAGTGCGCCCATTCCCACAACACAGCCTGTTGCAACAACAGTTGAACCCACAGGGGACAGTCAGTCAACTTCATCCAACCTTATCACAACTTTCCCCGTAACTCCGGGCACAACAACCACAACTGCTCCTTCAACAACGGCTCCCACAACAACAGCGCCCACAACTGCTGCTCCTTCAACAACTCAGGGCTCTGACACAACCACAACAACTCCTCAGGAAGTAATTGAAAACGCAGCAATTTTTGATGAAGGCTTCCTCAGTTATATGTTCAATCCCGACGGCAATTACTACTACACAAACTCAGACCCCTGGCAGAGAGCCCTCGGTTATAACGAGTTCTTTGATGTAGGCGCAGGTTTCGTATCTATCTATATGGATACAATGAGATGTAAGTTCCAGTACGGTGACCAGGATTGGATGATTCAGTTCTGGAAAGGTCAGTACGGCTACCTTTTTGTAGGTCACGAAATCGGTGTTTATACCAAACCTAAAGACAGAGAAGTTGAACATTACGATGCAGCATCAAACGACGATGCACTTTATATGACTATGACAGGTTACCGTAAAGGTAATGAACTTTACACAAGAGAATACGGCAAGTATTGGTGGTGCACAGGCTTCGTACCCGGCAAACTTGACAACTTCTCAGACCGTTCAGAACTCAGCCTCAAGTGCAGAATCACAATGAAAGACTACAATATGCTCATCGGTTTCTGCGGTGCACTTAAAGAAAACGGACTTGAACTTGACAAGGATTTCACAACCTCAGGTCTTGATGTTTTCGTAACCTGGTAAAAAAATGCAGAAATATAGTGATAACTATTGATATTTAACACAACTTGTAGTATAATCATTTGAATGAAGAGTATATTTTCAGCCTTTGGCTGTTTATATAAATATTCAGAAAGGATTTGATAGGACATGAAAAAGTTTATAGGTGTTATCGTTGCAGTTATGCTTTGCGCTTGCCTGCTCGTACCTGTTGCTTGTGCAGCTGATGCAGGTGTATCCGTTGATTCAATTCTCAAGGAACTTGAAGGCGTTGATCTCGGCTCACTTACTCAGGAAGATCTTGATTCAATTCTCGGCGGTCTCGGCCTCAGTGATGTTGAACTTGATCAGATTATTGCTGAACTCGAAGGCGAAGATGACAATCAGGCTCTCGAAATTCTCGGCACAATCGCAAGTGAAGCAAACACAGTACCCGCAGAAAACGCAGGTTCAGGCACAGCAAGTTTCGACCTTGCAGCACTCCTTAAGCTGATTCCCGTTGATTTTGATATCACTCCCATCGCAGATATGCTTGGCGGTCTTACAGACGGCGGACTCGAATCACTTATGGCATCAATCGGCAGCATTTTCAACGGTTCAGGTATCAACCTCGGTGCTTCAACAGCAGAAGTTGGCACATTTGACATTGCTACCCTTGCAGCAAGTGATGACCTTGCAGTTAACGCAACAAACCTCACAGCAGGTATTGCTGACACACTCGTTGGTGCACTTGAAAGCCTCGGTCTTGATTCATCAGTAATCGAAGGTCTTCTTGACAACGAAATCGTAAACTTCTTTGCAAACATGTACATCGGCTTCATCGGTGAAGTAGAGGAATCAACTACTGCAGCTCCTACTACTGCCGCTCCCGCTGTTGTTACAACAACTACTCCTAAGACAGGTGATACATCTGCAGTAATCGTAGCACTTGCAACTCTTACAGTAGCTTCAGGCGCAGCCTTTGTTTGCCTTAAGAAGAAGGAAGCATAATCTTCCGCAATTCTATTTTTAACTTTTTATAAAAAGCTATAAAACAAAGAAGCACTTCCGAAAGGGAGTGCTTTTTCTTTTTGAAAAACTGAATCTGAAGTTGACATCAGATTAACTCTGTGATAAAATTATTCCTGTCAAATGAGGAAATACGGGTGAAAATCCCGAGCAACCGCCATTGCCGTAATTGGCTTTGCCATAAGTCGGAATGCTCATTTGCGTTGCCGTAGTCAGCGGCAATTTAAAATTTACACTTTTGGGCTAAGGGGAAAGTGGTAAAACAAATATTGAGCACGATGTTCTGTCTGTTTTGCTGTTTTCTGTCCCTTACCTTTTTGGTGAGGGCATTTTTTATGGAGGTGAAAAAGAAAAACAGACTTGTATACATACGGAATAATTAAAAAATAAAAGGAGTTAATTAAAAATGAAAAAATCACTTTCAGCAATTCTCGCAATTTTACTTGTAATTTCAACAATGTTTCTTATGTCTGCCTGCGGTGACGGAAAGACCACCGACGGCAATGCAGATGAAACTTCCGCGTCACAAACCGTAACTGCACCTCCGGGAAGCAAGGTGGTTGGCGAAGGCGAAACAAACTTTGCTTTCACCGTTGTTGATAAAGACGGAAAAGAGACCAATTTTGATGTTTACACCGACAAAACGACAGTAGGCGAGGCACTTCTTGATTGCGGTCTTATTCAGGGTGAAGACGGACCCTACGGTCTTTATGTTAAAACTGTTGACGGCACAACCCTTGACTACGACAAAGACGGTATGTACTGGGCATTCTACATAAACGGCAGTTATGCCCCCACAGGTGTTGATATGACCGAAATCAAAGAAGGGGAGACCTACTCCTTCAAGGCAGAAAAATGAAACTGACGGTTAAAGAAATATCGGTTTTCGGTATGCTCGGCGCCCTGATGTACGCATCAAAAGTGCTTATGGATGCACTGCCGAACATACATCTGATAGGTGTATTTATAATCTCAATAACCGTGGTGTACCGCAAAAAAGCACTGTATCCTATTTACATTTTCGTTTTGCTCACAGGTCTTCTTGGCGGCTTCAATGTCTGGTGGTACCCGTACCTTTATATCTGGACAGTTCTGTGGGCAGTGACAATGCTGCTGCCGAAGAATATGCCGAAGAATATTGCTCCCATAGTATATATGACGGTATGCGCCCTGCACGGTTTTTTGTACGGGGTACTTTACGCACCCGTTCAGGCAATTTTTTACGGATACGACTTCAAAGGTATGCTGACCTGGATAGCGGCAGGCCTTACATTTGATGTGATACACGGTGTGAGCAACTTCTTTTGCGCAATACTGATTGTACCTTTGATTTCCCTTTTGAGAACTGCCGAGAAAGCAACGCAAAAAGGAAATATCTGAATGAAAAAAGGTTGACAAACGCCCTCTTATGTGCTAAAATGCTATAGCAACAGCACATTCGGGGGTGTAGCTCACTTGGGAGCCCAAAGCACTCAGAAACGCACCCTCGTTAAAAATTGAATATTATACTCATGGGGCATTAGCTCAGTTGGGATGAGTGCTTGACTGGCAGTCAAGAGGTCAGGGGTTCGACCCCCCTATGCTCCACCATAATGCGCAAAGACGTTCTTTACATCGTAAAGAACGTCTTTACCTTTACAAAAGCAATACCGCCAAAGCTTTACTTTGCTTAGGTGGTATTGCTCACTTTAGTCTATAGTTGCTTTAATTCGGTTACAAAGACGGTTTGGAATATCATTTTCCGAGTCCCACATTATTGTGTTTTTTTGCGCAATATCAAAATGTAAAACTGTTCCTACTTTGCATAATTGAATCACTGGTTTGCCTAGGCCCATTGCATATCCTTCTTCAAAATATGCACCATTATTTTGATGAGTGAGATCGACAACAACAAATTTGCTATCACGAATTTGTTTCAATAGTTCCGGTGTGATCAATTCATTGTGTTGAACTTCATCAATAAATACCGGTATATAATCGGCTTTAATAATGCCTGCACGGATTGCTTCGCGAAGTTCTTTGGTATCATCACCAAATTTCATAGCGACAAGTACGTTACGACCATATGCAGTATTTTTTTGCAATTCATCCACTCTGGCATATCCTTTTGGCATTAGTGATAACTCGGTCCATTCTTCTTCGCTCGGGCCGTCATTGTATTGAATGTATTCACACTTAGAAAGATAATCTAAAAAATATTTGATTTCACTTTCACAATCATCTTCGTTGCGTTCAATCCATTTTCCATAATTAGGAGAACATTGATTATTATCAAATTCTCTTTGATCTATAAATAACATGCTCAGCATTTCTTTGTAGCTTAAACTGATCTGCTGTCCCATATGCGGCGTGTGTTCGTTGATATACAATAGAATAAGATCCACTCTCTCGGAAAAGCTTTTAGGATACCAGTTCTCAATTATATCCGCATTCATATGAACGGGATGTCCATGAGTGTTATGTCCTTCTTCAAATTCTTTTTTATATTTATCGCAAGTATCTTTATCTAAGGTAGTATGATAACGATATTCTGTTACATTTTCGTATTTGAAGCAGTGGTAAAGCAAATACGATGCAAGATGGTTTCTGTCAATATTCAATACTCCATCATGTGCACCTATTTGAAATCTACCACACAGAGGACATTCATAAAACACGCGATCTCGTTCATAATCCGCACTGTTTGTAGAATTAGAACCACAAGCGTAACATTTGCAAGTTTTATTCAATAAATTCACCTTTGCTTTCTTCTATGATTTCTTTAATGACTTGTGCTTTCCATACTCTGCCTAATTGTGCATCATTTCTACTTTCGCTATTTGCACCTATTCTTCCAGAGTATATACCTATAAATTTAGTAAAGTGACGGCTAATCTTTTGCTCCGTTTGATTAATGATTGTAACTGGTCTGTCTTTGAACAATATAACCGGTGATCCTGACATTCCCTGCCTCGTGGCTGTGTCAGCAAAAAAGTAAGGAAATCCATTTATATCAATTTCGGGTTCACTAGCTACACTTGCCTTTTTCCAAATAGGTGTATAACCATAATCATCAGCAAAAGGAAATCCGATTATGTATATTTCCGAAGCAATATCACAAGTTACACCTTCATTAAAAGGTTCTTCTGCTTCTTCAATAGAAAGACAACAAAAATCATCATCTATATTACAGGGGAGCACTGCAACATCAATCATTTTATCATCTTTTCTTTTTTCGTACCAAAGGGCATTGTCATCATCATCTCGTATAGCAACATCAATATAATACAAATTAGAATATTCTAGAGTATTGTCTTTTGCTTTTGGCAAATAAACTCTTAACTTGTTTGGGATGGCACATGTATCACTCAAACTCAACAAAGTGTCAGCATTTTGTCCGCTTACTACATGCCAATTTGTAATTAAATATAGTTGATCATCATTTTTAGTAAAAAAGCATGTGGCATTTGATAATTTTATATCGTTTCTCATCACATCTACATAATAAGATGCAAGAGAATATTGGTTTACTTCAATTGCCATAAATAT
>JAZOAX010000194.1:0-4709 GCA_045595685.1 Acutalibacteraceae bacterium
GTGCCAACTCCTTGGCTCACAGAACGACATGGCTACGATCCGACTTCCTTCGTCCCAATCGTGAGCATCGGCATCAATTGCAACATCTTCTGTTCTTGTGTGGCTTGCGTTGTGCTTACAAGTGAAGGTCTTGACACCAACTTTTGAACAGGTGGGCTCTGTTGTAACAACACCTTCGTCCCAATCGTGAGCATCTGCGTTAATTGCAACAGCCTGTGCTTTTGTATGAGCTGCATTGTGCTTACAGGAGAATACCTTAACGCCTTCCTTTGAATAGGTGGGCTCTGTTGTTACTGTACCTTCGTCCCAATCGTGAGCGTCAATATCAATTGCCACATCTTCTGTTCTTGTGTGGTCTGCGTCGTGCTTACAAGTGAAGGTCTTGACACCAACTTTTGAGCAGGTGGGTTCTGTTGTAACAACACCTTCGTCCCAATCGTGAGCAGCAGCATCAATTGCAATTGCTTCTGTTCTTGTATGATTTGAATCGTGCTTACAGGTAAAGGTCATTACACCTTCTGCAGAACAAGTGGGTTCTGTTGTAACTGTACCTTCGTCCCATGAGTGATCTGAAGACTTTTCAATTACTGTGTAACCGTTCTGGCAGTTTGCATCTGTACATTCATAGGTCTTATAACCGTCTTCTGTGCAGTTTGCATCTTTACTTGCAGTTAATTCGTAAGTACATTCTGTTGTTCTGGTCTGACCGCAATCTGCACAATAACTTGACATCTTACCGCTGCTGTCAGTAGCATTGCCGTCGCCAACCCAGTTTGTCCAATTGTGATCAGCATCTGTTGAATTGCCGCATACGCAGTATGCAATGTGCTTATCTGAATCTTCGGGTGATTTCTTGTCGTATGCGTCAGTGAAATCACAATCGGTTGCATCGTCTTTGTGTCCGCAGACATCACAAACAAGCTGATGTGTTGCATCTGTATCGCAGAAGTATTCGTCTGTATATGTGTGTTTGCCTGTTGCAGCGATTGTCTCGGTATATGTTGCACCGCAGTCTGCTTCTTCGCAGGTATAAGTCATAACGCCGTCATTACCGCAATCGTTTGCAGTTGTAACTTCACCGTCGTTCCAGGTGTGAGGTGTTGCGTTGCCGTACTTGCCGCAACCGAGGGTACACTGATATGAGTGAGTACCGTCTTCTGCGTTGCCGTCGTTTCTGATAGCTCCGCTATAATCGTGAGGTGTGAGTGTTTCAACTTCTGTGTAAGTTGCTGCACCTATAACTTCACTTACTGCCGGCCAAGCATATGAATAGTGACCTGCATCGTCTGCTTTTGCAGCAGTGTTTGCGGGAAGAACGATATCTTCAGCCTGTGTGCCGTAGTAATAGTAAGCACTTTCTTCTTCGCCGTCTGCATTGATGAAGGTGATTTCATAATCTCTGAGAGCAGTGTTGTAGGTTGCAGTGTAAACTATATCGCCTGTAACTTTTGCTACTGTCTTATCCCAGCCTGCAAAGGTGTATCTGTACTGAGCGTCCATTGCTCTGCCGGGAGTTGTGCCGTTATATTCGGCCATTGTTCCGTAGAGAACATTGTTATCAGTTTCAAGAACTGTACCGTTCCAGTTCTCCCATACTACAGTGTAGGTTCTTGTGGTTGCTTTGTAGGTTGCAGTAAATGTTACATCATCTTTAACTATTGCACCTTCTGTGTAACCTTCCCAGCCTGTGAATTCATAACTGAATTCTTCAGTTGAAGCCTTGGTGGGTTCTTCACCGTCAAAACTGATTACTGTTCCGTAATCGAGATTTGTATCTTCTTCAAGAATAGTTCCGTCATCGTCAAGCCACTTAACTGTGTACTTTCTGATTGAAGGAGTATATGTTGCTTTATAGGTCTTATTGCCTGTTGCTTCCACAACTTCGGGAGTCCAGCCTGCAAAGGTGTAACTGTACTGTGCAGTTGAAGCCTTGGTGGGTTCTTCACCGTCGTATGTGGGAAGTGTGCCGTGAGCCACTGCATCGTCTGTTTCAAGAACAGTACCGTCTTCATCTGTCCATACAATCTTGTATGTATCAATTGCCCATACAGCGTAAAGATTGATTGTTGCGCCGTCAGTTGCAGTAAGATTTGTTGAGATTGTTGCGCCGTCAGTATAAGTTGCAGTTGTTGCATTCTTATCTTCTGACCAGCCGAGGAAGTGGTAGTTGTCTTTCTTGAATCCGTTAGGTGTAAGGCTGAAAGTTCTGCCATAGGTTACAGTAAGTCCGCCTGTTGTACCTGATGTTGCACCATTACCGTTAAAGACAACCTTATAAGTAACAGGAGCCCATACAGCATAAAGTGTTACTGTTGCACCGTTTTCAGCACTGAGTTTGCTTACGCTCTGTCCGTCAGTGTAAGTTGCAGTTGTTGCATTCTTATCTTCTGACCAACCGAGGAATTTATAACCGGTTTTTGTGAAAGCATTTGAAGTAAGAGTCTGAGCGTCATCGTACTTAACGCTGTTGATTGCTGACATTGAGCCTTCGCCGCCGTTAGCATCAAAAGCAATGTTGTAGGAGTTTTCAACCCAGTTTGCTACGATTGTGTCCCCGCCTGCTGCAAATGTGTATTCATAATCACCTGCTGCAGTTGTTGTACCGTCTACAGTCCAGCCGTTAAAGGTGTAGCCGTCTTTTGTGGGAGCGGGAATTGTATAAGTTGTACCTGTGGGCTGAATATATTTGCTTGTGGCATCTGGAGAAACTTCTCTGATTATGAAGTTCTGGATATTGTATTTGTTGCCTGATGTCGACCCTGTTACAACACCATAGTCCTGGTCAAGACGAATCTGATATAATCCTGTAGCGTCGGTAACTGATGTCCAAGCAGATTCACCCTGATGTACTGCTTCACCGCAAACAAACTGTTCACCGTAATTATTATTGCCATTGTTCTTCTTTATTGAAGCATGATTGCCCGGAACACCATCGGGGAAAAGGTAGAATTCTGTAAAATTATTACTGGATAAATAAGAGAATTCATAGGTTTTACCTTCTTCAAGATATACCCAAAGAGGTAACTGAACAGTTGCTTCTGTTGAAGATGTATTTGTTGTGTATTCACCGCTGATATCAACACCGTATTCGTCAATTGTGCCGTTATAAGAAATTGATGAAGTGCTGCCGCCTGAGAATGAACTGAGACCCTGAGGATTATAAATCAGGTTACCGCTATTTAAACCGCCGTTTGTATCAACGGAAAGAGTCTGAGGAAGTGCAGTCCATTTTGAATATGCAGGGAAACTTGCTGCAAAAGAATATGTATTGCTGTAGTTAGAAAAAGGAGTAGCATAAGTAGGTTCAAGATACCAACCTTCAAACTGATAACCGGGTCTTACAGGAGTTGAAAGTGATGCTGTTGTAAATACAGTTCCGTAATTATAAACTGTTCTGTAAGGACGGGTTGTCCATCCGTCAATACCGATTTCATTACCTCTTGACTGTTCATAAATTGCAATGTTTGAGAACACAGCTTTTGCACCTGATTCACCTGCAGTACCGAAACGTATATGAATAGCATCGCAACCGGCAGGAACAGTGAATGTGGCCTTTACATCACCTTTAAGGTTTGAAGGTGCATACAAATCCTTATCATAGTTGTTACGGGCAGCATTTGTGTCAAAAATCATTACATAACCGCCACCGTTACCGTTAGTACTGGTAACTTCTGCATTACATTCGAAAACGAAAGTTCTGTCTTCGTCACTTGCAGTAAGTGGAATGTAATATATACCTGAGCCTGAATGTGCAGTGTAACAATAATTCGGTGTAGTTGCACCGTTGTGAGTTGTTGTGATAGTACCGTTTGCAATATCAAAAGAAAGTGAACCGTTATTCATTACTGATGATGCAGAGTTTGCCCAATCAGAAAGTGAGAAAAGGTTTTCATAAGTAATTTCGTATGTTCTTACCTGAAGAGCGTTGATGGCACTGCGGATATTATTGTTTGCAGTGTCGATATTTGTCTGTGTTGTTGCACGGGTAGTAAGAACGCCCTTATTGTTATTAAGAACAGTCTGCAGATTGTTGAGAGAAGCATAAGTATACTTGGCCTTTTGATTATTCAGAATATTTGTTGCTTCGTTGACTGTACCATTAAGAGTGGATTTGTCATAAATGGTAACATTCCACTGCATTTCTTTCCACTGGCCTTCAAGATAACTTGATTGTGAGTTGTTGTCCTTGTTTGTGAACTGCGCTGTTCCGTTATCATGTGTTTTCCAACTACTGCCATAATTCTGAGCATAACCGTATGAACCCATACTGCTACCTGAGGTGCTATATGAAGTAGTGGTTCCCTTATAACTTGCATTCGGAGTACCTTTCAGGAAAATTGTTGCTTCGTTTGTTGACTGATTTGAACGGAAGAGAACATATTTGTTGTGAGTTACACTGTTAACAGTGAACTTGTCAGTGCCCTGGCTTGAATAATTGTAACCTACAATTCTAAGGTCAAAGTCAGTTGAACTGCTTGTTGAGCCATACAATCCGCTTGGGTAACCTTTAGGTAAAGATGCATCAACTGCATAATCCGAGAAAATGTTATTCATTGTATAATAACTTGAGGGCTTGTCAGACCACTGAGAATGATCACCCCAAACAGGAGCACCCAAAAGAATTCGGTAGTCAGTGCCATCTCCGAAGTGCCATTTGACATTGAAATAATAACCGGCACTCTGAAGAGTTTCTGATACATCAAGGTAAA
>JAZOAX010000195.1:0-7504 GCA_045595685.1 Acutalibacteraceae bacterium
TGAAATGCGCCGAAAAGAAAAGCAAGAAAAAAAGGCACAGAGAAATCAGTCGGGTGTTTTCAATGCGGCAAAATACATCTTTTCAAACAAAGACACAAAACACCTTATAATATCCCACATTATTTTTGATGCAGGTATGCCTGCCATTGCCCTTTATTATGAATCATCAATGCATATTGCAGGTATGAGCACAGCGGACATTACAAAAGCAATGTTTGTTCTGCCTATTGTTTATGCATCGCTCACTCTTGTTTCGGGATTCATTGCAGACGCTTTCGGCAGAAAGAAACTCATCGTGGGCGCAAGTGCACTTTGTATTACAGGTTTTATTCTTTTTGCCGTTGGTATCAACAATCTGTGGAATCCTTATCTCATTGGCGGATTCTGCGGACTTTATCAGGGTTGCTACTGGATCGGCAGAGACTATATGAACATTATGATGACAGAAAAAGTACCCACAGATATCAGAGCATCTGTTGTGGGCGCTGAAGGACTTCTTGTTATTATCGGTCTTGCCGTCGGCTATATACTTGTTATTATCGGTATGCTTAAAATCCCCGTATGGCTCACTTGTCTTCTTGTTGCACTGCCTTGCGTTGCCGTTGCAGCGGTTATACTTTTGTTGAAAGTTAAAGAAACAAAAGGCGCAAATCTTGATGCAATCAAATAAAAGTTGTACTTAAAAAAATTCTCTGAGCAGAGGGATGAAAAATGAAAAAACTATACCAAAAAAGTGAACTCGCCTTTGCAATAGTTTTCATAGTGGCTTACTGTGTAATTATGAGCATAGGTGACAGCATTTCAGAAACGGTGGGAATAACAGATGCGGTCACTCTGCCTTTTGCCGCAGTACTTTCTGCAGTTCTGACAGTTTTTCTTAAAAAGAACGGACTTTTCGAAAGGTACGGACTTTGCAAACCGAAGGTAAAGGCTTCCGCAATGCTTTACTATGTTCCCGCAGCGGTGCTTCTTACGGCAAATCTTCTTTACGGCACGGCGATGAATTTATCTTTAACTGAAACTGTGCTTTATATCTTAACAATGTTCTTTGTCGGATTTCTTGAAGAAATTATATTCCGCGGTCTGCTTTTCGGTGCAATGCTGAAAGACAATGTTAAAGCGGCAATAATTGTGTCAAGTGTCACTTTCGGAATCGGACATATCATACGGCTTTTCAACGGCTCGGGGGCAGAACTTTTCGAAAATATTCTGCAGGTTATTTATGCAATTGCGGCAGGTTTTATGTTTGTGATGATTTACTACAAAAGCAAAAGCCTTATCTGCTGTATTGTCACCCACGGACTTTTCAATGCCCTGAGTGTTTTCAGCAATGAAGCGGCAATTTCTGTCGGTAAAAGAATCTTTTCCTGCATTTTCCTTGTTTCAGTGAGCGGTTTTTATGCATTGTATCTCTTTTTATCAATGAAAAAGCAAAAAAAGCGAAGACAGTTCTGATGGAATTGTGTACGAATCAGCAGAAAAATAAATGGGTATTAATGTGATAAATATACAAAAAACACTTGCCAATTAGGAAGAATTAGTGTATAATGCCCTTAACTTGAAGTACCGAGGAGGAACTTGTATGTCAACTTTACAAACTATGAAATACGATACAAAGCGTAAAAATCTTCATTTGCGTGTTGCAGTGGGACATTTTGCCACAAGTAACTGCCACAGCAATTATTATATTGATGTTGTGTCTCAGAAAGCCCGTCTTTCAGAAGCAAGGGCAGTGGCTGAAGAACTGTGCACTTATTACTATGCCGATACCGTTGTGGATACAATCCTTTGCCTTGACGGAACAGAAGTTATCGGTGCATGTTTTGCAGACTGTCTTTCAAAGGCAGACTTTGTTAATATGAATGCCCACAAATCAATTTATGTTGTTACACCTGAAATCACAAGCGGTAACCAGTTCATTTTCCGCGACAACATTATTCCTATGATTGCAGGCAAAAATGTTATGGTACTTGCAGTTTCCGTTGCATCGGGTAAAACTGCACAGTCTGCCGTTGATGCAGTACGCTATTACGGCGGTAAGGTTGCAGGCGTATCTGCAATTTTCTCCACTGCAAAGGAATGCGGCGGTCTTCCCGTCCGTTCAGTTTTCGACCCCAACGACCTGGATGATTATCACTGTTATCCTTCACACGAATGCCCCTTGTGCAAATCCGGCGTGAAGATTGATGCACTCATCAACAGTTACGGTTTTTCAAAACTTTAATTTTAAAATCAAAAAATCCTGTGAAGTGTACCTCTTCACAGGATTTTTTTGATTTCCAATAATTCGTCAGCACTTACATTGTAAAACTCGCATAATTTTTTAAAGTCTTCTATTGCGAGTTTTGCCCGTCTTTTTTCAATATGGTCATAGCCTTGCTGAGATTTGTTTATAACTTTGCCAACTGTCTTTTGCGATAAATCACTGTCAATTCTCAGTGCAATCAGTTTGTCAAGATAATCCAAAATTACCACCTCGGTAAAATGATACAATACTCTGATTTTGAGTATTGACAAGAACTCAAACATTGAGTATAATACATTTACAGTTTCGGATATATTGACAACTGTTATGTGGCGGATTAATTAAACTTGTAAAAATGAAAAGGAGAGATATTATGGCAGGTTCTTTCGGTAAAAGTCAGAAAAACAAGAACGCAAGTCCGAGAGGAAGTCTCGAAGCAAAATATAACAACTGTGTGTCAAACATTCTGGTAGTTGTGGTATTCAGTTTAATAAATATTGTGCTTCTTGTTGTAAACTCAAATTCTTATTTTCTTTTTTCTGCGTTTATACCTTATTTTGTTGCTGATTACGGTATGTTCTACAGTGGCTCATATCCGGAGGAATATTATTATGATGTCCCCGAGTCAGAACTTCTTGATAAGTCATTTCTTGCAGTTACCCTTGTGATTGCAGCGGTTATTCTGCTGATTTATTTGCTTTGCTGGTTCTTTGCAAGAAAGAAAAAAGTTGTATGGCTGTATATTGCATTGGTTTTGTTCCTTGCTGACACAGCGGCAATGTTTTACATTTCAGGTTTTTCTGCTGATATGATTATGGACATTGTTTTCCATCTTTGGATTGTTTTCTATCTTATAAACGGAATTGTGAATTACAATAAACTTAAAAAAATGCCGGAAGAAATTGCGGTTACCGAAGACACAATGCAAGGAGAATTTGCAGAGATACATAAAGACACAGATGTTCTGTGATTCCGATTAAATATAATCATATAAATTTCAGATAAAATACAGTATAACTTCATTGTTGTACTGTGTTTTTTTCAGGTTAAAAATATTAACGTTCTTTTCCGTTTCTGTGTTGAAATTCCTGATATTACCGTATGGGCAGTTGAGCCTGAACACGCCGCAATTCTTTCGGGCGGCTCAATCGGAACGCATATCCAGATGGGTATCGGTGACGGACTTATCCCCGACAACCTCAATCAGCAGATTTATGACGGTGTGTGCATAATCAAAGACGAGGAAGCCATTGAAACAGCAAAAAGACTTGCCTGTGAAGAGGGAATTCTCTGCGGTATCAGCAGCGGCACAAATGTTGCAGCGGCAATGCGCCTTGCAAAGAAACTCGGCAAAGGCAAAACCGTTGTTACCGTATTGCCCGATACAGGAGAAAGATATTTTTCCACACCGCTTTTCGATTGATAAAAAACAGATAATAAAGAAATAAAAAAGTGACTGTAGATTTACAGTCACTTTTTCACATGCTTTTTTATTTATACTGATATACCCTTACATAATCCACAATGAATTCAGCGGTTTCGCCCGGAATCATACTCATTTTTCCGGTGCCGTGGCGGTCGGCATCTGCAACACCGTTTTCACCTGCAACTTCGCAGGAAAGAAGCAGATACTCGGGATTCTGTGATACTCCGCCGGTGGAAAGTCTGCCGGTTTCAACACCGTTTATGTAGAAAATATATTCGTCTTTGTTCCATTCAAGGCCGTAGGTGTTGTATTCTTCATAAGGATTATTTGCAAACCATTTGCCTATACTGTCGCCTTTGTGTTCTGCACCGTAGCCGTCATAATGAATACCGCTGACAACGGCGTCACCTGCACCCCAGGACACATCTTTATAGTACATAGATTCAAAAATATCAACTTCGGTACCGTCTTTACCTGAATTGTCAACATTTTCAACTTTTCCGTTCATCATCCAGAATGCTGACCACATACCCGTTGACCTGGGAAGAATAGCCCTGCATTCATAGTAGCCGTAAAGAAAGTTCTGCTTGCCCTGACCTGTTACACAGCCGGTGTACCAGCCTTCTTTGTACGGCTTGTGGTTGTGGGTTGCAAAGTAACCTTTGTAAGCATCAGGTATTTCAAGACCTTTGTCAAAATACGCTGTTGTAATAACAAGGTTGCCGTCTTTCACTTCAACAAGGTCGTCGTGCCAGTATCCGCCTTTGCGTTCGGTCTGCCACCAGTTAGTCTGCCATTTGGTTCTGTCAAGTCTGTCACCGTCAAATTCATCACTCCACACAAGTTCAAATCTTGAATCAAGGTCAAGAGTCTGTCCCTTCGGAATTGCGGGAAGACCGAACATATGAGGCAGAGAGGGTGAAAGCATCATAAGAACGGAAACCAGAACTCTGATCATTTTTGATAAAACTGCTGCCATAATATCTCCTCCTTTGTATATTTCCATTATATCAAAATGATAAAAGGGTTGTCAACCTGCGGACAGTCTGTGTTGACTTTGCCGTTTGTGTTGATGTATAATTTCTTTGAGAAAGGAATGATAAAATATGATTTTTGATACATTTGACAATATTAAAAACTACAAAGGTCTTGGCGGAGTTTATACTGCACTTGAGTTTCTTGCAAAAACAGATTTTACAAAAATACCTCTTGGCAGATATGAACTTGACTCGGACAATATTTTTTATATGGTACAGAGTTATTCCACAGACCCGGACAAAACCGTTTCAGAATGCCATAAAAAGTATATAGACATTCAGTGTATGATTGAGGGCGAGGAGATTATCGGTATTGCACCGATTTCGGCAGAAAAAACAGAAACCGAAGCAAAACCCGAAAATGATGTGTGGTTTTATAAATGTAAAACCGAGCCTCTCACACTTTTTGCCGGCTCGTTTATGGTGCTTTATCCCAACGACCTGCACTGTCCGGGTGTTGCCGTAAAGGGTAAGCCGACTCAGTGCCGCAAAGTTGTTTTTAAGGTAAAGGTATAATGATGGATAACAAAAATATAAACGAATCATATAGCGATAAAATTTTCAGGAAAAGTGTTGCTGCACAGGAACAGGCTCAACAGATTGTTGAACTTTTCAGCCGCGGCGGTATGGAAGAACTGCACGCCCATTTTCTTGATGTGAAGCAACTTATGAGTTGTTTCCGTTGCGCAATACTTGAGGTTGAAACCAAGTTCAGAGTTCTTGACGAACAACTTTCACTGCAGTATGAAAGAAACCCTATTGACAGCATAACCTCGCGCCTGAAATCACCTGAAAGCATATACGAAAAGATTATGCGCAAAAATCTTCCTGCAGATATAAAAAGCATTGAAGAACACCTCAGTGATGTTGCAGGTGTGCGTGTTGTTTGCTCTTTTGTAAATGACGTTTATATGCTTGCTGAGTGCCTTTTAAGGCAGGACGATGTTAAACTCATTGAGATGAAAGACTACATAAAAAATCCAAAACCCAACGGTTACAGAAGCCTTCACCTGATAATTGAAATACCAATTTTCCTCACCGACGAAAAGAAAATGATGAAAGTTGAAGTGCAGATAAGAACGGTTGCCATGGATTTATGGGCAAGCATTGAGCATAAGATTTATTACAAAAAACAAAGGGGTGATGAAAAAGCAAAGATTGCGGCCGAAAGGCTTCTGAAATGCGCTGAAACAAGTGCTATGCTGGACGAAGAAATGCAAAGTATAAGAGATTTTGTTGACGCAGAATAACTTATATATTTTTTAGGAAAATATTTCTTAAGATTTTATGACGATAACAAAAAAACTGTTGACAGAAATTGTTACAGAGTGTATTATCAAATTGGAATAAGATTCCATATTAAAAGGAGGAGTTTTTTATGAAGAAAACAGGAAGAAAACTTATTGTATTCGTGCTCACTGTTATTATGCTGTGTTCGGCTTTGTCCGTGCAGTCATTTGCAGTTCTGGATTTTCTGAAAGCACCTACAATCACTTCCGTCAAACTTTCCGAAAACAGTTTTAAATCTGTTTCCGTGAAGGAAATGACGGCTTACTACAAGGAAGTTGACGAAGTTATAAATGAACTTGAAAAACAGTTCGGAGATATTGATGAACTGATTGCAGAAGACGAAGAATTCGCAGAATATTTTAAAGAACTTTATAATTTTGATCTCGGTGTGTCCAATCTTGCTTATGAGTTTGTTATCACTCTTTCAGACGGCAAGACATATACTGCCGCAGCCGATGAACTCTTTGTTGACATAAATGCACTTTACAGTGTTGAGTTTTATGCTTATGTCAGCCGCGATGAATATCTCAAAGCCAAGAACAAAGGCGCGAAAAAGGTTAACGTAACCGTTGAAGGCAACATATACAGTAACCTTACTGAAGATTATGTCAAAGAAGGCGAGTATAATAAAAACCTTAAAATAAATGCGGTTAAAAGCGTTGTTAAAAGCATAACTGCCGTTTCAGGTGTTCCCAACAAGGATTATGACGATTCGGATTATATTGACCTTCAGAATGCAAAATTCAGAATTGAATACAGTGACGGCACAACAAAAACCGCCAAGGTTAAGCAGGAGATCATAATGAAAGACGGAATGTATTTCCCTGAAGTAAAACAAACTCTTGACGGAAATCCCGTTTACGCATGGTCTTATGGCGAAAAAAAGAACGATGTAAAACTTTATGTTTCATATCTTGATGCAGAATGCTCAAAGAAAATCACCACTGAAAAAACTGCAGTCAAGAGTGTAAAAATCAACAAGTGTGATTATGATATGGAAAAAGGACTTCAGTCCATTACCTACACAATCAACTGGAAAAACGGTGAAAAAGATAAGTTCACAAAAACCTTTGAGGGCGACAAACAGGTTAATTTTTACGGTGTTGTTGACTGTGTGGACGGATACTATGTATATCTCTCACCCTACAGCAACGAGGATGATTTAAGTGAAGAAACCGAAATCAAACTGAGCATTTATGTTTGTGTGGGTGAAATTTCAAGTGAGCCTGTTGAATATGAAGTGCCTTATGCAGACAGCATCGGACTCGGAATTAAAATTGCAGAAAAACTCACTGAGATTGTTGATTTTATCACAAACCTCATTGAAATAGTTTTCGGATTTATTGTATCTCCGGCAGTGGAATGACAGTAATAAGATAACAAATTATAAAACAAAAAAATCCGTCGCTTGGGCGGCACTCCGCAAGGAAGTTAAGGTTTTTATCGGCTCTTTTCCGCCAAAAGTTCACGAAAAACTCCCGAAATACGCGAGTATTACGGGAGTTT
>JAZOAX010000196.1:0-1908 GCA_045595685.1 Acutalibacteraceae bacterium
CGCCCTTGACTTTCAGCAAAACGGGTTTTTCCCAATTCAGTAAATCCTTACTTTTCATTGTAAAGATTCTTGAATTTTCGTTGCCGTAAATCTGACCGTCTTTTCTCGGATAGGTTTGCAGACAAAGATAATATTCACCGTTATACATGATAACATTACCCGGAGAGGAATAATTCTTAAGATTATCCTTTTCTGTGAGGACTTCGGGTTTACTCCAATTTATAAAATCCGTGCTTTTGCTAACGGCAACATAAAAATACTGTCTGTCCTCTGCATTTTCAACCAATGTGAAAAACAGATATATTACACCGTTTTCTATGTGCACCGCAGGGTCACGGTATGAATATTTTTTGTTTTGTTCAAATATCAGCACAAGAGTTCACCTCAATCGGTTGAATTGTTTCATTTGATTTTTATTGCTTTATGATTAAATATTATAACAAATTAATCAGTATCAAACAAGCTACAAATAAAAAGTTGCATTCAGTTATTGAGAAAACTGTTTCAGTAATGTATACTGAAAACTGCAGACAGTAAGAAAGAATATTTGGGGTGTTGAAATGAAAAATAATGACATAAATATCCGCGACCCGTTTGTTCTGTATGAGAACGGAAAATATTATATGTACGGCACAAGGGCAAATAATTTTGGCAAAAATACAGGCGGTTTTGACGTTTATGTTTCTGAAGATCTTGAAAACTGGAGTGAGCCCATTGAGTGTTTTGATTCTGAAAAACATAATCTGAATTATCATGTTAACTGGGCACCTGAAGTGCATAAGTACAAGGATGCATATTATATGTTTGCTACTTTCACAAGAGAAAGCAACAGCTTGAGAGGCACTTTTATTCTCAAAGCAGACAGTCCGCTTGGTCCGTTTGTTCCGCATAGCAACGGTGCCGCAACTCCCGAAGATTGGGAGTGTCTCGACGGCACGCTTTACATAAACCGTGACGGCAAGCCTTATATCGTTTTCTGCCATGAACACACGCAGATTATTGACGGCACAATCTGTTATGCTCCTTTGAGTGATGACCTGAAAGAAAGAACAGGCGAAGCGGTAACTCTGTTTAAAGCGTCAGAACCGTATTGGGCAGATAAAAGTAAAGATGAAAATGAACACAGAATAACTGACGGTCCTTTTATGTACCGCACAAAAACCGATGAGCTTTTGATGTTATGGTCAACCTTTATCAAAGGCAAATATGCCGAATGTCTGGTGAGATTCAACAGCGGAGAAATCGGCACAGACTTCACCCATCTCGAACCACTTATTGATGATGACGGCGGACACGGTATGATTTTTGCCGATGACGATAAACTTTATCTTACGTTCCATTCTCCTAATAAGTCAGGCTTTGAAAAGCCTCGTTTTGTTGAAATAGAGGATAAGGGATATACCGTTTCGGTTAAATAAGTAATAGGTATAAGATAAGCAGGTAACATCCTTGCGTGGTGTTACCTGCTTAATTTTATCTCATATCTGACAACGGCGTATAATCTGTATTATTTAGCAGATATTCTTCCATCTTGCCACTTAATAGTAGTCTGACATAACTCATAGGTTCGTTGTAGATAAGAAAGTCAAGTTCTGATGTTTCGTACATATTGTTTGTATATTCGTTTTCAACTGCATCGCAGTCAATTGACACCATTGAGCCGACAGTTAATTTCACTTCAACGCAGGCGGTGTCGATATTAAATTCACAAGAAATAATGCTATTAATCATAAATAAAAAACTCCTTTTGTTAGCTTAAAAAAGTGGAAAAAGTAGGCTTTAAAACCCTTGATATATAAGGGATTAAAGGTGCGGTAATCGAGGGGTACGAATAGTTTGACCTGTTACCCCTATTTTGCGGTTACTTTTTCCACATAACGAACTTCAAGGTTGCAAAAATCAAGTGAT
>JAZOAX010000197.1:0-11077 GCA_045595685.1 Acutalibacteraceae bacterium
GGTATGCGTGCAGGTGATGTCTGGGCTAAGGAAGTATGCGATAATTATATTTACTATGTTGCAGTGGGTGCGGCTAATGTTGTTAACATATTCCAGCCTGATATGCTTTGCTTCGGCGGCGGTATCTGCAACGAAGGCGACACACTTCTCAAACCTCTTGAAAAGCACGTTGCACAGATGCGATACAGTAAGAACCACGAAATTCAGACTCAGATATGCAGAGCAACTCTCGGCAATGATGCAGGTATAATTGGTGCTGCTCTTGTAGAATATTGATTTACGGAGGAATCCTCTTGACAGAATATATCAGACTCATTGAAGAATCGGGCATATCATATATGCTCAATGAACCGATGAAAAAACACACTTCTTTCAAAACGGGCGGAGACGCTGCAGTGTTTACAGTTCCAAAAAACGAAGAAGAACTTTCCGCAGTTATCGGAATATGCGACAAACTTTCTTTAAAGCCTTTTATTCTCGGTAACGGAAGCAATCTTCTTGTAAGTGATGACGGAATCATAACCCGACCCGTTATCTTTATCGGCAAAGATTTTGGATTCATAAAAGAAATTGACGATGTCACAATTGAAGTGGGAGCGGGTGCAAGTCTCACTGCCGTTTGTAATTATGCACTGTCGAAATCACTTACGGGGCTTGAGTTCGCATTCGGAATACCCGGATCCTGCGGCGGTGCAGCATATATGAATGCAGGTGCCTATGGCGGAGAAATGAAAGATGTTCTCGTTAAGTGTAATCATATAGACAGACACGGAAACAAAGGCAGTTTCTCTTGTGACGAACTTGATTTATCATACCGTCACAGTGTTTATTCCGATTCCGATTATGTTATCACCTCAGTAGTTCTTAAACTCGAAAAGGGTGAACAGTCGGAAATTGAAGAAAAAATGCGTGATCTTATGGGCAGGAGAATTGATAAGCAGCCGCTGGAATATCCCAGTGCAGGCAGTGTGTTCAAACGCCCTGAGGGTTATTTTGCAGGCGCTCTTATTGAACAGAGTAATCTTAAAGGAAAAAGAATCGGCGGTGCTATGGTGAGTGAAAAGCACGCAGGGTTCATCATTAACTACGAAAATGCAACAACAACGGATGTTCTTGAACTTATTAAGTTTTGTCAGAATACAGTAAAAGAAAAATTCGGTGTTATACTGGAAACAGAAATTAAATTTATAGACTAAAAAATTATGCAGGAGGGTAAAATGTCTTTTTCTTCACAAATCAAAGATGAACTTATAAAAATTGACAATATGCCCGAATGCTGCGTTCATTCCATGGCTTACGGAATGCTCCTTTTTGGCAGAAGTTTCAACAGAAACGGCATTTCTCTTATGACAGACCATAACGGTGTTGCCGAAAGGTATATTGAAATCACTGAAAAAGCAAGCGGAATAAGACCAAGCAAAATTATTTCCGACGCAGGTAAAATTACTGTTGATTTTCCTACTGACGAATTAAGGGAATGTGTGCTTTCTGCTTTTTCTTCAACGGGGTATGAGCGTGTTCTTCGCATTGACAGAGGAAATCTTCTCAACGAAAGCGGAGACAGTGACGGCTTTAACTGCTGTGATGCTGCTTTTCTCAGAGGTGCCTTCCTTTCCTGCGGAACGGCTTCCGACCCGAACAAAAGTTATCATATAGAATTTGTTGTTCCTTTCAGAACACTGAGCATGGACCTTTTAAAGATGCTTACCGACTACGGTCTTAAAGCAAAGCATATGGTAAGAAGATATGTTAATGTTATTTATATTAAAGACAGTGAAAGTATAGAAGATCTTCTCACAATTATGGGTGCATATAATTCTTCAATGGAGATAATGAATATCAAAATTTATAAGGATGTGCGAAATCTTACAAACCGACGCAGTAACTTTGAAAATGCAAATTTCAACAGAACTGTTGATGCTGCCTATGACCAGTTGCGTGCAATAAAATATCTTGTTAAAAAAGGTGTTTTGCCCACTCTTCCCGATGATCTGAGACAGGTTGCCTTGTTGCGCCTTGAAAATGAAGATGCAAGTCTTCGCAGTATCGGTGAGATGTGCGACCCCGTTCTCAGCCGTTCTGCAGTTAATCACAGACTTAAAAGGCTGATGGAAATTTCAGTTAAGTTAAAAGAAGAAGGTAATAATGTTGATGAATAAATTTTCCGTTCCTCAAAAAGAACTGGATAAACAGAAAGAATACTGTGAAATGGTGAAAACTGTTATATCTTCCCGTTTTGCAACTTCTCCCAAGGCTTTTGTTCACACTTACGGATGCCAGGGTAATGTTGCTGACGGCGAAAGACTCAAAGGCATTCTTTCTGAAATGGGATATGATTTTACCGATTCTCCCGAAAACGCCGACCTGGTTTTATATAATACCTGTGCAATCCGTGAACACGCAGAAGACAGAGTTTTCGGAAATGTTGGCGCACTCAAACAGTATAAAAAAAGCAACCCGAATCTCATCATTGCGCTTTGCGGATGTATGACGCAGCAGAAAAGTGTTGCTGAAACTTTAAAAAACAGTTATCCATTTGTTGACCTTGTATTCGGTACACATGTTTCTCACAAGTTGCCGGAATTTATATACAGATGCCTTTGTACAGGCAAAAGAGTTATTGATATCACTGATTCCGACGGTAATATTGTTGAGGGTCTTCCCGTAAGGCGTGACGGCACATTTAAAGCATGGATACCTGTTATGTACGGATGCAATAATTTCTGTGCATACTGTATCGTGCCTTATGTAAGAGGCAGAGAAAGAAGCAGGGATTTTGATGCAGTAATTTCCGAAGTGAAAGATGTTGTTTCACAAGGCTATAAAGAAATTACACTTCTTGGTCAGAATGTTAATTCATATAATAGGGATTTGCCTGAAAACAAACGCTTCCCTGCACTTCTCAGGGCAATAAACGATATAGAAGGGGACTTCTTAATCCGTTTTATGACTTCCCATCCGAGAGACTGCACTTTTGAACTTCTCGATGCAATGGCTGAATGCGATAAGGTTGCAAAACATCTGCACCTTCCTTTCCAGTCCGGTAATGACAGAGTTCTTAAAGAAATGAACCGTCACTATGACAGAAAAAGATATCTTGAACTTATTGATTATGCCTACTGCAAAATGCCGGATCTTTCAATCACAAGCGATGTTATTGTAGGCTTCCCCACTGAAACCTACGATGAGTTCAAGGACACGCTTTCTCTTATTGAAAAAGTTAAATACACCTCACTTTTTACTTTTATATTTTCGCCCAGACCGGGTACCAAGGCATACGATATGCCTGACCCCGTTTCAAGAAAAGAAAAGGGTGTATGGTTTAAAGAACTCACTGATTTGCAGGAAAAAATTGCGTCAGTACGCACTGCTTCAATGAAGGACAAGGTTTACCGTGTGCTTGTTGAGGGCAGGGCAAAAGGTGATAATATGCTTTCAGGCAGAACTGAGGGCAATGTTATCATAGAATTTGAAGGCGATGAAAGTCTTATAGGCAGTTTCACACTTGTTAAAGTAACCAATCCGCGTACCTGGATTGTTTACGGTGAAAAAGTATAATAATTCTTTTATTATAAATAAATCTAAATTTAAGGAGTATTCAGAAATGGACATTATCAAACTCACACGTGAACTTGGCGCAGCAATTCAGCAGGATGAACGCTACATCACATTCACAAAAGCAAGACTCGAAAACGAAAACGATGCAGAACTCAATGAACTTATGGCTCAGATCCAGATGATTCAGATGAACTATCAGATGGAAGCATCAAAGGAAACACCCGATTCCGCAAAAATGAAGGAATTCGAAGAAAAGTTCAATGATGCATATACAAAGTTTATGGACAACGAAAAAATGCAGGCTTATGACAAAGCAAGAGCAGAAGTTGATGCTATGATGAACTATATTATGCAGATTCTCGGCCTTTGCGTAAACGGTGCAGATCCTGCAACATGTGAGCCCGAAGAAGAACACCACCACGATTGCGGCGGTTCATGCTCATCATGCAGCGGTTGCCACTGATAAATTGTAAATTATAAATGCAAAATGCAATTTGTGTTCTGCATTTAAGCAAAAACTTATTGTGTTAAAAACTTAAATTTTTGAAAAATCACAGGAGGAAAAACAATTATGTCTGAAATGTCACCTATGATGACACAGTATTTTGAAATCAAAAAGGAATATCCGGACACTATTTTGTTTTTCCGCCTTGGTGATTTCTATGAAATGTTTTTTGAAGATGCTAAAACCGCTTCTTCCGTGCTTGAACTTACCCTTACGGGCAGAGCCTGCGGTAACGGTGAAAGGGCACCTATGTGCGGTGTTCCTTTCCATTCTTCCGAAAACTATATCGCCAAACTTGTTTCAAACGGTTATAAAGTTGCTATATGCGAACAGATGGAGGATCCTGCGCTTTCAAAGGGTCTTGTTAAAAGAGATGTTGTCAGAATCATCACAAAGGGCAGTATTATAGAAAATAATATGCTCGACGAATCAAGAAACAATTATCTCACCTCACTTTTCATTGACGATAGGGGTGCGGGAATCTGCTTCGTTGATGTTTCAACAGGCGCACTCAACCTTACTTTCATTGAAAAAGATAAGAATCTGGCATCATCCGTTGTTAATGAACTCGGCGTATTTTCTCCGAGCGAAATTATCATTAACAGTGAATGTGCAAAAGATAAAATGATTTCAGATTTTATCAGCCGTAAAATAGAGGCTTCCTGTGAGATGCCTGAAGACAGTTACTTTGATTTTTCCGACTGTCTTAAAATATGCGAAAATCATTTTTCAAAAGAAAAAATCATTGAACTTAATCTTCACAGTATGCCCAATGCCGTCATTGCGGTTGGCGTTGCTCTTAAATATCTTATGAATGTTCAGAGAAATGACCTTCAGAATATCAGAGATATCAATCTTTATTCAGAAAGTCAGCATATGAAGATAAGTTATTCCACAAAGCGTGACCTTGAAATTGTGGAAACTATGAGAAGCCGTGAAAAAAGAGGCTCACTTTTGTGGGTACTTGATAAAACCAGAACTTCAATGGGCAGAAGAATGCTCAGAGCATGGCTTGAAAAACCTCTTGTCAATTTTGCTCAGATTACAAGAAGACACAATGCAGTTGCCGAACTTTTTGATGATAATATCAGACTTTCAGAACTTACGGCAGCAATGAGCAATATTTATGATGTTGAGAGACTTCTTACAAGGGTTGTTTTTGAAACTGCCAATGCAAAGGATCTCAACGCACTCAAACAGACAATTGAACGCCTTCCCGAAATTAAATCACTTCTTGAAAACAGCAAGAGCGCTTACCTTAAGCAACAGTATGCTTCACTGGATCTTCTCAGTGACATATATGAACTTATAGACGCTGCCATTGACAGTGATGCACCTTTCTCCATAAGAGAAGGCGGTATTATAAATGACGGATTCAACGAAGAACTTGATAATCTTCGTGATATTCAGAATAACGGCAAAAAATACATTGCCGAAATTGAAGCAAGAGAAAAAGAACGAACAGGTATTCAGAAACTGAAAATCAGTTACAACAGAGTTTTCGGTTATTATATCGAGGTACTTAATTCCTATAAAGAACTTGTACCTGAAGAATACATAAGAAAACAGACTCTTGCCAACTGCGAAAGATACATTACTCAGGAACTCAAAGAACTTGAAAATAAAGTTCTCGGTGCCCAGGAAAGAATCATTAAACTTGAATACGAAATTTTCTGTCAGATTAGAAAATCCGTTGCCAATGAGTTTAACCGTATACAGTCAACGGCAAACGCAATTGCAGTTACCGATGTTATCTGCTCTCTTGCCAATGTTGCGGTGAGAAACAACTATGTCTGCCCCACAATGCTTGACGGCACGGGTATAGACATTATTGAAGGCAGACACCCCGTTGTTGAAGCAATGCTGAATTCTGCACCTTTCGTTCCGAATGATACACACCTTGACTGCGGCGATAACAGATGCGCAATCATAACGGGTCCGAATATGGCGGGTAAGTCTACCTATATGCGTCAGGTTGCTCTTATTTGCCTTATGGCACAGATTGGCTCATTCGTGCCTGCAAAAAGGGCGGAACTTTCAATAATTGACAGTATTTTTACCCGTGTCGGTGCATCGGATGACTTAGCAACAGGTCAGTCAACTTTTATGGTTGAAATGAATGAGGTTTCAACCATTATCAAAAATGCAAACAGCCGAAGCCTTATAATTCTCGACGAAGTAGGAAGAGGTACTTCTACCTTTGACGGAATGAGCATTGCAAGAGCAGTTCTCGAATATATCGTTGATAAAAAGAAAATAGGTGCAAAAACACTTTTCTCAACCCACTATCACGAACTTACAGAACTTGAAGGTCAGGTTGACGGTGTTAAAAATTACAACATATCCGTTAAAAAGAGGGGAGATACCATCACATTCCTCAGGCGTATAGTCAGAGGCTGTGCGGACGGCAGTTACGGTATTGAAGTTGCTAAACTCGCAGGTATACCTAATCCCGTTGTTTCAAGGGCAAGAACTATTCTTGATGAACTTGAAAAGAATACTCCCGATTCACGAACTGTTATGAACACAGTTGCAATTGCGGATGACGAAGAAGATCTTCAGATTTCTCTTGAATCCACTGTAGACGACGAACTTATTGATACAATCAAAAACATTGATGTTAATACACTAACACCTCTTGAGGCACTGACAATGCTGCACGAACTTGTTAACAAGGCAAGAGGCACACAGATATAAAAGAAAGGAAGATGACTTTATGGCAAGAATCAATGTATTATCAAAACATATTGCAGAATTGATCGCAGCCGGTGAAGTTGTCGAAAGACCTGCATCAGTTGTTAAAGAACTTATGGAAAACTCGATTGATGCAGGTGCCACCGCCATAACACTGGAAATAAAAAACGGCGGTGTAACATATATCCGCATAACCGACAACGGTTGCGGAATACACAGAGAAGATGTTCCAAAGGCATTTCTGAGCCACGCAACAAGCAAGATTGTTGATGAAAACGATCTCAGTTCAATTTTCACTCTCGGTTTCAGAGGTGAGGCTCTGGCATCAATTGCTGCGGTTTCAAGAACAGAAATTCTCACAAAAACACCTGAAGAAGAAAACGGTACAGCATATTCAATTTCAGGCGGAGTTCAGATTAAATATGAACCTGCAGGTTGTCCCAACGGCACAACAATAGTAGTAAGAGATTTGTTTTATAATACCCCTGCCAGAATGAAGTTTCTGAAAAGAGACGTTTCAGAAGCAAATGCAGTTGCAGATGTTGTTGATAAAATTGCTCTTTCTCACCCTGAAATAAGTATCCGTTTTATCCGTGAAGGAAAACAGGCACTTATAACTCCCGGTGACTCTAAATTGAAATCAGCCATTTATTCTGTTTTCGGCAGAGTTTTTGCCGATTCGCTTATTGAAGTAAACTATGAACTTGACGGAGTAAAAGTAGAAGGATATGTCTGTAAACCCTTTGCGGCAAGACCTTCGCGTTCAATGCAGTTTTTCTATCTTAACAGAAGGTTCATTAAGTCACGCTCATGTATGGCTTCAATGGAAAACGCATATAAGAATTCAATTATGGTTGGAAAATTCCCGAGTTGTGTTCTTAATATTACAATTCCGCCTCATACAGTTGATGTAAATGTGCATCCCGCAAAAACGGAAGTTCGATTCAGCGATGAAAGAAGAGTTTCTTCTGCGGTTTATTATGCTGTAAAAAGCGCCATTGAAGAGTTTGATACAGCACCGAGTGTTGATTTGTCACGAATTTCAAAACTCACCGAAAAAGCAAGACCCGAAGCAGTTCAACTCACAATGGTTGAAGATGATCCCCCTCAGGTGAAAAGAAACGAGCAAGAGACCAGACAGGTTAAACCTCAGCCGGAAAAATTCTGGAATAATATGTCGTCAAAGCAGTTTCAGTCAACTGTTTCGTCTGTTTCAGGGGGTAATATCCACGCAAGTGTAAGCGATGAGCCCGATTTGATCAGTTCCTTTAAAAAGCAGCAGAAATCTGCTCAGACCAAACCCACAGAAAGTGTAAAACGGGAAGAAACAATAAAAAAAGAGACAGTTCCCACCGAAACTCATAAACCGGAGCCGGCGGTAATCGAAAAGCCATCACACGAGATTCAGGAAACTTTGCCAAAGCAAACTGCACCCGTTATCCGTTCTGCTGAGGAACGTACAGTTGAAATCAAGGCAGTCAAACAGAATGAGTTGCCGCCAAGACCTCTTCGACTTCTCGGTGAAGCATTTAAGACATATATCATCTGTGAGTACGATAATAAGGTATGTCTTATAGATAAACATGCCGCTCACGAAAGAATAATCTATAATAAGATGAAGAAAAATGCCGAGAATAATGTTTCATCTCAGGTGCTTCTTTCACCTGTTACGGTTACTCTTTCAAAAAATGAATACGACATTGTTCTTGCAAACAGACTTGTTTTCAAAAAAGCAGGTTATCTTGTTGAAGATTTCGGCGACGGTGTTGTAATAATAAGAGAATGTCCTATGCTGATTTCAGGTGACGAAATTGAAGATACGGTTATTGAAATAGCATCTTATCTTGCAGAAAACCGTCTTAACACTGAGCCTGATAAAATTGACAGAATATATCATACTGCCGCCTGTAAGGCTGCAATTAAAGCGGGTTATAAAAACTCAACTGCAGAAATGAAGGCTCTTGCAGAGCAGGTGCTTTATGACGATGAAGTCAGGTACTGTCCCCACGGAAGACCTGTGCTTATCGAACTTTCAAAGTATGAACTTGAAAAACAGTTCGGACGCATTCAGTAATTTATATTTGGAGTACAGAAAATGAAAAAGCCTTTGGTTGTAGTAATCGTTGGACCCACCGCATCAGGTAAAACGGCGCTTTCCATAGAAATTGCAAAAAAACTCCGCGGTGAAATCATATCTGCAGATTCAATGCAGATATATGAAAAAATGAATATCGCAACCGCAAAACCCACAACCGAAGAAATGCAGGGCATACCGCACCATCTTATCGGTTTTGTACCCGTTGGTGAGAGTTTTTCCGTTGCCGCATACAAAGAAAAGGCTCTGGATGCAATTTCCGATATTCTCGAAAGAGGAAAACTTCCCATTGTTGCAGGCGGTACAGGGCTTTATGTTGATACTCTGATAAAAAATACAGATTTTCCCGAATATGAAGAAAACGGAATAAGAGAAGAACTTGAAAAGCGTTTCTTAAAAGAGGGTATTGAAGTGTTGTATAACGAACTTCGCACAATTGACCCTGACACTGCATCAAGACTTCATCTTAACGACACCAAGCGTATTATAAGAGCTCTTGAAGTTTACCGTCTTACCGGGCAGACACTCACTCAGCAGTGTGCCGTTTCACATCTTAACGAAAGCGATTATCAATGGTGTGTGATAGGAATTACCGCAAAAGACAGACAGTATCTTTATGACCGTATTAACAAAAGAGTTGATATAATGGTTGAAAACGCACTTATTGAAGAAGCAAAAGAGTTTTTCTCCTCGGCTTCTTCAAAAACCGCGAAACAGGCAATAGGTTATAAAGAATTAAAGCCTTATTTTGACGGGGATGTAACTTTACAGCAGGCTCTTGACAAATTAAAAATGGAAACAAGGAGATATGCAAAAAGGCAGCTTACTTGGTTCAGACGAAACGAAAATATCCGCTGGTTAGAAATTGATTGCACAGACAAAGAGCAACTCATTGAATCAGCGATAAAGATAATTAACGAGTACAGGTGAAAAGAATGAAATTGTTAAAAGGACAAAGATTTCCCGTTATCGTGCTTATCATTGTAGCGGTATCTATTGTTTTATATATACTGCAGGGTTTTTATTTTGACAGTACGGGTAAAATTGAAACCGAGTATGCAATCAAGTCTACACAGCAGGAGGTTCTCACAGCAGACGGATTTGCCGTAAGAGACGAAAACAGAATGACAGAGGGCAAAAACACATCAATTCTTTATAAGAATTCCGATAAGGTTTATGTGCCCGTTGTTGATGACAGTGCAAGTGTTGCAATTAACGATGTAATTGCCGTCGCTTTCAAAAATGAGGCTCAGGCAGATGCATATATTGAAATGATTGAACTTAAGGAAAAGAAAAAGGATCTTGAACAGTTGCAGTCCCACAAGGACCTTAGCAGATTAAATGTAGTGTATCTGAACTCCCAGATATATTCCTTTGCTCAGAATTATGCGGGTGCTCTGACTGACGGTGACTTCAAAGCACTGCCCGATATTATGGATGAGTTCAAAAAGACGGTCACATCAAAGCAGATTGCAACGGGTGAAAGCATAGACTTTTCTGCAATGATAAATGAATGTGATGACAAGATAGCCTCTCTTGATGCGGGCCTTGGCTCTATGTCTTATGTAAGGTCACCTTTTGCCGGATATTTCGTCAGTGAGGTTGACGGATATGAAGGAGCAAAAAAATACAGTGCTGTTGCAGATAAAAAAGTCAGCCCCCTTGAAACAGAAAAACTGCTTTCAAAAGAGCCTAAAACCTATGAAAATGCATACGGAAAAATTATCGGTCAGCATACCTGGTATCTGATTTTTGATGTAAAAATCGGTGATGCTTCAATTGTTAAAACAGGCAAAAGTGTTAAGGTTGACTTTCCCGAAAGAAGTTTATACGATATACCGATGACGGTTTACAGTGTAACAGACAAAAAAGACGGTAAAATAACCGTTACTCTGAAATGTAAATACCTGAACGAACAACTGGCAGTTCTGAGAAAAGAAAAAGTGTCAATAGTTGTTGAAGAATATGAAGGGTTCAGAATAAGCAGTTCTGCTCTTATTCAGAACGATGAAGGTATTGACGGTGTTTATGTTCTTGCAGGTAATGTTGCAAAATTCACTCCCATAAAAATCCTTTATTACGGTGATGATTTTGTAATTGCCACCAAATATGTGGCTTATGTTACAGATAAAGACGGAAATAAAACTGTGGATGTTGAAAAAACAGATTCCTACAGAAGTATAAAGGCTTATGACAGTATTATTGTGAAAGGAATAAATATAACC
>JAZOAX010000198.1:0-7647 GCA_045595685.1 Acutalibacteraceae bacterium
CACGTGTTGTTTATACACATCGGGGTGTGGCGAAGTTTGGTATCGCGCTTGGTTCGGGACCAAGAGGCCATGGGTTCAAGTCCCGTCACTCCGACCAAAAATCGACAAGTTATATGCTTGTCGGTTTTTCTTTTCTGCGGCAGCACTATTCATAGTTTTATTAATAATTATTTCGTTTGTTGGTGTTTTCGCGAAAAATCAAAATATTCATAAAAAAATGTGTTACTTTTCTTAAAATTTTACACTATATATGTAGAAGATGTATTTAAACCGTACGTTTAACAAAGGAGGATGTATATTGTGAAAGTTATTGATAACATCTGTAAAAAGTTCAATATAAATCAAAATATCGTACATTTTTTTAATAAGACAATGGTGCTTATAACAGCATTTTTATCTTTATGTGTATTTTTACTTCCTTTTTCTGCGTCTGCCGTTACGAATACAGAAGTTAAATCAGCAGACGCTGCTGATACCCACAAAGAAAGAAATAATGATGCTTCAAAAATAATCTCACTTGACGGCAAAACGATTTATGTTATCGGTAATTCTCATTTGTTTTACGGTAACTGTGTAATTTTGGGAGATAACGGTATGAATGATTACGGATATCTGTATCATCTTATACGTTCAAACGGTGAGAATGCAAAGGTTGTTGATCACACCTATGCAGGAAGAAGACTTGATTATATTTATGAAAATCATCTTTTAAATATTGATTCAGAAACACTTGCTGAAGCTGATTTTGTTGTACTTGCAGAGGCTGCTCAGCCAAATGATAATCTTGTTGAAACATGTGAAAAAATTATGGAACTTTTCCCTGTAGATACAGAATTTATTTTTTCAAGCAACCCTATGATATATGATTTTGGCCTTGAATCTGTAATCAGCGGTATTGATCAACTCAGAACCGGCGGTATGAAGATTTCTGACTGGGGAAAAATGATATATGATATTTACACGGGTGAAATTGATGTTCCGGGTTCTTCACTTGAATATGACCGCTGCAGTTTTATAAAGGATAATCTTAGTAATACTTATATTGAGGAAACCGGTGAATTTCAGATTACCGGTGACAACAAGCACCCTAATTTGCTCAGCGGATATATTGCAGCACAGTCAATTTACACAACTCTTACAAACAGATCTGCATTATATTCTGATTACAGTTTCTGCGGTGATACATCCATAAACTCAAAATTCAATTTTAAATCTTTTATCAAAAAGCATTATAATCCCGATAAACATACAAATTTTGATGAAATTTTTCAGTCGCCGCGGGACATGGTCGGTCTTCAGCAACTTATAAATACATATAATGAAGCAGAAGGTTACCACTGCATAATTGAACTTAAAGGTAAAACTCCGACCTGCACAACAGCGGGATTGACAACGGGATATAAATGTGAAGCCTGCGACCTTGTTTTACTTGAACAGGAAATTATACCTTCAACAAGAATTCATAATCCGGAATATACAAGTATTACTCAGCCTACTTGCGTTTCTTCGGGTGTGACCGCCGGTGCTTACTGTTCGGAATGTGGCGAAATACTGATAAAAACAAAAATCATCAGTGCTTTAGGTCATAGCTTTACGGAAAAAATTATCGACAGCAATCACCTTGTTTCTGCAGCAACGTACACGAAACCCGCAGTTTACAAATATGACTGTATAAGATGCAATTGTATTTCAACTAAGGATACTTATAATTACGGCAGCAAACTAACTTTAGGAGTTACCGGTAAAATTACTGCAACACAAACTTTGAATTCCGTTACTTTATCCTGGAGCAAGGTCAAATCAGCATCCGGCTACAGAATTAAATTATATGATAAGTATTCTGATTCCTGGACAAAAATTGCCGACACAAATAAAACAACTTTCACAGTTGAAGATCTTCCTGCAGGTAAAAAATATACTTTTATGGTAAGAGCCTATGTGATCGAAAACGGTAAAAGAGTATATTCGGACAGTTTTGCTGAAATAGCAACAGCTACCAGACCCAGAAATGCAAAAAATATAACTTCGAAGAGTACACAGACTACAGTAAAACTCTCTTGGGATAAAGTGAATGGCGTATCGGGATATCGTGTGTTCCGTATGGTTAACGGTGCGTGGAAAAGAGTTGCAACCGTTACGGAAACAACATATAAGTTCACAAATCTTAAAGCCGGTAAACTTTATGAGTTTTCTGTAAGGCCTATTATAAAAACACCGTCAGGAACGGTTCTTTCTGCAAGCGGAACAAGATATAAAACTGCCACCAAACCTCAGACACCGATAATAACTTCTATCACTTCATCGGATAGTTTGGTTAAAGTTGTCTGGAACAATATCAGTGGTGAAACAGGATATCAGATTTATTATTCAAAAAGCCTTGCAGGCAAATACACCAAAGTATCAACTGTTAGTGCAAATGTTACTGCTTGTGACATATCCGGTCTTATGAAGTCTGAAACCTACTATTTTAAAGTAAGAGCATATAAAAAGACAGATAACGGAAATATATACAGTTCCTTTAGTATTCCTGTGAAAGTAAAAATCAAATAGCAGAATTGTTTGCAATAAACACAATATAAAACACCCCGTAATACTTCGGTATTGCGGGGTGTGGCTGTTTAAAGATTTATAATTTAATCTGTATGGGAAGAATCAACGATGTTTCAGACTCAATTGCACCTTCTTCAAAGCAAAGGAAGTATTGATAATTTTCTGCATCGTAGAAGAATTCATCGTCGTGAACGGTTACGGTGCAGGTGTATGTCCCGTCATCGTTTTCTTTGAGTGAAACCTGAGGAGTTACAGTCTGGATGTTTACGGGGCCTTGCATCATATAAATATAAACATCTCCGATAGGCTGAGGATCTTTACCGAAATCGTCGCTGAATTCCAGAACTATCTCTTTGTCGTCCATATCATCAAGTCCTTCGTTAACAGAGTAGTTTTCGGCATTGATGAAATACTTACCGTCATCGTTCTGTGAACCTGCAGTGTTTAGTGAACCAACAAGAATCGGATCTGTTGTTTCAATGTTATCCAGTGTAGTTTCATCTGTTGTGGTTACCTCTGTAGTAGTTTCTTGTGTTGTAGTGACTTCTGTGGTTGTTTCCTCTGTTGTTTCTTCCGTTGTAGTTTCTTCAGTAGTAGTCTCTTCGGTTGTTTCTTCTGCAGTGGTCTCTTCAGTGGTGGTAACTTCCGTTGTTGTTTCTTCAGTGGTAGTAACAGCGGTAGTAGTTTCTTCTGTTAAATCCTTATCACCGTTTCTGTCAGAAACGCTTTTAACAACAAGTCCGATTACAAGTGCAAGTACTACAACAAGCGCCATAATGATATAATACCATTTTTTATCAGGCTTGGTTTCTTCTTCGGGTTCGTCGTCTCTGAAAGCCTCAACAAAGTCGTTTTTATCGGCAGCGGTAACACTGCTTGCTCCGTCTGTTCTGGGTTTGCGTGGCGCTTCGGTACCTACACGGTGCGTTACGGCTGCAGCTGTGGCTGCAGAAGGAGCAGATGCAAGAGCCTGAAGATAAAGTTCAAAGTCTCTTCTCATAAGTAAAGGAGACTCATATCTTTCTTCGGGTTTGTGAGAAGCTGCTTTAAAAATAATTTTTGAAAGATTGTGGTCTGCGTTTGCAGGTTTCGGAAGAAGATCGCCTCTAAGACGTCTGACTGAAGCCTGTTCTCTGTCTGAAAGTGAAATGGGGGCAGGGAATGGCGGAAGGAAAGGTCCGCGATTGTTATTGAGAAGTTTATAAAGAACAACTCCGAGTGAGTAAATATCTGAGGAAGTACTGTCTGTGTGTTCTGTATAAAGTTCGGGAGCAGTATATCCGCTGTATTCGAATTTCTGTTTGCCCGTTTCACTTATACCGAAATCACCGAGTTTATATGTTCCGTTTCCGTCAACATAAATGTTGTCGGGTTTTATATTGCGGTGAATAATGCCTTCGCTTCTGAATCCATCAAGAGCATTACACAAATCCCAGCCTATACGGATAACTTCCTTAGGTTTGATTCTGTCGGCTTTCAGATAATCACTCAGGGGAGTTAGAAGTTCCATAAGCATCACAACATAAAAGCAGGAGTTTTCTTTTATAATGCCGTAATCTTCAACATGTACAATATTGTTGTTATCGTTGAGAAGGAGCATTTTATCCATATTGGTTCTTACTGTTTTTTCAAGTGAAACAAGGTACTCGTCAATGTTGCTGTATATTCCTGAGTCAATAGTTTTGCTGATTTCGTTGTTGTTTTTCGGAAATCTTAAAGTTTTCACGCACATATTAGTTGTGATTCCGTTTTCGGTTTTGCTGACCCTGAAAACCTTTGAACTTCTTCCTTCAGCAACCTTTGATTCAACATACCAACAACCGAAAAGCGGCTCGATGGATTTGAGTTTTTCTATTGTCAAATTAATCATCTCCTTTGACATATATACTTTATAATAACATTATTATTCATTCAAGTCAAGTTTTGAAAAAGCGCGGATAATACCTATTATACTTTGAATATTAAAACAAAATATAAAGGATATTTTATATTTTAAAAATACTGTCGAATAATATCAAATATCTATTGATTTAGGTAAAAAAAAGATGTAAACTGTAATAGGTGGTTTTCGACCTGTTTTTCAGTTTTTACTAATTTATAATATAAGGTGACAGATTTTGAAAAGAATTTTAACATTTATGCTCGTATTTATAATACTTGCGGTTTATCCATTGTATAACTTTGCAAGTATTATCAGCTCAAAACAGCATATTGAAACCGAAACCGATGAGGGTGTATCGGTTTTGTATAATTATAACGCTTATGATGTACCGACGGTTGAAAAAATTATTTCCGAACTTAAAGAAAAGAATAATCTTATGTTCGGTGCATCTGAAACAGAAAGAAAAAAGGCGCTCAGAGCCCTTGATAACGGCAAAACAACCTACAGAAAACTTTTCCGTAATGTTTATATTGTCGGCGATTCCCTGATGAACGGTCTTGAGATATATGACATACTTAACAGTAATCATCTTATTACTCAGGTAAGTGCAAGTTTTACACATCTTACGGAGAATACTGAAAAGATAATCGGACTTAATCCTCCTGTGCTTATTCTTCACTACGGAATAAATATGATTGGTACAACCGAAGGGCATAAAAACAGTTTTATTTCAAATTACACAAAGCACATCAAAAAGTTAAAAAAAGAACTTCCCGAAACCAGAATTATAATAAGCGGTCTTTTTCCGGTGGACAGAACTATCGCCAAGCAGGAACGCTTTAAAAATATAGGTGCATACAACAGGGCACTTAAAAATATGTGTGATAAACTTGATGTTGAGTTTTTAAACAGTACATCAGTTCTCAAAGCGCATCCCGAATGCTACGGAGTTGACGGTATCCACCTTTCTAAAAACTTTTACAGCAAATATTGGCTGAGGTTTATTGTTGAAGAAAAGGGGATTGTGGGATGAATAAATTTATTATCAAATTCGGAGAGTTTGTCAGTATCGTCTGTCTGGTTGCGTTTATTATGTTTATAAATGCAGAAGATAAGGTTACAGAAAAATCTGCAGAAGAACTTGGAATTTCTGTTATTTCATCTATCAATGTTGATGGTTTAACTATGCAGGATATGAACGGACTGAAAAAACAGTTCGGTATAAGCGATAAACAGATAGATTCTTTTATTTATTATAAAAGTGATGACGTAATGGATGTTCGTGAAGTACTTATCGTAAAAGTTGCAGACAATACTTCAGGTCAAAGTATTTTTTCATCAGTTGAGAAAGTTCTTTCGGATAAAAAGACTCTTTTTGAGTCGTACGCACCTGAGCAAAGTGCTCTTTTGAACAAGGCTGTTCTTGTTTACGAAAATAATATAGTTTTTTACGCAGTGGGGGAAGACGCCACTATTGCTTATGAATCATTACTTGAAAGTCTATAATTAATTCAGAGGTATATAAATGGTATTCAGCAGTTCGGTTTTTCTGTTTATGTTTTTACCCCTGACACTTGCAATGTATTTCTTTCCGCTGTTTGAGGATAAACAAAGAGAAACGGAAAAGAGAAATCTTATATTGCTCGTTGTCAGTCTGGTTTTTTATGCCTGGGGTGAGCCTACATATATTATACTGATGCTTATCAGCATATTCTTTAATTATAATATCGGTATTGATATAGAACATCAGTTTCAAAACGGTAAGCAAGGTAAAGCAAGGTTTTTGTTTATCTGCGCTCTGATTTTTAACGTCTTTATTCTCGGATATTTCAAATATGCAGGTTTTGTTGTTGAGAATCTGAACGGCATTTTTGGCTTATCCTTAGAAAACAAAGAACTTCCGTTGCCGGTGGGTATTTCATTTTATACCTTCCAGATTCTCTCATATGTAATTGATGTATACCTTAAAAAAGTAAAGGCGCAGCAAAAACTCATACCTTTTGCAGCATACATAACTATGTTTCCGCAACTTATAGCGGGTCCTATTGTTCAGTATTCAGATGTTGAAAAGCAACTTACAAACCGAGTTGTAACTAAAGAAAAGTTTGCAGACGGCATAATCTTCTTTATAAGAGGACTTGGCAAAAAAGTTCTGTTTGCTAACACTATCGGTGCAGTTTATACCGATATTTCTGTTTCAGACACTTCTGAGATGTCAATGGCAACTGCGTGGATCGGAATTTTATGCTATACATTACAGATTTATTTTGATTTCAGCGGATATTCAGATATGGCAGTCGGACTTGGCAAAATGATGGGCTTTGAGTTTGTCAGAAACTTCAACTTCCCTTATACTGCAATCAGCATTACAGACTTTTGGAGAAGATGGCATATAAGTCTCAGTTCCTGGTTCAGAGACTACATATATATTCCTCTCGGAGGAAACAGAAAAGGAACAGCAAGAACAATTTTTAACATACTTGTGGTATGGTCTTTAACAGGACTTTGGCACGGTGCAGAGTGGAATTTTGTTGCTTGGGGCGCATTTTACGGTGTGCTTCTTATTGCGGAAAAGTATCTTTTAAAAGATTTGCTCAGGATTATACCCATCCCTGTCCGAAGAATACTGACAATGGTTGTTGTAATGATTGGATGGGTGTTCTTTTCAAGTACGGATATCAATTCTGCATTCGGTTATCTTGGTGCAATGTTCGGCGTTTACGGTAATGTTATCTTCGATAGTAATGCATCGTATCTTCTTATGTCCTACGGATTCGGCATTATAATTATGTGCCTTTCCGCTTCGGGTTTCTTTGAAAAAGTACCTGACCTCAGAAATAAATATGCACTTGTTGTGTGTAAAAGTGCAGGTTACACTCTGATTTTTATTCTTTGCATTGCATACCTCATCAGTGAGACATATAATCCTTTCTTATATTTCAGATTTTAAGGTGAATTAGTTTTTATGAATAGTCAACCCGAACAAAAATATGAACAGAATAATGCGGTACCGTCAGGCTCAGGCAAAAAAGCATTTGTCAGAACTGTAGCCGTGGTACTTACCTGTGTATTCTGCATCCTTACTGCAGGATTGGGTTTGTATGGCTTAGTTTCATCTGACAGAGAATTTTCTGAAAGTGAAAACAGAGTTCTTGCATCTGAGCCGGTGTTTACATGGACTTCTCTTTTTAACGGCAGTTTTATGAAAGATGTTG
>JAZOAX010000199.1:0-6507 GCA_045595685.1 Acutalibacteraceae bacterium
ATAAAGCGCTTAATTCAGTCCATAATATTCACAAAAGGAGTTGACTTAAGATGCTTGATAAAATTGCTTTAATTCTCACTATCATCGGCGGTATTAACTGGGGTCTAATCGGTATTTTCCAATTTGACCTTGTAGCCTGGATTTTCGGCGGTCAGAGTGCCATTATTTCGAGAATCATATACACTCTTGTTGCTTTAGGTGCAATCTGGTGTATTTCACTGCTTTTCGGTGAGAGAAAAGTTGTTAATGATGAAGAAAAATAATAAAAACGCTGTGTATAATGCACAGCGTTTTTATTTTATGAATGGTTTAACTGTAATGTTACTATGAATAAAAAAATAGCGGTTCAAAGTCATTTTAGGATGTTACATTTATATCCATCTGTCCTTTGGATGTGTCTTATACCAATCCTTCAACCACATTTTTTCACCAAAGCCTTTCGCAGTTTTATCTGTTCTTGCGTTATATCGAATTTCTTTCAAAGCGGCTTTTCTGTGAGACTTGTCGCAGTTCATAACCTCAAGAATATGGTGTGCGACCCAAATTCGGACGCCGGTATTTTCGTGAGAAAGCATTTTGCAAAATTCGCTTTTAAGTTCCGGATATTTCTGCTCAATTTCAGTAGCAATCATACGCATCCTGGTTACTTTGCGGTTGTGTTCTTTCAAGTAACCGTCAAAATATTCATTTTCATCAAATTCTTTAGAAGACACAACATCTGTTACCAATGATAGATATTCTTGTACCAAATTCACACAATCACCGCCTTTTTCTTCATTATACCATAAAAATAAAATAACCGCAACTTGTATCAAAGTTGCGGTTGTTCTTTGGCGGAGAGTCAGGGATTCGAACCCTGGGTGAGTTTCCCCACACAGCATTTCGAGTGCTGCACCTTCGACCACTCGGACAACTCTCCGTAAAATTTTAACTTCTGTATTCTATCAAAAAAACAGTGCTTTGTCAATAGCACAAATGTATTGAAAAAGCACACAATAAATGGTATAATTCTTTAAAATAAATGTAAAGGAAGATTACTATGCCTTATATTTTCGCCCACTTCAGAGAAAAAATCACACCCGACGGTGAACAAGTCTATTTTTCTGTAAGTAAAGACGGATATAATTGGGAAATACTCAATAACGGAGAGCCGATTCTTCAAAGCACAATCAGCATGAAGGGCTGCCGGGATATTGAATTGGTAAGACTAAAAAAGGGCGGATTTGTAATACTTACAACAGATGAGTCAATTTCATACCGCCTTGACGAGAATTATCAGGTAGACTGGAGCGTTGTGAATAAAACAGGCAGTAAAGGTTTTTGTTTCTGGAAATCGGATGACCTTATCAATTTTTCCGAACAGAAGATAATTCCTGTCGGCAGAGATGATTTCGGTTGTATGTGGGCTCCCGAAGTGTTTTATGACGAAACAGAAGGGGAGTATCTTATTCATTGGGGCTCCACGGTAGCGCAGGATAATTATAAACATATGTCCATTTATTATTCTGTAACAAAGGATTTTGAAACTTTTTCAAAACCTAAACTTTTTTTCACAAAACCCAATGAAATTCTCGATACACATATAAAAAAGATTGACGGTAAATATCATCTGTTTTATAAAAACGCCAATAATCCGGGTATGAATATGCACGGCGTTTCCGATGATCTTTACGGGCCGTATATACATAATCAGGATTTCCAGAATCTGATGTCTCAACTTGAAAAGCCGGGCAGTTATGAGGCTGCAACAACTTATGTTCTGCCTGACGGAAGATGGTGTCTGATGCTTGACTACTTCGGCTGTGAAAGAGAAAAAATGGGTTATATTCCGTTTGTAAGCGAGAAACCGGGCGATACAAACTTCAGAATGTGCAAAGAAGAATTTTCATTCCCGTACGGTTTTAAGCACGGAAATATTCTTGAAATAAGCGAAGAGGAATATGAGCGTCTTAAAAATCACTATCCAAACAAATAAGAAAAAGAGTCAATACGGTTTTTCCGTGTTGACTCTGTATTTTTTTAGACCCGCCGTGCCGTTAATGATGTGTATAACCTGCTCTGAAGCAGGGTGGTGATTGCGAGTCAGGTTCACGCTCCCTTCGTCCGCCTGAGCGGGAGGTCTGCAATCCGCTGACAAAGCGTCTCTCCGTTTAATAACTTGTTGGGTTATAACGATCATTGTTGTCGAACACAGCAGGCAGTATTTTATTCTTTTATTGAATCTTCTGCTTCGTATTTTTCAATGAGTCTGTCTTCAAAAATATTACCAATTTCATTGAATTCTTTTTCATCTTCAATCTGAACGAGGTAAGTTTCTCCGTCCTCTTCAAGAACTTTGAGAATAAGTACATCACCGTCATCGTCAAGAATTTCAACTTCGTCATCATAAATAGGAATGAGGGCAACATATCTGTTTCCGTTGTCTGTTTCTATTCTGTCAAGTTCTTCAAAGAGATGTTCTGTGCCGTCTTCATCAACAACACTCACAATGTCCATATCCATATTAAGTTCGTCACTCATTTCAGTTTTTTACCGCCCAAAAGGCTTTCCTTTCATAATTATTATCTTTATCTATATTGTAATAATTTAATCTCTGATTGTCAATAAAAGATGTAAAATAATAATTTGAAAAAATAATAAAAAAACTTGGCAATTACACCTATTATATGTTATAATACATTATCTATGGTTATATGATATGCATTTAATCGAAATATATTATAAATTTTATAAGGAGAAAAGATATGTCAAATTCATTGAATCCTGTTTTCGGTCAATGGTATACCGACAAACAGCTCGGAAACGGAACAGACGGAAAAGTGTTTACAATATATAAAGAAAACTATGACGGCAGCAGAGATAATTCTGTTCTGAAAATTATAAGACTCGGAGAAAACAGAAACGAAAGAAAACTTTTCGGTTCAGAAAATATTACTGCCGATACTGAAGAAGAATATTACGACAACATAATCAACAATATTCTTAACAATATTAAAGAAGTAAAATCATCTGATAACGGCAAATTCTTTATCAAATACGAAGATGTTGAACTACGTAAAGCAAGTGACGGAAAGGGCAGACTTATTCTAATTAAACTCGAACAGGGAAAATCTCTGACCGAACTTTTAAAAGAATTTTCTTTCACACTTGATGAGTCGCTGCGTCTTGGAATAAATGTCTGCAAATCTCTTTGTAAATGCCGCACTTTCGGTTATATTTATCCTAACCTTAAACCTGAAAACATTTTGTTTGATGTTGACGGCAGATGTAAACTCGGTGACTTCGGCACATTCAGTTATCTTGAGCCTGCCAAAACATCTGTTGCTTTCAAACGCACACAGTATTATATGGCTCCCGAATTTATCAGAACAGGTAACATAAACTGCACTGCAGACACATATTCTTTAGGACTTATTCTTTATATGCTTACCAACAGAGGCAGACTACCGTTTACAGAGCCGTATCCGGAAAATGTTACAGTCAATTCACTTAACAACTCAGTTGAAAAGCGTCTTGCAGGTGAAGATATGCCTAAACCTGCTTTTGCCAGCGACGACTTGTGGCGCATAATCCGAAAGGCTTGTGCTTATGACCCCAACAAGCGTTATTTTTCACCGGAACAGATGTTGTCTGACCTGAAGAACGCTCTTGCAAACAAACCTTTCGAAGAGCCAAAGTACGATGAAGTGTATTCAAAAAGCAACGAAAACGGTGAAGAAGATGTAATTATTCCCGATGTTGAAGCATCTTTTCAGAAACCCGAAGATGTAACGCCTTCATTGTCAATCAAAGAAGAAATACAGATTCCTGAAATTACTTCACCTTATAAAACTAAGAAAACAGCAAGAAAAAAAGTATTTAAATACGAAAAACTTCCCGAAATTAAAAAACCTGTCAAAAAAGCAAATAATGACGGACTCAAAAAACTCCTTGTTCTTGCAATTATTGCGCTTGCACTTGTAATGTTGTTCATAGTTTCAGCCATACTTTATAAAGATGAATCTTCAAAAGAAGTTCTGGCGGGAGTTATTAGTAATTTTGTTTTTGAACTGAATTCATACGGAGGTGTTATACATCTTGGCTGTCCAAATGGTTAAAACAATAATGAAAGCAGAAGCAAAGGGCCGTGAAATTGAGAATGAGGCAAGAAAAAATGCCGAAAAAATCGTAAAAGATGCACAGATACAGGCTGACATCATAATTAAAACAGCTGTAGATCAGGCGCATAATCAGGCTAATATCATTCTCACTGATGCCGAGTATTCTGCTTCAGGTATAATAAAGCAAGCAGAAAAACTTGCTGAACTCAGGGAGAAAAAATCAATAACCGACACTGAGAAACAGTATGAAATGGCAATAAATATGGTGCTTGACCTGTTGTCCGAATGACATATTGATTATCCTTAAATATAAAGGGGGTGTTGCTTTGGCAAAAATCAAACTAGTGCACTTTGAAGTTGTGTCGCTTTTAAGTGAAAGTAAACGTGTAATGGATTTTCTTCAGAAAATCGGTAAAGTTGAACTTGAAAACTCCTATAGTGACGAGCTTCTTAAGTATGATACATCTTCTATTGTTTCACAATATGAAAGAAAGTATGAAAGAGCGCAAAAAAGTGTTCAGATACTCGAAAAACACTGTAATATAAAAAAGTCATTTGTTGATTCTTTTGTCGACTTCAAAGAAATTGATTACAATGAATATAAACTTCTTTGCGATAAATCAGATAAATTCAATCAGATATGCCTTGATATTCTTGCTCTTGATTCTGCAAATGTCAGGTTGAAAGAAACAATAGCAGAATATAATGCTCTGATTAAGTATCACGAGTGCTGGAAAAATCTTGATATTCCGATGGCTTCAAGGCGAACACTGACCACAGATATTTTTATCGGTACATTCAGCAGAGAAATCAGTGAAGAAGATATTCTGAAACTGATTACAGATGCAGACAGTGAACTCGACTGTGTTGCTGTTGAAGTTATCAGCAAAGAGAAACTCTTCACTTGTGCTGTAATAATCTGCCACCGTTCACAAAGCAGCAAAGTTGAAGAAGTTTTAAGGCAAATCGGTTTTACTGAACCTGATAAAATTTCACAATCTTTACCTTCCAAAACAATCGAACAATACAAAGATATAATTAAAGAGTGTGAATTTGAGTATAGCGTTAATGTCAACAAAATTCAGAAATATTCCGATGAATATGAAAATTTAAGGTTTTTGTGTGATTATTACACTACTCAAAGAGATAAATACGACGCTGTACAGAAAACTGCATCTACAGAAACAGCCTTCGTTGTAAGCGGCTATATGCCCGAAAGAATAAGTGAAGAAGTTAAATTTGCAATTGAGCAGAAATTCACTTGTCAGATGGAAGTGTCTGAGCCGGATTATGAAAACGAAGATGTTCCGGTTCTTATTGAAAACGGTATGTTCGGCGGTGGCGTTGAGAGTATAACAAATATGTATTCTTCACCGTCAAACAGGGATATCGATCCAAATCCGATTATGGCATTTTTCTATTATGTTTTCTTCGGTTTTATGCTTTCAGATGCAGGTTACGGAATACTGATGATTATATTTTCTCTTGTTGCAAGAGCAAAGTTCAAAGTCCGCGGCAACTCACTGAAATTTTCAAATATGGTGTTCTTTTGTGGAATTTCAACCGTGTTCTGGGGAGCGATGTTCGGCGGTTGGTTCGGTGATCTAATACCGATTATCGCAACAGAATTCCTCGGACACGAATCAGGTCCTGATCTAGCAATATGGATGGATCCGATAAGTAACAGTATGGATTTGCTTATCTACTGTCTCGGATTCGGTATAATACAGTTATTTACCGGTCTTGCAATACGCTTTTTTATGCTGTTTAAAGAAAAACATTATCTTGCCGCATTCTGTGACACCGTACCGATTATTGTATTCGTTTCCGGTTTTGCAATCCTCGGTGCAGGACTCATTGTAGATGTCTCGCCTGCAGTTTCAAAACTTGGTGGACCGTTACTTGCTGTCGGAGCAGTTCTGATTATACTGACAGGCGGCAGAAGTTCAAAAAGTATTATCGGAAAATTCGGTGGGGGACTTTACACGCTCTACACTGTTACAACAGGCTATGTTGGTGATATACTTTCGTACTCGAGATTGCTTGCCCTGAGTCTTGTTACAGGTGTCGTTGCAAGTGCTGTTAATCTTCTTGCTGCAATGCCGGGAAATATAGTTATATTTATCCTTATATTCCTTTTAGGCCACACAATAAATATTGCCATTAATCTTATCGGAACTTATGTTCACACAAACAGACTGCAATATGTCGAATTCTTCTCAAAATTCTATGAAGGCTCAGGTAAAGTTTTTGAGCCTTTGAAAATTAATTCAAAATACTTCACCGTCAAGGAGGAAAAAAAATATGAGTAATTTAGGTCTTTTCTTTGCAATTTTAGGTGCTGCTTTTGCAGTTGGTCTTGCCGGTATCGGCTCTGCAAAAGGTGTTGGTCTCACGGGTGAGGCTG
>JAZOAX010000200.1:0-7126 GCA_045595685.1 Acutalibacteraceae bacterium
ACTTTTAATCAAGGTGTCCGGAGTTCGAATCTCCGATGGATCACCAAGCAAAAATCCGTTCACTAAGGTGGGCGGGTTTTTTTATTTGTACTGTCGGTCTGACATTTTCAGTCCGGACGGAACAAATAAAAAGCAGTTACATTATTATATTACTTCAGGATATGTTTTGTCAATAAAATGACTTTAATTATATGGATTAATGTGCTATAATAGGTTGACAAGCATAAGGTGGGTGATTTAATGATTACTCTTTGCAAAAAGCAGATTGAAGAAAAGTACATAAAAGAAAAATTTATCTTTATACCTGACTCTATGCGCTTTCGTGATGAAGATTGTTATGCCGCTTCACGAAGATTTCTTAAAGAACTTGGGCTCAAGGGTGACAGTGTCGGCTGGAGTGAGATTGATAATCCGTCTGCGGAACAACTTGAAACTCTCTTTGCAAAGGCTAAAACCGAAAAAATGCGCATAAGGGGCACATACGAGTTAACACTCGGACCCGAATATGAAAGTGAATGGTATGAGATTGAGGGCGTACCTCTTTCGTGGGCGTCACAGCCTACGGAAAGGGAAAACTATGAAGACGGAGAAAAAACATTTTATCTTTGTAATATCCGCGGCTATGCAATGCCACGCAACATTGCGGTGACTGACAGAACACTGTGTGATTTTTCCTGCTTCAGAGAAGATGTTATGAAAGCCGTATGCGAAAAGGGTTTCAGCGGTATAGAGTTTCTGTGGATTCCCGATGTCGGCAGATTTGAAGCAGCGCAGTATTATGAAGCCTTCCCGAAAGTTATGATTCCGTGGTGCTTTGAAAACATATATGACAGACTCGATAATGACATTAAGGCAAAAGATTTTGATTTATTAACTGAGAGTTCACGTGTCATTGCAAAAAACTGCAATGCACTCACTTTCAGTCTGCCTCTGGCTGTGGAAAGGTCCCTTCTTCCCGATTGCGACTTTGCAGGTATATACTCGGCACTGACACGGCACCACAGACTGCTTGCAAGAAAGCGTTGCCGCGACTTTCTGATTGAAGAAGGTTTTCTTAAACCCGAACACTTTGTGCCGATAATTGTAAGCGATAATATTACCGTGCAGCAGGCAAAGCCTTTAATCAGAATGGAAAGCGGAAAGTTTACTCCCGTGACGCAGAAAGTTAAAGATGAGATTGAAGCAAAATATAAAAAGCACTGCAAAAAGGTAAAACCGAAAAGAGTCGCCACTGAGAAGACCGCTTTGCAGATACTCCGTAATGCAAAAAAAGAAAACGGCGAATATTTCGGAAAAAGAGCCTCGGAAAAGGTTTTGAACGCTGCTTTGGATGAAAGGCTGATACCTTATTATAAAACGGCAAACGGCGGTGCAATTTCAGATGAATACACTTTTTTCAGTGTTAAAGAGGCGGTGGAAGAAACAGAAACTTTCCATAAAGCGCAAAGCCTTGAAAATACGGATATAATACCCGGAAACGCAGTTGTTTTCGGCTGTGCCGCAGACGGAGAAGTGATAATACTTCTGCCTGAAGGCAAGGTTGTAAGATATCAGCAAGGCGAACTCGCGTTCGCTTTTGAGTGGGATAATATCGAGTGCTTTTTCACAGAAGAAACCAAATAAAAAAGCCTTTGGGCAGAACTTCTTCACGAAGTGTCACCCAAGGGCTCTTTTTGTTCAGTAATTTCAGTTAACCTTGATTATGCGGATAATATTGTCAATTTCCGAAATCTTTTCAATCAGTTTGTCACTTGCATGGTCGGGCATATCAATAAGGGTGCAGGCATAGTCACCTTTTGAACGGTTTGCCATATTGTCAATGTTGATGCCTTCTGCTGAAATGTTTGAGGTGATCTGACTGATGATGTTAGGCACATTTTTGTGAAGGATAAGAAGACGTCCGCCGCCTGAATAGGGCAATGAAATTGAGGGGAAGTTCACACTGTTTGTGATGTTGCCGTTCTGAAGGAAATCGTCAAGTTCGTGAGCCGCCATAACAGCACAGTTGTCTTCAGATTCAAGAGTTGATGCACCAAGGTGAGGGATAGTGATAATACCCTTGCAGTTGATTGTGTCTTCTGTGGGGAAGTCTGTAACATAAGCGCTTACCTTACCGCTTTCAAGGGCTGCTTTCATATCTTCGGTGTTAACAAGATCTGCACGGGAAAGGTTGATGATTTTAACACCGTCTTTCATTTTTTCTATGGTGTCTTTGTTAATCATACCTTTTGTGTCTTTTGTTGCGGGAACATGAAGAGTGATGTAATCTGCCTTTTCATAAATTTCATCGTAGGAGGAGGCCTGAGCAATAGATCTTGAAAGATGCCACGCAGCGCTGATGGTAATGAAGGGGTCGTGACCGATTACTTTCATACCGAGGCTTTTTGCAGTGTTGGCAACCATACCGCCGATGGCACCAAGACCGATAACGCCGAGGGTTTTGCCGAGGATTTCACATCCTCCGAAAGAACTTTTTCCCTTTTCAACCTGTTTTGCAACTTCGCCTGAAAGAGTGTTTGCCCATTCAATGCCGCCGATAATGTTTCTTGAAGCAAGAAGCAGTGCAGCAATTGTGAGTTCCTTAACACCGTTTGCGTTTGCACCGGGTGTATTGAAAACAACAATACCCTTTTCTGCACAGCGGTCAACGGGGATGTTGTTAACACCTGCACCGCAGCGCACAATGGCAGTGAGTTTATAGCCGAAGTCCATATCGTGAAGGTTTGCAGAGCGCACCATAATGGCATCGGGGTTTTCTGTTGTGTCTGAAATTGCATATTTGTTCCTGTCGAGTTCATTAAGACCGATCTCGGCAATTTTATTCATAGTTCTTACTATTTTCATCGTTTTTTCGCTCCTTTATGCCTTGGGGTTTTCTTCGGCAAATTTCTTCATAAAGTCAACCAGAGTCACAACACCTTCATAGGGCATTGCGTTGTAGATTGATGCTCTCATACCGCCGACACTCCTGTGGCCTTTAAGGTTTTTGAGCCCTGCGGCAGAAGCCTCTGAAGCAAACTTCTTGTCAAGGTCTGCATTGCCGGTTACAAAGGTAACGTTCATCATTGAACGGCTTTCTTTCTTTACGGGTGCAATGTAGTAATCCTGACTGTCAAGATAATCATAAAGCAGAGCCGCTTTCTTTTCGTTGAGTTTCTTCATTTCTGAAAGACCGCCAAGGTCCTTTATCCATTCGTAAACGAGTTTTGCAACATAAATGCACCAGCAGGGAGGTGTGTTATACATTGATTCACCCTCTGCCATAAGTTTGTAATCAAGCATTGCGGGTGTATCTTCTCTGGCGTTACCGATAAGGTCTTCACGCACAATAACAAGGGTGAGACCGGCGGGAGCCATATTCTTCTGTGCACCTGCATAGATAAGGCCGAACTTTGTAACATCTACGGGTTCGGAAATAATGCACGATGACATATCTGCAACAAGGGGGATATCGCCTGTGTCGGGGATATAGTTATACTTTGTGCCGTAAATTGTGTTGTTGAAGCAGATGTGAACATAGTCTGCATCGGGGCGGAAAGTATCTCTTGCTGTTTCGGGAATTTCGGAGAAGTTGACATCTTTTGAAGATGCAACTGCAACGGCGTCACCGTATTTCTGAGCTTCCTTGAATGCCTTTGTTGAGAACTGACCTGAAAGAATGTAATCAGCCTTTTTGTTCTTGTTCATAAGGTTAAGAGGTACTGCCGCAAACTGAGTTGAAGCACCGCCCTGAAGGAAAAGCACCTTGTAATTATCGGGGATATTCATAATCTCACGAAGAAGTGCTTCAGCATCTTTGATGATTCTGTCATATTCGGGGGAACGGTGGCTCATTTCCATAACGGACATACCGCTGTCACCGTAGCAGATAAGGTCTTTCTGTGCACTTTCAAGCACTGCCATAGGAAGCATTGAAGGACCTGCTGAAAAATTATAAACTCTATTCATAAAAAAATCACCTCATATATAAGCGTTTTGATTTCACTGCTTTCTAACTATTATACAATTCTTGTTAAATTATGTCAACATAAACAAAGGTTACTATAGAAAAATTGTGAATAATAACACAATTGTTTGTGTATTATTTACCCTAATAAAGTGTAAAAGTGTAACAAACAGGCAAAATACCGGCGTCAAGGCCTATTTTAAGGCACAAAAAAGGTACTTTGATTTTGTGTAAAGTGACAATATCTGTGATGACCAAAAGCATTTATTTTTAACTTGACTTATACTTTTAATTATACTATAATAAACCGATAAATAATATTCCGCATAAATTCTCAGAGAAAAGAGGAAAAAACCATGAGTGAATATAAAATTGCCACAAAGTGTATCCATTCAGGCTACACACCCAAAAACGGCGAACCCAGACAGATTCCCATCTGCCAGAGCACAACTTATAAATATGATTCAAGCGTTGAAATGGGCAAACTTTTCGACCTTGAAGCATCAGGCTATTTCTACACAAGACTGCAGAACCCCACCAACGATGCAGTAGCCGCAAGAATTGCAGACCTTGAAGGCGGCGTTGCCGCAGTGCTTACATCATCAGGCCAGGCCGCAAACTTCTTTGCAATTTTCAACATCTGCCACGCAGGTGACCACGTTGTTTCTTCAACTGCAATTTACGGCGGTACCTTCAACCTTTTCAATGTTACAATGAGAAAACTTGGCATTGAGTTCACATTTGTAACACCCGACTGCAGTGAAGAAGAACTTGAAGCAGCATTTAAAGAAAATACAAAGGCTGTGTTCGGTGAAACCATTTCAAATCCCTCTCTCAATGTTCTTGACATTGAAAAGTTTGCAAATGCAGCACACCGTCACGGAGTACCCCTTATTGTTGACAATACCTTCCCCACACCCATTAACTGCCGTCCTTTTGAACACGGTGTTGATATCGTAACTCACTCCACAACAAAGTATATGGACGGACATGCAACTCAGGTTGGCGGCGTTATTGTTGACAGCGGTAATTTTGACTGGACTCAGAACGATAAGTTCCCCGGCCTTACAACTCCCGATGACAGTTATCACGGCATCACTTATACCGAGCGTTTCGGCAAAGGTGCATATATCACAAAAGCTGTTGTTCAGCTTATGCGTGACCTCGGCTCAATTCCCGGTCCGCAGAATGCATTCCTTCTGGGCCTTGGACTCGAAACCCTCGCACTTCGTATGGAAAGACACTGCAGCAATGCTCTTAAGGTTGCGGAATATCTTTCTCAGAGTGATAAGGTTTCATGGGTGTCATATCCCGGCCTTCCCGGTGATGCACAGCATGACCTTGCAAAGAAATATATGCCCAAGGGTACCTGCGGTGTTATCTCCTTCGGCGTAAAGGGCGGCAGAGAAGCCGCAACAAAGTTTATGGATTCACTTAAACTTGCTTCCATCGTAACTCATGTTGCAGACTCAAAAACCTGTGTGCTTCATCCTGCATCAACAACTCACCGTCAGCTTTCAGAGCAGCAGCTTATTGAAGCCGGTGTTAAGAGCGACCTTATCCGCCTTTCCGTCGGTATTGAGGATGTTGAGGACATTATCGCTGATATTGAACAGGCACTCTGTAAGGCAACAGCCTGACAAATTCGGAATTGCGGGGAGACCTGATACTTCGGGAACTCTTACTCCGCAGAATTCACAGTGTTCCGATTCTGTTTTAAATCAGAAAAACATTTCAGAATGTAAAAAAAATACCTTCGGTTAAAGAATTTATGATTCGGAAATAAATCCGAATTCCGAATTCCGAACCCCGAATTCTAAAAGAGGTTAAAATTAATTATGAAACTTGGTATAGTTGGCTTGCCCAATGTAGGCAAGAGTACACTTTTTAATGCAATAACCAATGCGGGCGCACAGTCTGCAAACTATGCTTTCTGCACAATTGAGCCCAATGTGGGTGTTGTTGCAGTGCCCGATGAAAGACTTGACAAACTCAGAGATATGTACAACCCTGTAAAATTCACCCCTGCAACAATTGAGTTTGTGGATATCGCAGGTCTTGTAAGAGGTGCTTCAAAGGGTGAAGGTCTCGGTAATAAATTTCTTTCACATATCCGTGAAGTTGATGCTATTATCCACGTTGTACGCTGCTTTGAAGATGATGACATTATCCACGTTGACGGCAATGTTGATGCAAAAAGAGACATTGAAACCATCAATCTCGAACTCATTCTTTCAGACCTTGAAATGATTGACAGAAGAATTGACAGAACAACGAAGGCGATGAAAGGTGATAAGAGCCTTGCTTCACAGGTTGAGTTCCTCAAAAGAGTTAAAGAGGCACTTGAAAACGAAAAACCTGCAAGAAGTGTTGAATGTGACGAAGAAGAAGCCGCGATTATTGCCGAATCTGCACTTCTCACATCAAAGCCCGTGATTTACGCTTGTAATATGAGCGAGGCAGACTTTGTTTCAGGTATCGATACCAACGAAAATTACAAGGCAGTTTGTGAAATTGCTGCAGCGGAAGGCTCAGAGGTACTTCCTATCTGTGCAGGTCTAGAGGCTGAAATCTCATCACTTTCACAGGAAGACAAAGAAATGTTCCTCACAGACCTTGGCATAGAAAACAGCGGTCTTGACCTTCTTATTCAGAGAAGTTATAACCTTTTAGGTCTTATTTCATATCTTACTGCAGGTCAGCCCGAAGTAAGAGCATGGACAATCAGAAAGGGCACAAAGGCTCCTCAGGCGGCAGGTAAGATTCACTCCGACTTTGAAAGAGGTTTCATCAGAGCGGAAGTTGTTTCTTTTGAAAACCTTATGGCTTGCGGAACTCTTGCAGCAGCAAAGGAAAAGGGCCTTGTTAAGAGTGAAGGTAAGGAATATGTTATGAAAGACGGCGATATTGTCCACTTCCTTTTCAATGTTTAATGTTATTAATAAAATCCCTGACATCTTGGGCGGCACTCCGCAAGGAAGTTAAGGTTTTTATCGGCTCTTTTCCGCCAAAAGTTCACGAAAAACTCCCGAAATACGAGAGTATTACGGGAGTTTTGTCATTTCCTTTAATCGAAAAATTTCTCGATAAAAACTGCTTTGCACCTTAAAATTCAGATAGTTTGTTTGCAGAACAAGGCAAAAAGCACAGAAATCCTTGCGGATTTCGAGCATTTTTAAC
>JAZOAX010000201.1:0-8141 GCA_045595685.1 Acutalibacteraceae bacterium
GGATGATATTACTGAGAAAGTTTTCACTGTAAGGAGATGAAACAATGACCGGTCTTGATAAAATAACCGAAAAAATTCTGCTTGAGGCTGAAATGAACAGCCGTAAAATTATTGATGACGCCGGAGAAAAAGTTAAGTCTATACTTTCCGAAGCAAGAGTTGAAGCAAATTCTCAGGCAGATAAAATTATAAAACAGGCAGAAACAGAAGCAGCACGCAAAATTGCTGTTGCAAAAAGCACTGCTGAATCAATAACAAGAAACAGATATCTTGAAATAAGAAACGCTATTCTTAACGATATTATATCTGCTGCATATCTTAAAACTGAGCGTCTTTCCGACACAGAATACTTTGAACTTTTAATGAATATATGTGTTAAAAATGTTCAGCCAGGTGAGTGCGTAATGCATTTCAACAGTTATGATTTAAGCAGACTCCCTGCCGGTTTTGAAGATGAAATCAACTCTCTTGTATACGAAACTGCTGCAGTTCATATTTCTGATGAGCCTGTGAGTATAGAGAACGGTTTTATTCTCAGATACGACGGCTTTGAAGTTAATTGTGTTCTGAAAGCAGTGTTTGATGAAGCAATGGATAAACTTAAAGATTCATTGAGCAGTGTTCTTTTCAACTGACGGAGGAGCATTATGAAAGATACTAATTATGCTTATTGCGTCGCACGGATTAGAGCAAAAGAAACTGAACTGCTTTCATCTGAGTTTATGTACAGACTTATTGAATGCTCGGGTTATAAGGAATCTGTCCGTATGCTTACAGAAAAGGGTTGGATGGACTCCGAACAGAGTGTTAATGAAGCATTAAAAGTGCAAAGCATTGGTTTGTGGACATTTCTTTCAGATTGTGTCCCTGATAAAACTGCACTTGCGAACCTTTGCATACTTAACGATTTGTTTAATATCAAAGTTTCTGTTAAATGCGCACTTACTTCGAACAGCCCTGAAAATCTTTATGTTTATCCGACAACTCTGGATTTAAAAGAACTTGCAAACAGAGTTAAAACAATAGATTTCAGTAATATTTTTTCTGAAGAAACAGGTATATGCGTTCAGAATGCTTATGATATGGCCAACAAAACCGAAAACGGACAGATTGCCGATATAATGATTGACAAAATTGCGTTGGATATTTTATACGGTTTTGCATCGTATAAGAAAAACAATAAGATTTTTTCAGAAATTTGCAGTTTTATTGCAGATACTTCTAACATAAAAATTGCGCTCAGATGTTCTGCAACACATAAGAATATTGATTTTGCGGAGAGTGCAATTTCAGAATGCACTTATCTCGACAGAAAAAAATTAATCGAATTTTGCGTAACAGACGAAGAAAAACTTAAAGATTATCTGCTTTCCGGAAAATATTCCGACGGAGTTGAGCTATACTTGTCAGATCCCGTTTTATATGATAAATGGTGCGACGAATCGGTTTTGAAAATTGCTGATGACGCTAAATACACCGCCTTTGGATTTTCTCCCGTATGCGCATATTATTATTTAAAAACTACAGAAATAAAAAATATACGAATAATAATGAATTCAAAACTTTCAGGTTTATCTAAAGAAAAAATCAGAGAAAGGGTGAGAGTTGCGAATGCATAAAATTGCAGTTATCGGAGACAGAGAAAGCATATGCGGTTTTGCAGCCGTCGGTATGGATGTTTTTCCTGTTGAAAGCACTGAGCAGGCAGAAGAAAAGTTAAAACAACTTGCTTCAGATAATTATGCTGTTATATTTATAACCGAGTCCCATGCATCTTCTTTGAAAAATCAGATTTCCCGATATAAAGACGAAGTTACCCCGGCAATCATTCTCATTCCCGGATTGATCGGAAATACAGGTGAAGGTATGAGTTCGGTTTACGATAGTGTTGAAAGGGCAGTAGGCTCTCAGATTTTATGAGTTTTCTCATAAATATCATTCACAAATTTGTGAAGAAACAGGTGATATGATGAATAATGGAATTATTACAAAAATATCCGGTCCTCTTGTTGTGGCATCGGGTATGAAAGATGCCAATATGTTTGATGTTGTCCGTGTAAGCGAACAGAGACTCATCGGTGAAATAATTGAAATGCACGGCGATAAGGCTTCTATTCAGGTTTATGAAGAAACATCAGGACTTAAAACCGGTGAAGTTGTTGAAACAACAGGGGAGCCTCTCAGTGTTGAACTCGGTCCCGGCCTTATTGGTAGTATTTTCGACGGCATTCAGCGTCCTCTTGTTAAAATTATGCATAAATGCGGAAACAATCTTCCCAGAGGTGTTGAGGTTCCGTCTCTTGACAGAGAAAAACAGTGGATTTTTGAACCTGCCGTTAGTGTCGGAGAACGCATTTACGCAGGTGATATCATCGGAACGGTTCAGGAAAATGAAATTGTTTCACATAAGATAATGCTGCCTCCTTATATCAGTGGTATTGTCAAAGAAATCACCGGTGGTACCTGTACCGTTGAAGATGTTGTTGCCATAGTTCTTGATGAAAAAGGTCAGGAACACGGTGTCGGTATTATGCAGAAGTGGCCCGTAAGAAAAGGCAGACCTTATAAGAAAAAACTTTCACCCGATGAGCCTCTTCTCACAGGGCAGAGAGTTGTTGATTCACTTTTCCCCATAGCAAAAGGCGGTGTTGCTGCAATACCCGGTCCCTTCGGCAGCGGTAAAACCGTTACACAGCACCAACTTGCCAAGTGGGCTGATGCAGATATTGTTGTTTATATCGGTTGCGGTGAGCGCGGGAATGAAATGACCGATGTTCTGAACGAATTCCCCGAACTGATTGACCCGCACACCGGCAAATCTCTTATGGAAAGAACAGTTCTTATTGCAAATACATCCGATATGCCCGTTGCAGCACGCGAAGCATCAATATACACCGGTATAACAATTGCTGAATATTTTCGTGATATGGGATACAGTGTTGCTCTGATGGCTGACTCAACATCCCGCTGGGCTGAGGCGCTTCGTGAAATGTCAGGCAGACTTGAAGAAATGCCCGGCGAAGAAGGATACCCTGCATATCTCGGCAGCCGACTTGCACAGTTTTATGAAAGAGCAGGTAAGGTTGTTGCATCAGGTAAAGATGAACGCATAGGCACTCTTTCTGTTATAGGTGCCGTTTCTCCTGCAGGCGGCGATATCTCTGAGCCTGTCAGTCAGGCAACACTCAGAATCGTTAAGGTATTCTGGGGACTTGATTCATCACTTGCATATAAAAGACATTTTCCTGCCATCAACTGGCTTACAAGTTATTCGTTATATTCAAATTCTCTCGGTGAATGGTTCAACGAAAAAATTGCTGAAGACTGGACTTCACTCAGAGGTAAAATTATGAAACTGCTTTCAGAGGAAGCAGAACTCGAGGAAATGGTGAAACTTGTGGGTATGGATGCTCTTTCATCAGGCGACAGACTTAAAATGGAAGCTGCCCGTTCAATCAGAGAAGACTTCCTTCATCAACTTGCATTTCACGAAGTTGACACATATACATCTGCTAAAAAACAGCATCTTATGATGAAACTTGTTTGTGAATTCTATGATAAATCTCTGGATGCGCTTGATAATGGTGCAGATATTGAAAATATCGTTAAAATTCCGGTAAGAGAGAATATCGGCAGATTCAAATATCTTCCCGAAGATGATATAGAAGAGCGGTATGATTCCTTAATTTCACAACTGACAGAACAACTTGATAATGCTTTGAAAGGAGAGGATAACTGATGCCAAAGGAATACAGAACCATTAGTGAAGTTGCAGGTCCTCTTATGCTTATAAAAGGCGTTGACAATGTTGCTTATAATGAACTTGGTGAAATTGAACTCAAAAACGGTGAAAAGAGACGTTGCCGTATTCTTGAAATCAACGGCACTGATGTTCTTGTTCAACTTTTTGAGTCTTCTGCAGGGATTAATCTCAGCGAAAGCAAAGTTAGATTTCTCGGAAGGCAAATGGAACTGGGTGTTTCCGAAGATATGCTCGGAAGAGTTTTCGACGGTCTTGGCAGACCCATTGACGGCGGAGCATCAATTATCCCGGAAAAGCGTCTTGATGTTAACGGCTCACCTATGAACCCTGCAGCAAGAAAATATCCTCAGGAGTTTATTCAGACAGGTGTATCAGCTATTGACGGACTGAATACCCTTGTAAGAGGTCAGAAATTGCCCATTTTTTCCGCTTCAGGTCTTCCACACGCAGAACTTGCGGCGCAGATTGCAAAACAAGCCAAAGTACGCGGTACAGATGAGAATTTTGCTGTTGTGTTTGCCGCAATGGGTATTACTTTTGAAGAATCCGACTATTTTGTCAAATCTTTCAAAGAAACAGGCGCGATAGACAGAACCGTAATGTTCACAAACCTTGCAAACGACCCTGCTATTGAACGAATTGCAACACCGAAAATGGCTTTGACCGCCGCAGAGTATCTTGCTTTTGATAGAGGTATGCATGTTCTGGTTATTCTTACCGATATCACTAATTACGCTGATGCACTTCGTGAAGTGTCAGCAGCAAGAAAAGAAGTACCCGGCAGAAGGGGTTACCCGGGTTATATGTATACAGACCTTGCTTCAATTTATGAAAGAGCAGGCAGACAGGAAGGGAAAAATGGCTCAATTACCCTTATTCCCATTTTATCCATGCCTGAAGATGACAAAACACATCCTATTCCTGACTTAACCGGATATATAACTGAAGGACAGATTATTCTTTCAAGAGAACTTTACAGAAAAGGTGTTACTCCGCCTATTGACGTTCTTCCTTCACTTTCAAGACTTAAGGATAAAGGCATCGGAGAAGGTAAGACCAGAGCAGATCACTCCGATACAATGAATCAGTTGTTTTCTGCATACGCAAGAGGTAAGGATGCAAAAGAACTTATGGTTATCCTCGGTGAAGCAGCACTGACAGATATTGATAAACTTTATGCAGAATTTGCTGAAGCATTTGAAGAAAAATATGTTTCACAAGGCAATAATACCGACAGAAACATTGAAGAAACTCTTAACATCGGTTGGGAACTTCTTTCAATTCTGCCTAGAAGTGAACTTAAGAGAATTTCCGACAAACACCTTGATGAATACTATGTTGCAAAGTAGGTGATTACATGGCAGTGATGAATGTTAACCCTACAAGAATGGAACTTACAAACCTTAAACGAAAACTTGTCACTGCTCGCAGAGGTCACAAACTGCTGAAAGACAAGAGAGATGAACTTATGAGGCAGTTCCTTGAACTTGTCCGTGAAAACAAGGAACTTCGTATTAAGGTTGAAAATGGTATTGCTCAGGTGAATGAACATATTTCACTTGCATGCAGTGTAATGAGTGAAGAAAGTCTTTCTGTTTCTCTTATGATGCCGCCGCAGAAAATGAGCGTTGAAGTTCTGAGTAAGAATATAATGAGTGTTAATGTACCCGAATATATTCCGAAGTTTAAAACTGCAGATAAAGAGGATATATATCCCTACGGTTTTGCGTTTACGTCAAGCGATCTTGACAGTGCGGTTAAAATGTTATATGATCTTGTGCCCGATATGCTGAAACTGGCGCAGACTGAAAAGACCTGTCAGCTGCTTTCTGCCGAGATTGAAAAAACACGCAGAAGAGTTAATGCTCTTGAACACGTAATGATACCGAATTATACAGACACAATCAAATATATAACAATGAAACTTGATGAAAATGAAAGAAGCACCACAACAAGACTTATGAAAATCAAGGATATGATGCTTCAGAATAATCAAGGAGTAATCTGAGGAGTGTCGCTGACACTCCTCATTTTGAGGTAAACTATGACTGAAAAAGAAATACTTTTTTCAAAAGTTCTTGATAAAAAGCAGTATGCTTATGATAATTCGATGATTACATACACGAACTTTTTTTCAATTGATGAAAAGTCCGATATAATATCAACCGAAAAAGTATTATCTGCCGATGTCAGAACATATTATTTTGGCGGATATACCGAGGCTGAAAGAACTGTTGTTGTATTTGCACCCAAACTCTTTGAAATAAGCGATATTAATGACTATTTCAAAGAATATCCCGATGAAAACCCTATAGCACTTATCAGGGCGAAAAAAGATAAATTCAGCATATTAACACACCGTGACTATCTCGGTGCTTTGATGGGTCTCGGAATTAAACGTGAAATGATTGGAGACGTTATACTGTCCGGTGATTACTGCTATATTTTTTGCCTCAGATCAATTTCACAGTTCATTTGTAAAAACCTTACCAAAGCCGGAAGAGGAACAGTAGTATGTGAGACTTGTGATGCTGATGAACTGCCTGAATTTGATGATAATTCTGAAGAGGTTTTTCTTTCTCTTGCATCATTAAGACTTGATAATATTGTTGCATCGGGATTCAATATTTCAAGGACAATAGCTTGTGATGCGATCAATAAAGGTATAGTTTATGTAAATTCAGCAAGAGCTGTCAAACATGATATGCCCGTAAGTGAAAAAGATAAAATCGTCTTCAGAGGAAAAGGAAAAATTATACTAAGTGAAATTATCGGGATAAACAAAAAAGGCAGAGTCCACATAACGGTAAAAAAATATAAATAAAAAAACAAAATCTTTCTCTTCGGTTAAATCCGCACCTAGAGAAAGATTTTTCATATTTTAAAGGAAACTGCAAATACTGTTACGGGTGATTACTTTGAAACAATTAAGTAACAGATATAATGAAAATTTACATTTAATAAATACTGAACTTCGGGTTGGAGAAAGTTTTGATATTATTATTAAACGGTTAAAGATCGGAGAAAGAAAAGCAACATTTTATTGCATCGACGGCTTTGTAAAAGACGAAATGTTTGAAAAGATGATGGAATATCTCTCTAACATCACAAAGGAAAAAATCGATACAGTATCGGATGCTGATGAATTCGTTGACAGTTATATCACATATATTGAATCAAGCACCGAAAATGATTTAAACAAATTAATAACATTCATACTTTCAGGTGCTGTGGGACTAATTGTTGAAGGCTTTTCAAAGGCAATTATTATTGACTGCAGAACTTATCCTGCAAGAACTGTTCAGGAACCTGAATCCGACAAAGTTCTCAGAGGATCACACGAAGGATTTGTTGAAACCATCATATTTAACACTGCACTTATAAGAAGAAAAATCAGAAATCCTGACCTTACAATGAAATCTTTTCAGATAGGGGAGGAATCAAAAACAGACGTAGTAATTTGTTATCTTGAAAATGCTGTTGATACAAAACAGTTATCTATAATTACAAAAAAACTGAAATCAATAAAAGTAAAAAGCCTCGCAATGAGTCAGGAAAGCCTGAAAGAATGTCTTATACCCAACCAACAGTGGAATCCGTTTCCGAGAGTCAGATATACCGAAAGACCGGATGCAGCAGCTGCCTGTTTGTTCGACGGTAATATAATCATTCTCACAGACGGCTCACCTTCTGCAATGATAATTCCAACAGGAATCTTTGACTTTGTTCAGGATGTCAATGATTATTATTTCCCGCCTGTAATAGGTTCATTTCTTCGGATTATAAGAGCACTTGTCTTCACGCTTTCAATGGTGCTGATTCCAATATGGTATCTGATAACCGAATATCATATTCATTTGCCTGATTTCTTAAAATTTATGCTGATTGAAGAACCGAACACTGTTCCTATAATTGTACAACTTCTGATTGTTGAATTTGTAATTGATACACTTCGACTGGCATCTCTGAATACACCCAGTGCACTCAGTAATTCATTCAGTGTTGTTGGTGCTTTGGTTCTTGGGGAATTTGCTGTCAGGTCCGGTTGGTTTGTTTCGGAAGTGGTTCTTTTTATGGCGTTCGTGGCAATTTCAAACTTTACTCAGCCGAGTTTTGAACTTGGCTATGCAATAAAAATTTCAAGAACAATTATTCTTATTTTATGTGGTTTTTTCAAAATTTGGGGCTTCATTGCAGGTCTTATATTAGTTCTTACAGTAATAGCAACAACAAAAACAATAGACGGATACACGTATCTCTATCCATTGATACCTTTTAATAAATCTGCACTTAAAAGCCTGCTGGTACGCAGCCAGATAAAATGTAAATATTCAAACGAATAAAAAAACAGAACAACATATTCACATTCTTGAGAATA
>JAZOAX010000202.1:0-16527 GCA_045595685.1 Acutalibacteraceae bacterium
ATTTCGGGAGTTTTTCGTGAACTTTTGGCGGAAAAGAGCCGATAAAAACCTTAACTTCCTTGCGGAGTGCCGCCCAAAAGACTCCTTTCTTACATTTTATCGGTGTGATATTTTAATTGCCTTACATATTTTTTCAAGGAAAAGTATCATAAACACAATTTCAACTGCACCCACAACAAGACACTGCACTGCCCTTGAAGCGATAAGGGGCAGAAGCTGCATTCCGTAATAATGATGAAGCCACAGGCTGTTCATTAAAAGGGTGCATATAACCTGACTTGCCACAACGGAAAGTACAATTCTCACAGCGCCGCCCTTTTTCTGAAGAAACAGACCGAAAATGAGTCCCGACACCGCCGCAGTAACCGTAAAACCGGGGAGAAATCCGCCTGTTGTGGGGAACAGAAATGCTCCCACAAGGTCACCAAGACCGTAAACAAGCACTGAGCCGAGTACGCCGAAACGCCTTGCCGCAATCACCACGGGAATGAAAGAGAAGGATATTCTCAGTGATGAGCTTATGGGAATTACGAGCCACCTTGCAAGTACCACCTGCATAGCGCACAAAAGGGCTATGGAACAAAGGGTGAGTATTTTTTCCTGCTGATTTTTTGCTTTTGACAAAATTAAACACTTCCTTTCTCTCGCTGAAAATTAAAAGGAAGTGAGTTTGTTTTAATTATCCTTTTTTCACAGCGGGATGCGATTTATATACCGTAAGATTACTCTTTTCGTCCCGACGGCAACTCCCCGTCCCTCAGGCACTGAAACGCATATAAATCTACTCTGTAAAACAGAATATACCACTAAATTTGTTTTCAGTCAATATCTTCGGTGTAAAAAAGAATTAAATTTGATATAAAAGAAAGATTGTGATAAAATATTACAAAAACAAAGTGAAAAGAGGGCTTTATGAATACCTTTGAAAAGATATACGAAGTTGTGAAAAGAATCCCTGAAGGAAAGGTTGCTTCCTACGGCCAGATTGCCGCGGCGGCGGGTAATCCCCGCTGGAGTCAGGTTGTGGGATACGCTTTGCACGTGAATCCCGAACCGATGGTTATCCCCTGCCACAGAGTTGTTAAGAAAAACGGCAGAGTGGCGGAAGGCTTTGCTTTCGGCGGAGAAAATGTGCAAAGGGATCTGCTTATGAGTGAAGGCGTTGCTTTTCTTGATGACAAGACCGTTGATATGGAAAAGTCGATGTGCTGTATGGAAGAAATCAGTTCAGATGGCTCCGGAGTTGAGAGAAACCAGTAGTCAGTAGTCAGTAGTCAGTAGTCAGAGATAACAGATAAAGAAAAAAGGCGACCGTTGCAGAATTCAATTTGCCCTCTCCGACAGCCTGACGGCTGCCACCTCTCCCAAAGGGAGAGGTAAGGCTTCCTTGCTACTAACTACTAACTCCTGACTACTAATTCCGCATTCCGAATTCAATTCAGCTGCCACACCATATAATTCAGATATGCCGCAAAGGTTACCCACAGAAGATAGGGTATCTGCAAAAGGGCGGCGATTCTGTCGGTTTCGTTGAACTTCACAATCATAAGGATAATCAGTGCCCACAGTGCCACAAGCCACACAAATGCAAAGCCGTATGCCTGAAAGTTGAAAAAGAGTATGCTCCAGATAAAATTGAAGAAAAGTTGCAGTGCGTATATTATAAGTCCGTGAGTTCTTGCCCTTGCAGGCGGTGACAACCATATTCTTGCACTGCTTATACCCATAAGGGCATAAAGAATTGCCCACACAATGGGGAAAACGATATCGGGCGGTGTCAGCGGCGGCTTTTCTGCCATGGCGTATCTGTCCATTGCCATATTGGTGAGAAAGGCTGATACTCCCCCTACGGCTTCTGCTATCAGAATTGAAATGATATAAGTTTTGAGTTTGCTTTTGTCGATTTTCATATAATCACCCGATAACAGTATATGGATGATGCATAAAAAATATGTAATGCTGCCTTACTTTTTACAGTAAGACAGCATTTTTTTGCTGATGAAACAATAATCAATTTAAAATATCAAGAAGTTCTTTCACCGTAACATCGGGATTTTCAATACCCTTCATAATTGTTCTGAGGGTGTTTCTGTGAAGTGCTTTTATCTGTCCCGGCGTTGACAGTTTAACACGGTACATATAATAAATGTTTATACCCTTATCTTCTGCAGCAGGCATAACAATGGCATAAAGGGGTGTGAAATATCTTTCAAGGTTATATGTTCTGAATTCGGAAAGTTCAAGAAAATCACTGTCGGTGGGCAGAGGCAACCAGGAAAACATCAGACTGTTTGCACCCTGAATCGGTCCGAAATCAAAAAGTTTCAGGAACATATCCCTTGCTTTTGTGTAAGGATAATCTGCGTGGCGGTAAAGAGCCATTCGGGTATCGCTGATTTCTTCGGCGGCAGCGATGAATGTGCTTTCTTCGGATATAATAGTACGCAGTATCAGTGGCTGAGCAAGGCAACCGCTCATATTTTTGCTTTTTCTGCCCGAACGTCTGTTGCACACTGCCATCATACTCACATCATCAATTCTTTCGTTAACGGCAGAACAGTGAGTGCGTATTCCCAACTGGAAAAGGCTTTCAGGTGAAATCTTCTTTTCTGTGCAGAATTCGATAATTTTTTCCGTATCCTCAGCGGATATGTGATAAACTTCCATCTCACATTTATCATAAAGAGGATTATATGCCATCGGAACTCTTATTGATTCGTCTTTTTTCTTTATGCGGTACTTTTTAAGAAAATCCATACCGTGAACTGCCGCATAAAAAGGCTCCCCGCCTTTGAGGAAATACTCACGGAAAAACTTTTCGTGTTTTTCGTTCTTTTTGTTGTCAGAGAGTTTCTGAAGTTCTTTTTCTATGTATTCTTCGTAACTGTCGAGGCTTTCGGGCAAGGGCTGATTTTTCATCAGTGCATCGTACACTTTCATAAGATCATAATAGAAAATCACAATCCCCATGGCATCCATAATCAGATGGGTGAAGTTTGAATATATGCCCGAGCCTTTGCCTTTGGTTTTAAAGAAATATATTCTGAAAGTTTCACCTTTCATAAACTCAACGGTTTTCGGTGCATCTTTCTGAAAAAACTCTTCCTGCTTTTCGGATGACGGGAAATACTTTGTGGGCACCTTATATGTAAGACTTTCGGTGAAATACTGTTTAACGCCGTTTTTATCTTTAATGAATCTCAGGCGAAGGCTGTCGTTACGCTGAATTTCAATTTCAAAGGCCTTCTGCAGAACATCAAAATCCAGATCCTGAGGAACGGTGAAAGATGTGGGTATCTGCGCCATCTGCTTGTGCAGACCGAATTTATACATAAGATACATAGCCTCCTGAGAAGGTATGATATCATACAGTTCTTTTTTCTGCAGGTCTTTTTTTGAAAACATTTCCGAATCCTCCGTTTTTTATACTTTTTAATAATATCATAAAAACAGCACCCTGTCAATTAACACCGTGCAACAGTAATCCCCACGACTGAGCCGGAGGGACAATACTATTTTGCCGTATTTTTTATTGTTTTCTTTATCTTTTCCGATATTCTGCCGTGGATATTCAATATCTGTTTAGTGAGAACATTGATTACAAAAGACAGTGCCAGCGAAAGCACAATGCACAAGGGCACTATAACAATGAACCAGTTGAATCTTTCCGGAATGTCGGGCACTTTTTCGTTCAGAAACTCATAAAGAAGTTTATCAAAAATGTTTGACACAAGATAAGCACCAAGGCAGAGATCCGAAACTTTATTTAAGAATTTTTTAAGCCGCTCAGGCAGGAAAGTAAGGTCAAGGTTTTTAAAAAAGACAAAAACCAACACTGAAATAATCACAACGGGCAAGGCACCGTAGGTCTGCCACTTGCCTTTGACCAACGGTTCCGGTGCACTTCTGTAAAAACAAAAGGCTCCGTATAAAACAGTGGTAAGCAGAATGAGTGCAAGGTTTAAAATTTTGCCGATTTTTATGCCGTACTGCCTGATATAACAGCCGATGAAATAATATGTAACGGGGTAAATTCCCGTCCACCAGTCAGGAATAATATTGTCGTAGGAATCGGAAATAACCGGTGTTGCCCACCAACCTTCAGTGCCGAAATCGAAAATATTTATAACCTGAGGCATTGAGGTGAGAAAAAGCATTGTCAGTATAAGAACTGTTTTGTATTTTCGCTCGGGAATATTGTTCCACACAAGGTTAAGAAAAGGGATAAGCAGGAACAGACCGATATACATTTCAATATACCATGAGTATTTTGCCGCCCTGAAATTGAGAAATTCACCGATAAAGTCCCCTAAGGAATGAGGCTCGTTAAAATGGTAAACCCAGAACAGATAACAGGCAACACTTGCAAGAAAATATGTTACAAGAGTTTTATTTATACCGCTGTAATATTTGCCGCTGAGAGTTTTGTTCTTCATCAGAAACCCCGAAAGAATCATAAAAAGGGGCACACAGATAACACAGAAAGAACGCACAACCGTCATAACAAAAAGGCGTTTGCCTGAAAGTTCAAGGGTATAGAATTCTGACTGCAGAAAAAAGTGGACACTTGCCACCAAAGAAAAGGCAAGAATTCTCACAATATCCATTGACGGATTACGCGATGTTATTCTGCTTTTATTTTCGGGCTGAGAACTTTTCTGAAGCGGACTGAGAATTTCCTCTTTTCTCACATCCACCATAAAGAGCCAACTCCTTTAAGCCAGTCCAGAACATCGCCGAACACGATCTCGTTGTTTTCTTCGTTAAGGATTTCGTGTCTGTCACCGGGGTAAAGGATTACCTTGGGCTCGTGGCCTGCTGCTTCAAGATTGTCGCAGACATTGATAACACCTTTGCCGTTGAAACCGATGGGGTCTTTTGCACCCGAAATGAGAAGAATGGGAAGTGAGGGCGGAATCTGGAATGCCCAGTCATCTGTGCAGCAGGTGTTTGCAAGAGAGAGGATATCTCTGACACCGCCGAGAGTGAGGGGATTTCCGCAAAGAGGGTCGTTTATGTAAGCGTCAACATTCTTTTCGTTTCTTGAAAGCCAGTCTTTGTCTGTTCTTGCGTCTTTAACTGCAATGTTGCTGAGTTTATCAAGAATTGAGGCAGGTACCGATGCTCTGGGGCCCATCTTTTTGCAAAGGAATTTTACGGGCTCTTCAAGCACAACTGCCGCTGAGGGAAGTTCACCCGTGCCGCAAATGATAAGACCTGACATTTCGTTATAGAATGCAGTTGCATAAACTCTTGCACAGAATGAGCCCATTGAATGACCGAAAAGATAATAGGGCAGGTCGGGATATCTTTTGTGCATAATGTTATAAAGGATATGCATATCGTCAATCATACGAAGGTCGCCGTCTTCTTCGGCAAAAAAGCCGAAATCGTCTTCAGATTCAACACTTTTGCCGTGGCCGAGGTGGTCGTTACCGAAAACGATGTAGCCCTCATTTGCAAGGAATTCTGCAAAGGGTGCATAACGCTCAATGTGTTCGGAAACACCGTGTGCAATCTGAAAAAGTCCCTTGGGCTCTTTTTCATCGCTTTGCCAGATGCAGCAGTGAATTTTATTGATAAGGGTAGATGACATATAGTACGCATCTTTTTTGATAATAGCCATAATTGTATCCTCCGGTAATTTCAATGATAATATTATAATATAACAGATAAAAATAATCAATAAAAACTTGAAGTAAAATTAAACTTGGTATATTATAGTTTACAATATAAGTAAAATAATATATAATATTTTATCAATTAAAAAGGTAGGATAAACGGTGCTTGGCTATGTAAAAATCAATAAGCCCGAACTGAAGGTAAAGGAATATGAAGTGTATAAAGGGCTTTACTGTTCTTTGTGCAGGGCTATGGGCAAAAACTTCGGTGTGCTTTCAAGGCTCACCCTCAGTTATGACATAACTTTTCTTGTGCTTATCAGAATGTGCTTTTCTTCTGCAGTGCCCGATTTCAGAAGCGGCAGATGCCCTTTCAATATAACAAAAAGGTGCAACTACTGCAAAAACTGTGACAGTGTGTTCACCTATGCCGCCGCAGTTTCTGTTATGATGTTTTATTTCAAAGTGAAAGACAACATCAGTGACGGCAATGTTTTCAAAAGGCTTCTGATGTATCTCATTTTACCCTGGGCAACCCTTAAATTCAGAAAAGCAAAAGGAATGTTCCCTGAAATTGAACATATAATATCTGAAAATATGAAAAAGCAGGCTCAGACGGAAAAATCCCTTACAGACTGCACCGACAAGGCCGCCCACGAATCTGCCGATGCCCTCGGAAAAATCACCGCATACGGTTTTGACGATAAAGACGGACTTATTTACCGTTTCGGTTACGGTGTGGGCAAATGGGTTTATCTCACCGATGCCGCAGACGACATAAAAAAAGACATTAAAGATAAAAGTTTCAATGTTTATGTGAACAAATACAAAATTAAAAGCGAAGGTGATTTCACCGATGATATCCGTGAAAAAATAGTTGGTGAACTCAATATGAGCAGTGCTATGTGCTGTGAGGCTTTTTCGGAAATAGAAAACAAAACTCTTATTCCCATTTGCGAAAACATTATTTATGACGGAATGGAAATTGTAATGAACAATATACTGAAAGGAAAAAGTGAAAAATGAGAGACCCTTATGAAGTGCTCGGTGTTTCAAGAAACGCAAGTGCAGAACAGATAAAAAAAGCATACCGTGAACTTGCAAGAAAATATCACCCCGACAACTATATCAACAGTCCCCTCAGGGATTCTGCAGAAAAAAAGATGCAGGAAATCAACGAAGCCTATGACGCCATTGTTTCAGGCAGTGCAGGCGGCAACGGATATTCCCGCACGGGATACACCTCGGGGGCAAATTACAGTGAAGTTGAAAGCCTTCTCAGGCAGAACAGACTTGAGGAAGCCGAAAGCCTTCTTGAAAATATGCCCGAGGGTATCCGCACAGCCCGTTGGTACTTCCTTAAAGGTGAAGTGAACTACAAAAGAGGCTGGACTCAGCAGGCTTATTCTTACTATTCCATGGCACACAATATGGAGCCGGGCAATATGGAATATAAAGGTGCTTTTGACCGTATGAACAATCAGAGAAGCGGCGGCTTCAGAACAGATAACAGAAGAGCGGGCGGCGGCTCAGCCTACGGCGGTTCCTGTGACGGATGCAACATCTGTACGGGTCTTCTTTGTGCCGACTGCTGCTGCGACTGTATGGGCGGAGACTTAATCCCCTGCTGCTGAGAGGTATTATGAAGATGAAACAAAGTTCGAAAGTGGCTCTCGGCGGTATGCTCACTGCCCTGAGTGTCGTCATTCTTGTGCCCTCGGTGCTTGAAGTGTTTTCATATACACTGCCTGCCTTTGCAGGTATGCTCACAATTTTTGCAGTGATTGAACTTGACAAAAAATGGGCTCTGGGAATTTACGCCGCAACATCTTTGTTGGGTCTTCTGCTTATTCCCAACAAAGAAGCCGTAGTGCTTTATACGGTGTTTTTCGGCTATTATCCCGTTATAAAAGCAGTTCTTGAAAGCCGACTCCCGCGCTTTGCAGAATATCTGGTGAAGTTTCTGATTTTCAATGGGGCACTTGTGATTGACTTTTTTGTTATGACGAAAATATTTATGGTGCCTTTTGACAGGTTTATGGGAATTGAGGGTGAAACGGGCAGTTGGGTGAAATACATAGTGCCCATTATGGTTGCGCTCGGAAACCTTGTGTTTATTGCTTTCGATTTTGCAATAACTCAGTTCGTCACAACCTACCTGAGAGTGTGGCAGAAAAGATTCAGAAAAATGTTCAGATTCAGATGAGAAAACAACCTCTGCAGTGCAGAGGTTGTTTTATTTTGCTAGATGTAAAATGCCTGAATAACAGTTATTTTAATTTCGCCCTCTCCGACAAATGCATCGCATTGCCACCTCTCCTTTCAGGAGAGGCAAGGAAAACTGACTACTTACTACTGACTACTGACTACTAATTCCGAATTCAAAAAAGACTTCTCCGTCAATGCTTCGCACTGCCACCTCTCCTCACGAGGAGAGGCAAGGAACACTGACTACTAACTACTGACTACTGACTACTGACTACTGACTACTGATTTAACATTTAAACTGCCTTCTTTGACAAATGTCAATATCGCTGTTTCGGGGATGCTTGTGCTATATAATTTATTTTGAATATAACTGTCAGCGTTTTCACGCTCGTGCCGCTGGGGCACTTACTTTGTCCGGAGTGACAAAGTAAGCAAAACACTCTTTTTTGTTGACGGTAGTTTATCGCTTTTTAATATACTCTCGCTCCGCCTGCAACAACAGACTACGAAGCGAGTAAGTCTCTGATTTTTCCGAACAAGCGGAATTACCTACAATATCGCTTTTATGAAGTTTCTGCCCGCCTGCGTCTGTTGTTTCCGCAGCGGTTCAGGTTTTTATTTTTTGCATAAACATCAAATGTAACATAATCTGAAAAACTGACATAAATTTTTTAAGTCACATTACTCTATGGCAGAGGCAAGGTTTCCTGACTACTGACTACTGACTACTGACTACTGACTACTGTCTACCGGCTACTAATTCCGAATTCAAAAAAGACGGCTTTCGCCGTCTTTTTTTACTGTACTGTTACCACACAAAGGGCAATTGCGTTGCCGTCTCTGGTGTGAACTTTAATTTCGCAGGTACCTTTGCCCACTGCAGTAACTCTGCCGTCTGCCGATACCTTTGCAACTGAGGGGTCACTTGTTGACCAGGTAACATTTTTGTTTGTTGCGTTTTCGGGAACAACCGTTGCTTTAAGGGTGAATGTTGCACCTTTTTTGAGTGTGAGTTTGCTTTCGTTGAGCATAACGCCGATTACGGCTACTTTCTTCACTTCAACGGTACATTTTGCAGTGTAACTGCTGTCTTTGGTGGTGCAGGTGATTACTGCCTTGCCCTTACCCACGCCCTTTACAACACCTGTTGCAGAAACTGTTGCAACAGATGTGTCCGATGATCTCCATGTAACAGTTTTGTTTGTTGCGGTTGAGGGTTTAACGGTGGCTTTGAGTGTAACTGTTGAGCCCACTCCGATTGATGCCTCTGTTTTGTTAAGTTTAATGCCCGTCACCTTAATGGGATTAACCTTGACGGTGCACTGTGCAACCTTTTTGCCCGAAACCGTTGTGCAGGTGATAACTGCGCTCTTGCCCGGCTGCAAGCCCTGAACAACACCCTTTGTGTTTACATAAACAACTGAGGGGTTGCTTGACTTCCATTTAACATTTTTATTTGTTGCATTTGCGGGAAGCACTGTGGCTTTAAGTTGGAATGTTTTATTCTTATCAATACTGAGTGATGTCTTATTAAGTGTAACCTTTGTGGGTACAACCTTTTTAACGGTAACAACACACTTGGCAACTTTATTTCCGTCAACTGTTGTGCAGGTGATGGTTGCCTTGCCGGGCTTCATTGCTTCAATAACACCCTTTTTGTTTACATAAACTGTTTTGGAATCGCTTGATTTCCATGTGAGTGTCTGATTTGTTGCGTTGGAGGGTGAAACTGTTGCAACAAACTTGTATGTAGTGCCGTCATTTATTGAAAGGGTTGATTTGTTGAGTTTTACGGACTTCACATCAACATAGTCAAGCACTTTAACCTTGCACTTTGCAACAAATCCGCCTTTTACGGTTGTGCAGGTGATGTATGCCGTACCTGCGTTCTTACCTGTTACAACACCCTTTGAAGATACCGTTGCAACGGATTTATCCGATGAAGTCCAGGTAAGATTCTTGTTTGATGCGTCAGCAGGTGAAATTGTTGCTGTGAGCTGCTTTGTGCGTCTTTCGTAAACGGTGATGCTTGTTTTGTTGAGTTTTACGCCGGTGGGTAAAACATAAACTCTGAGGTTGTAGGAATCCTTAATCATGGGATTATCCTTTGATGTGCAGGAGATAACTGCCTTGCCTGCGCCGACTGCCGTAATCTTACCTGTTGAATCAACAGTTGCAACCTTGGTGTCGGAACTCTTCCATTTAACCTGCTTGAAAGTTGCATCCTCGGGGCCCACAACTGCAGTGAGTTGACGGGATCTGCCTTTATACATAACTTCAGTGTAACCGTCAATAACAAGTGAGTTGACTTCCGTCTTCTTCAGTACGGTAACAATGCAGGTGGCGGTTTTGCCCTTGTTGTTTGTTGTGCAGGTGATAATTGCAACACCTGAGCCAACGGCGGTAACCTTACCGTTTTCGTCAACGGTGGCAACCTTTTCGTCAGATGTGTCCCAGGTAACATTTTTGTTTGTTGCCTCTGCGGGAAGAACTGTGGGTTTAAGGGTGATTGACTTTGTTGTGTATACTGTTGCTTCTGTTTTGTTAAGAGTCACACCCGTTACTGCGGTGATAACCGTTACTGTGCAGGTTTCTGTAATTCCGCCGTCATTTGTTTTGCAGGTGATTGTTGCAGTACCGTTGGAAATTGCCTTTACAAGTCCCGTATCGGAAACTGTTGCAACTTTGGGATTTGATGAATACCAGGTTACTGACTTATCCTCTGCAGTGGCGGGATAAACAGTGGCAGTGAGCTGATTTGTTTTGCCTGTGTAAAGTTTGAATGAAGTTTTGTCAAGAGTAACCTTGTTTACGCTTTTGCCGATTCCGAGAAGGCTGAGAGGCACATTTTTGCCCCATACCTGCTGAAGTGAATCGGAAGGATGGATGCCGTCAATTGTGTATTCGGGAAGATATGCATCGGGGTCCTTCGGGTTTGAAGAAATGCCGATGAAATCAACATATCCGTCGTGTTCGTCTGTGGATTTGAGCCACTTGTTAACATCTTTGGCAATCTTCCAGTCTGCCTCAAATTCTTCGTTTGTTCTCACATAAGTGTCGCCTGAGCCGAAGTAGTTTCTTGTGGTGCCTTTCCACTGTGTGATGCTGACAGCAATAACTTTTACCCCTGCATCGTGGCACATTTTGAACACTTTGCGGTAACCTTCAATAATTTCGTTGGCAGTGGGCTGCACTGTGCCTTCACAACCTATGCATACGGGATGCATAATATCGTTGGCACCGATTTTAACAATAACATACTTCACGCCTGACTGGCTGAGTGCATCGGAACTGAGTCTTGAAAGCATTGAAACGCCGTAAATTTCAGAGCCGAGTCCGAGACCGTCTGAAAGAAGGCTGTTGCCGATTATACCTTTACCTACAACACCGACGTTGTTAACACCCTTTTCGTTTATTGCCTGAGCAAGATAGAGAGGGAATTCGTTTGCAACTGTTGAGTCACCGATAACAACAACACTGTATCCGTTATCTGCTTCGGGAAGAACATCTAAACTTGCAATGCAGGGAACAACATTGATAATGCTGTAGCCCAGGGAAAAGTCAAGGTCTGAGCCGAGAAGTCTTGAGATAATTGAAAGTGCTTGTTCGTTGTCAATGATACTTGCAATACCGAAGGTAGGGTCGTCAGTTTTGTCGCCGCTGAAAGAAAGGTATGATTCAGCGCCTGAAAGGCCCATTGTGCTGATTTCAGTGAAGGATTCTGCATACATACTGATTGCAATTTTATCTTCTATTGCAGTTACGGGGAAAACTACGGGGTCAGAATAAATTTCTTCACCGGGAGCAAGATTGATGCCCTGATAACCCTGATTGAAGGTTATGATTTTTGTTGAGGGAGCATCAATTTTTGAGCCGCCGAGACTCTTTGCAACGGTAACTCTTGTGAGAACAAGAGGCTCTTCACCATATTTATTGGAAATCTTGATTCTTAATTTTTCACCCGTTGCAGTGGGAGTGATTACAACTCTGGCAGTAACATCGCCTACATAAGCCGTAATATTCTGATATCCTTCAACACCTATCTTTGTGGGTGCAGTACCCCAGGCACAAACCCAGTTGTCTGTGCTTTCGTCTGCGGCAGAGCCTGTGAAGGCAAAAAGCAGAACTGCCGAGATTACTGCTATAATCAAAGATATAAGTGCTTTGGAGATTTTCTTCATATTTATCAGATCCTTTCAGAGAAAAATAGGAAATAATAATTAAAATATTCTGATTTTATAATATACACAAAGAGGAAAAAAGTCAAGAAAATGCCTTTTCTGAGCCCTCTTTAATGCCATTGTTTGCCGTTTATTAACAATTACATCACTTTTTTGTGTTCTGCCTTTGCTGGTAAGAAGCCAGTGTTCCCCTGCCCTTTCTTTCCGGTGCAGGCTGAGGTGCCGGCTTTTTTGTTGGCATAGGCTTTCTTTTTGCCGCTTCGGGAGCAGTTTTTTTACCGTTCTGAGCAGCGGGAGTTTTCTTTTGGGGATGTGCAGACTGTTTTTTTGCACCGCCTGTTTTTTTCTTGTAATAATCAAGGAAGTTGATTGCAAAAACTGCAACGGCGGCAACTGCAAGAATAAGTGAAAGCACAAGGAAGAATGTTGAGCCTATAACCGCTCTCACGCCCGACATTATAAGACCGATAAAACTGAGTTTCACATCATTTGCGGCAACAAGGTTCACTGTTGTGAGTTCCTGACCTGCATAAAACACCTTTGCCTGAGCAATAATGTCACCTGCTTTTACGGGAGCCACAATTTTTTCGGGAAGTGAGCCTTCCACAAGTTCAAACATAACCGAGGCGGGAGTTGCCTTTGAGGGTACAAGGGCAGATGTTTCTTTTTCGGGAACAAGTCTCAGTGTGTCTGAACCCTTACCTGCAACAACATTTACCATCTGAACTGTCTGGGTGGGAGACACAATCACACGGTATCTGATATTGTCATAAACCCAGCTGAGCATTTTTCTGGCATCGGTCATACAGGTGTTTTCGTCAACGGTATCTTTGTCAATATCCATAAGTTTGCCACCCATAACAACAGTGAGATATGAGTAGCCGTCTTTGTTTGAAATTGCCGCAATACATTCCCCTGCCTTGTCGGTACCCGTCTGTTTTCCGCCGGTTACTGAACTGTGGTAATAATCGGGAATTGCCGCATTCATCATTCTGTTTGATGCGTTGTAAGTTCTTTCTTCGTTAAGGTCTGTTGCCTTGAGAGTTACGGTTTTTGCAGAAAAGGCTTCGGAAAATACGGGATAGTTCACTGCGTATTTCACAATTTTTGCAACATCGGCAACGGTGGTGTACTGTCCGTCGGCATCAAAGCCCGTAATGTTCTTGATAACCGTTGATGTGCAGCCGATTTTTGTGCAAAGGTCCTGCATTTCTTTTATGAAGGCTGTAAGGGAGCCTGAAATTTCATGGGCGATGATACTTGCCGCATCGTTGGCACTGTAAACCACAAGGCAGTCGAAAAGTTCGCGTTTTGTTACGGTTTCGCCCTCTTTGTAATTTGCAACGCGCACGCCGTATTCATAATCAACAAGAGAAAGGTTCTCTTTTGTGATTTTAACTGTTTCGTCAAGGTTACCCCACTTTTCGAGGGCAACAACCGAAGCGAGTATTTTTACAAAGGCTGCGGCAGGCATTTTCTTTTCACTGTTCTTTTCAAAAAATACGGTGCCTTCGTCAAGGTTTTCCATATAATATGCCTTGGATTTCAGTTCCGAGGTAACGGAGCCCGAATCAAAAAGTGCCGAGGCAGAAAATGACACGGAAACAGCCGATAATATAACAATCAATGTGAGAACAAGGGAAAATATTTTTTTCATCTTCTTTTTTACACTCCCGAAGTAAATTTTTGAAATTCTTTTTTTATGTTTGCAATATATAAAAAGATATGATAGAATACATAAAAGAACATTGTTATATTACATTATAACAATTTTTATTCAAAATGTATAGTCCTTTGAGGAAATAAAAAAGTTAACTTTTTTATCCGAGGGAAGTTTTCAAAGAAAGGATATGCCGCAAACGGCATTCGGTAATGATATGATTTATGTGACCGGTGACACTCACGGCGTTGCTTCAAGATTTGATGACCCCAGACTCAGAAAACTTAAAAGAGGTGACACTCTTATTGTCTGCGGTGATTTCGGCTTTTTATGGAACGGCTCAAAAGAAGAAATGAACGTGCTTAAAAAACTGAGCAAAAAGAAATATAACATCTGTTTTGTTGACGGCACCCACGAAAATTTTGATATGCTTTCCAAACTCAAAATAAAAAAATGGAACGGCGGAAAAGTGCACCACATTGCCGCAAACATTTTCCATCTGATGAGAGGTCAGGTTTTCACCATTGAGGGCACAAAAATTTTCACCATGGGCGGCGGTGAAAGTCCCGACATTGATATCCGTTTTGAAATGGATACCTGGTCCGATATGGAAATTCCCACAAGGGAAGAACTTGTTGAAGGCGTTGACAACCTTCAGAAGTACGACGGCAAGGTGGACATTGTTATCACCCACGAGCCCCCTGCAAAAATCAAAGACTTTCTTCTGCTTGACACAGGTTCTGACGCGAGCATCACTGCCATTAACACCTATCTTGAGGACATCAGCAGAATATGCACCTTTGAGCACTGGTATTTCGGCTCACTTCATCTTGACAAATTCATTTCCACAACTCACATCTGCGTTTTCAACAACATCATAAACGCAAAAACCGGTGAGATAATCAAGAGATAAAAGAAAAGAAGACAATAAAAAAATACTCAGCAACTGCTGAGTATTTTTTTACGGTTAGGTTGCAAAAGCGAAGAATGTTCTGATTGCATCAAAGAGCATTCTGAAGAATGCAACAAATTTTTCCCAGAATGTGAGTTCCTTTTCTTCTTCCTGAAGTTCAGCATAACCGGGAAGTGTCACATTGTTATCGGCAGGTGCCGAGTCTGTTGTGAACTGCACAATAAGGGGAACGATTGCAGTTGTTACCAGAATTTCTATGCCTTCAAAACGCTTGATACCGTCGCCTGCATAAACGAGGAAGTCAACGGGCACCGTTACACCTGTAAGGCTTGTGAGGAAAGACAGCACCTTTGCATATTCTTCACCGGACACATCACTGAGTGCGTAACTGAGAACTGCTGCAAGACCTCTTGAGACAAGCACAACTTCATCGGAATATGCGGGATAATTCTGGTCACCTGCAACGTGAGCCTGATAAAGAGTGATTGCAAGGTCCATCATATTTTTGTAATCTGTATCGGGAACTGTTGTGTTATACTGCTCCACAATGGATTCAATGCTCTTGCCTTCTTCGGTTTCATCTGCTTTTTCAAAGGGCATATTAAGTGCCTCATTGAGTTTGCCGCCCACTTTATCGATAATGGCGTTCATTTCTTCATCTTCAAGTTTAAGAAGATTCTTGAGTCCCTTTGCACTTGTGTAACTGTTGAATGTGCTTTCAAGACCTATCCACACACATTCTTTTGTGTATGCGGTGAAGTCGCTTTCTGCAAGGGCAAGGGCGTTTTCGGTAATACCCTCGGGAAGAATTGAAGTGTCGATTGAATCAACATACTTTGTTTCAATTTTAACTTCCTGTGAGAAGCGGACTTCTCTGTAAGGGCAGGGATATGAATTGAGGGTTGAAGTTACAACATCATAAACAACTGTTCCGTCTGCCGCTGTGTAAGATGCGATATCGTGGTCGTGGGTATGGCCTGTGAAGACATACTTGATACCTGCCTTGGCAAACACTTCGGGAAGTGCAAGTTCTTTGTCGTCAACAACTGCTCCGGGATGTATTGTTTTGCCGAGAATGAAGTGTTCAAGAAGGTTATGGTGCATCATGGCAATAAGTTTTTTGCCGTCTGCCTTTGCCTTTTCGCCCTGGGCGGCAATCCAGTCAACTCTTTCTTTTGTCATACCGTTGGGTGATTCACCCGGGTCGCAGGAGTCAATGGCAATAAGTCTGTAGCCGCCGTCAAGGTCAACGGTATATGATGCTGAAAGAGTATCCTGAGCGAGTGCTTCGTTATAACCGAAATCGGCATAAACTGTTTTGAATTCACTAACGGAAATATTGAAAAGGTCGTGATTACCGGGAACAACATATACGGGTTTGCCGTAAGCGGCTTCGAATTCCTTGAGAAGACCTGCCACAAGAACAGTTTCTTCCATTGTACCTGCGTGAACAAGGTCACCGGGGAGAAGCAGGAACTTACTGTCGTTTGTGCCTGCTCTTTCAAGGAAAGATTTAATAATTGCAACGGATTCATTTATAAGCTGACCTGATGCGCCTACATGATAAAAATCTTCACTGAGGTTGTTTTTCTTGCTGACTTTCAGTGATGCTGCAAGGTTATAATGCAGGTCGTTTGCAACGGTGACAACAAGTTCTTCGCTTTCGGCTGAAACTGCCACACTGCACATACCGAAAAGCATAATAAAAGCCAAAACGAGTGATATTACCTTTTTCATTTTATATTGCTCCTTAAAAAAATTAATATGTAAATAATATTTTAGCAGTTATATTCTGTTTTGTCAATAAAAAGTGAGATTTAAGGATGGCACTGTCAACATTTGCGGTGACACTGTGAGTCGGATGTAGAGTCATTTAATGAAATCGTGCTTCGCAATCTTTCGCATTTTGTGTCCCTTTTGCTTTCGCAAAAGATGGACTATTGC
>JAZOAX010000203.1:0-2834 GCA_045595685.1 Acutalibacteraceae bacterium
ATCTTAAGCACTTTTTCAATGGCGCTTTTAAGACCGTCATTCTTTGCGCAACCGCCTGTAAGGCTGATACTGTCTGTTGCACCTGCTTTTTTAGCCATAACAAAGCAACGTTTTGCAACTGCAAGCTGAATGCCTGCTGCAATTTCATCCATAGGCTTGCCTTCACCAACAAGCGAGATAACTTCACTTTCTGCAAAAACGGTGCACTGTGCAGTGATGGGAATTGTATTTTTTGCACCAAGTGAAAGTTTTGAAAATTCGGGAAGAGTCATTTCAAAAGCATTTGCCATAGCTTCATAGAATCTGCCTGTACCTGCGGCACACTTATCATTCATTGCAAAGTTTTTAACAGTGCCGTCGGTATCAATTGAGATACCCTTAACGTCCTGACCGCCAATATCAATAATAGCCTTTACTTCGGGATTTGTTACGTGTACACCCATTGCGTGACAACTGATTTCCGAAATGTTTTCATCGGCAAAAGGCACTTTGTTTCTGCCGTATCCTGTACCGATAAGATATGTAAGATTTTCTGCTGAATCAAGACCTTCAACCTGTGCAACTGCATCGTTAAGCGCAATCTGTGCACTCATTACGGGGTTGATTTTACTTCTGTTTGTTACATTGGCAACCATTTTGCCGTTTTCATCAAGAATAACGCATTTTGTGTAGGTTGAGCCTACATCGCATCCGCCAAAATATTTCATACTGTTATATCTCCTTTACCAAGCTAAATCGTCTTCAAAATCAAGAAGTGAAGCATCAAGAGGCTCTTCCTGAAGAACTGTCTGCATATACTTATTCACCTGATCACGCATTTCTCTTCGTGAAATGGTACGGGGGTCCATAAGATCCTGACGCACCCAGATGAAGTTGACGCCTTTTTCTCTTGCCTGATCGTCAAATATACCCGTAAGACCGTCCATACCTTTGCAGGAAATCTGGTCATACATAATAACTGTATCCGCATTGTATTCTTCAACAATACGCCAGAGTTCGTCAACAACGTGACGGTAACCACCCTTTGTGTGAGTTCTCATAATTGAGCGCTGATATGTTTTAGCAAGGTCTTTTATGGACTGTTCTTTGTCTTCAGTGTCAATTTCGAGATATGAAATCATAGTTTCCATATCCATAACAACATTCATACCCCAGCAGTTTTCAAGCCAGTTTGCAAAACTTGTGTAATAGTTTGCAGGGCAGGACCATACAACTGCTCTGTGTCTCATTTCTTTTGAAACGGGGGTTTTCTTCTCATAGGCTTTAAGCATAATCTTATTAACTTTTTCGTCTACTTTGAGGAAGTTCTTGTTTGAACCGCCTGAAAGGTTGAAGTAATAAATTCTGTAAAGCCAGAAGCAAGCACCTGTCATCTGAGGATAAGGTGTTTTGTTAATATCCCATTTCTGACGCTCGTATTCAAGTTGCTTATTGTAATCTTTCATTCTCTTGAAATAAGCGTCCCAATCGAACTTTTCGCCCGTCTGTTCTTCAATAAATTTAATAAGTGATTTAATTTCTTCAACAGCGTATTCCTGAACATCCTCGTCATCGTAACGAAGAGGTACGCCGAAGCAGTGAGTGGGAAGATTAAGCCTTCTGTCAAGGAATGACGAGTTCATAATTGAGCCGTCGCAAGGCATATTCGTGCCAATCATACAACATCCCATTTTGGGATAATCATCTTCAATAGCAACACCGGCTTCTGCACTGGGAAGAGGACAAACATCAGCAGGTACGCCGAAACTTTCTGTAACTTCAAGGTAAGGAGGCGTAATCTGCTGGTCTACCATTGAAGAAAGGAAGATGGGCAATGTCTGCAAGGGAATGGGAATGAGATTCGGGAAACCGGTGAATACTTCATTAGGAACAATTTCGTCCATAAGTACGATTCGTTTTGAAAGTTTATTGCCCGGATTGATTTTTTCATCGGCACGGAATGATATGTTAATAAGTTTTGTTGTATGCTTAACAATCATATTATAGTGAAGATGTGCCATTCGAAGTTGCGGACCCCTGAGACCTGCAACGTGGCGGTCGATGAAGGAAGGAGTTGAAAGATATGATGCCATCCAGCGATATCTCCACAGACCTTTTACCGTTGAAACAGGGGCTTTGAGGACCATTTTAATCATATCTTTCCAAGTTACAAGCCAACGGTAATAGTCATACATTGTGTCTTTGAATCCGCGCCATTCTCTGTGCTTCAATATGGCGGTGTGTTCTTTATAGAGTTTGCCGTATTCAGCCATTCTTTTTCATCTCCCTTTCCTTCTGTATTTTTTTGATTTCAAGACTTTCAACAAAAGCCTGAACTCTTGTACGAAGCTGTCCCGAAGCGGAAGCAGTGTACTGTCTGTCAACTGCTGCAGTGGGTACGCCGTAATCATTAGTCATAACATAAGATGCGAGTGCTCTTTCATAACCCCAGTATTCACAGAATTTAAGTTGCTCATACATAACGCCGTCTGCGTGGTATTCATCAACCAACTTTTTAACAAAGTCGCGTCTTTCCTGCACTTTTTCGTGGCTCATATATCTTGGGCACTGACTTGTTTTCATATAGTGAGTGCAAATCTGTGTGAGAACATCTTTATCTTTATCAATTATAATTTCCTGTCTGCCAGGTAATGCACCGAAGCAATAACGGTCAGCAACGACCAATGCACCACTGTCTTCAATAAGAGATGTGAAATCGGGGTCGTCCATTTCAGAGCCAACTACCACGATTTTTGCACGGTAATTCTTTTTAGCGTCGGGCTCTCTTGTTTTTAATTCCTCTGCAGTTTCACGAAGTGCGGGAAGAATTAAAGCCTTGGGGCAACAATATGTAA
>JAZOAX010000204.1:0-2520 GCA_045595685.1 Acutalibacteraceae bacterium
ACTTCGTTCAGGTGCTTTTGAGGCATACGATGCAATTGATGCTTTTGAACCCGAAGACAGTTACGATGTTGTTCGCTCAAAAGAAATCGTCCTCAAACCCCAGAGTGTTGACGAAGCAATTCTCCAGATGAATCTTCTGGACCATCAGTTCTATGTGTTCCTCAATTCTGCCAACGACAGAATATGTGTTGTTTATGCAAGAAAAGATGGCGGCTACGGTTTAATTATTCCTGACACAGATTGATTTCTTTAACAAAATATGATACAATCTATCCGCCGATTATATTCGGCGGATTTAATTTTGTGAAAGCAGGTAACATATGAAAATAAATTTTGTAATTCCTTGTCTGCTCGGCCTTGAAAAACTTATTGCCGATGAAATGAAAGAACTAGGTGCTGAAAATGTTATATCAGAAAACGGCAGAGTTCTCTTTTCTGGTGATGAGCATATCCTGGCAAGAGCAAACATCTGCTCGCGTTATGCAGAAAGAATACAGATTCTTGTGGGCAGTTTTGATGCCCTTAGTTTTGAAGAACTTTTTCAGGGCACCAAGGCTCTTCCCTGGGAAGAGTGGATTGGCGCTTACGATGCTTTTCCCGTTAAAGGTTATTCCCTTAACTCTGCACTTTTCAGCGTGAGTGACTGTCAGTCTATTATCAAAAAGGCAGTTGTTGAAAGGCTCAAAAACAAATACGGCATTTCTTGGTTTGAAGAAACAGGCCCCGTACATCAGATTCAGTTTTCCATTATGAAAAACAGAGTCAGCCTTCTTCTTGATACTTCGGGCTACGGACTTCACAAAAGGGGATACAGACTGGAATCAAACGGTGCACCTATGAAAGAAACCCTTGCGGCATCTCTTTGCAATCTTGCAAGGCTCAGACCTTATCACACCCTTTATGACCCCATGTGCGGCTCGGGTACCATTCTGATTGAAGGTGCTATGATGGTGAATAATATTGCACCCGGTGTCAACCGCAATTTCACTGCTGAAAGATGGGATCAGATTGATGAAAACATCTGGCTTGAGGAAAGAGAAAGAGCCCGTTCACTTAAAATTATCGACAGCCAGTTTGTCTGCTACGGCTCAGACATTGACGAAAAAAGCCTTGAAGTTGCAATGGCTAACGCAAAGCGTGCAGGTGTTGATAAATATATTACCTTTGAAAAACGCGATATCAGAGATTTTCATAAGAAAAGCGAAAAAGGCACCGTTATCTGCAACCCGCCTTACGGTGAGCGACTTCTTGACTTAAAGCAGGCTGAAGACCTTTATAAAACAATGGGCAGATGTTTCACTCAGGAACGAGGCTGGGCATATAACATTATCAGCCCCAGTGAAGACTTTGAAACATTCTTCGGCAGAAAAGCCGATAAGCGCAGAAAACTTTATAACGGCATGATTAAGTGCCAACTTTATATGTATTTCAAATAAGGAGGGCTGAGCATGCTTGTTTTATGCTACCCCAAATGCACAACCTGTCAGAAAGCACTTAAATGGCTCGACAGTAAGGGTGTTTCTTATGAGGTAAGAGACATTAAAAATGAAAATCCTTCTTTTGAAGAACTTTCTATGTGGCTTCAGAAAAGCGGACTTGACATCAAACGCTTTTTCAACACAAGCGGACTTCTTTACAAATCCCTGAATCTTAAAGATAAACTTCCTCTGATGACTCAGGAAGAAAAACTCAGGCTTCTCAGCACCGACGGAATGCTTGTTAAAAGACCGATTATTATATCGGATAAAGGGATTTTGACAGGATTTAAAGAAAAAGAGTGGGAAACTTTGTTGTAATTTTAAAGTAATTATAATGTAGACAAAGTTATTATAATGTTAAAGGATGTTATAATCCTTTACAATCAGATAAAAAAGGAGACATATAAATGAAAAATTTAAAAAACATACTTTGGGGACTTGTTCTCATAGTTCTCGGTGTACTTATCGGACTTGACACTTTTGAAGTTGTTGATATCAACTTCTTCTTTGACGGCTGGTGGACACTCTTCATCATCGTTCCCTGCACAATCGACCTTTTCAGAGGCAGAGACAAAACCTTCGATTTCCTCGGAATTGCAGTTGGTGTTTTTCTTCTTCTTGCCTGCCAGAGAGCAATCACCTTTGAAATGCTTCTCAAACTTATGCTTCCCACCGTTCTTGTTGTTATCGGTCTTTCGCTTCTTTTCAAAGACACAATGTTCGGCGGAAAAACTGCAAAGGCAATAAAGCACCTTAATGAAACAAAAGCAAACGCAAGGGACTATACTGCAACATTCTCAACTCAGAATGTAAATTCAGTTGATAACGAAGTGCTTGAATCAATGAATATCACTGCAACATTCGGTTCGGTAAAGTGTAATTTTGAAAATGCCGTTGTGAATCAGGACATTGTTATCAATGCAAATTCTACTTTCGGTAATATTGAAATCATCGCACCTAAAGGCGTCAGAATCGTAACAAAGTCCACATCAATCTTCGGCGGTGTTTCCGATAAAACCGAAACGGTTCAGCAGGATCTCGC
>JAZOAX010000205.1:0-10151 GCA_045595685.1 Acutalibacteraceae bacterium
ATATGACTATATGTAGATATTCACAAACTACTCTCTGTTCGCTTGCCTCTCCCTTTGGGAGAGGTGACAGACTGTAAGGTCTGTCGGAGAGGGTTTTTATTATTATACCACAACACTTTCTAAAAAGTAAAGAAAAAGAGAGTCATTGCGACTCTCTTTGTATATTTTATTTTGAAATTCTTATAACCGTTGCGGAATACTGCGGTACGGTGTAGTTGAATCTGCCCGAAATGCCGTCAACGGTGAATTCTTCCGTCTTGCAGTCTTCTTCTGCACCAAGGATGTTATCGTTATTGAGGCTGTCGCCTTTTACCTGATAAACCTTTGCAGTTGAATTGATGCTTGCCATACCTTCAAGGTTGATTGCAACTGTTCTGTCACTGTCTGTTACATTGACAAGTTTGATGATGGTGTCACCGCTTTCGTCTGTTGACACAACCTGATAGCATTCTGCGTTACATTCGGATTCTGCAACACAGTCAAACTGCAGTTCGCCGTCGATATAACCTTTGATGTTGTATCCGTCAACAACAATTTTAATTTCGTAGGTTACGCCGTCTTCAACGGTAAAATCTGAAACTGTTCCGGGGATTTCTCCGCTCTTTACACCGTTTCTCACTCTCTGAAGTGCTGATTTTGTGTTGCCCCAGCCGCCGATATTCCAGAAGAACATATTGTTTTCGTCTTCATAAAGGAAGGGAACATAGAAGCCTTCTGCGCCTTCAAGTTTTGTTGCTTCAAAGGTGTAGGTGTAATTTGACCAGTCGTCTCTGCCGAAAACAGCAGATGCACCGAGTTCGTGATAAGGAATTTCGCTTTGCTTCTGGGTAAGTTTTCCTTTGCTGATGCCCCAGTCGCCGTCGCTGATTTTAAGCCAGTTCCACCAGAAATCCGGAACGGTGAAATTATCCTGAGCAAGCACTCTGCCCGTTTCGTTGTCCACAACTTTAACGTTGTCGAACTCTGCCTTTGTGTACCATGTGCCAAGACCTACTTTACCCTTAAGGTCTGCTGCGGGAATAAGTGCACCCTCAAAGTCCGTACCGAGAAGTTCCGTACCTGCATTTGTTGAGAAAAGTTTCTGCATATAATAACTGATTGAGCCTGTTGAAAGGTGGTTATTGAACCAGATAAGGTTGGGTGACCAGTGTGTTGCTGTGAGGTTACCGAACAATGGCGCATAGGCTGCCATTCTTACAATGTCACCGTTTCTTTCAAGGCCTGTCATATATGCGGCTTCTGCAAGGGCGGCTTCAAGACGGTTTGAACGGGCTGCGTATTCACCGAGGAAGACCTGAATAGCACCGCCGTAGGGAGTTTGTGTCATACCCTCAAAATCTCTTTTGTAGTTTTCTTCGTCGTAGTAGTCAACATTTTCCAAGAACCATGAGGGATCGTTATAATAATGCTGGTCTGTTGCACCTGCATATTCTTCAATTGTGATGCCGTTTTCTTTCACATAATCATAGGCATTTTCATAGGATAAGCCGTAATTTGCACTGTGGGTTGCATCAAAAGCACCCGATGAATAAATAAGTTCAAGTCCTTCATAAAGTTCAGGATTCTTTTTCTTTTCTTCGTTGAAGCGTTCAAGGAATGCTTCGTATCTGAGGAAGTAGTCTTCGCCCTCGTTTTCGTTACCGATGCCGATGTATTTAAGTTCAAAAGGCTCCGGATGGCCAAGAGAAACTCTCACCTTACCCCAGGTGGTATTTTCATCACCGCGGCAGAATTCAACAAGGTCAACCATACCCTGAAGATACTCTTCAAATTCGGGAGTGTACATATCCACGGGGCCCTTGCCTCTCATCTGGCAGTAAAGTCCGCAGTTGATAACGGGAACACCCACAGCACCGATATCTTCGGCAAGAACAAAGTATTCATAAAAGCCCAGGCCGTAACTCATATAGCAGGGAAGGGGGTCTTCCGTTGCGCCGATATCTGTCCAGAGGTTAATGCCGTAGGAACGGGACGCAACATCACCGTATCTGCCTTCAAACTCAAGGGGAAGTCCGTCTGCACCAACACCGACGGAGTCTTTCCAGTTGTATGCGGTTTCTGCATCGTAACCTTCAATAACGCAGCCGCCGGGGAAACGCAGGAATTTCGGCTGAAGGTCTGCAAGTTTTTCCGCAAGGTCAATTCTCATTCCGTGACCTTTATATGTATCGGGGAAAAGAGATACCATATCAAAGGCAACTTTTCCGCTTTCTGTGAGCAGCTGAAGATATACATTCTCAGTTGCGGTAATGTCTGAAACAAGGGTGAGTTCATATTTCTGCCACTTTGTGCCCACTGCGGCAATTTCACCCGTTGCGGCAACTTTACCGTTTGCAACAAGGTTAACGGTTACGGGAGTGCTGCCGCCTTTAAGGTCTTTTGCATAAACAGAAAAGTAGTAATTTGCACCCTTTTCAATTGCCATACCTTCAAGGAAGCCTTTGTTCTGCACGCCTGCCTTACCGTTTGTTGTGTTTGTGATTACAAGGTAGTTTGTGTTGTTTTCGTTAAGTCCGCCGAGTTTGTCGCCCACTTCAACTTTGATTGCAGGCTCACCGACCTTGCTCCAGCCGTGGAGTTCATCACCTGCGGCAAGTTTGCCGTATTCAAAAGAACGGTTGATAACCTTTTCGGCATAAAGACCGCCGTCAGCGGCAAAGTTGATGTCTTCAAAGAAAATGCCGTAAAGCATATCACTGATGCCGTGCACTTTTTCAGATGCATCAATGTTCAGCTGATAGTCCGAATTCACGGTGTCATACTGAGTAACGGTGTTTTCTTCACCTCTTACAATGCTGTCTGTTACCTCGTCACCGCCGCAGACAAGTCCCAGTGACACAAGAAACGCCATAACCGTTGCAAGAACTTTTTTGTAAAACGCAATAATCTTATGTTGCATAATACTTCCTCCCAGTGTGAATAGTTATATATATGATATAAAAATAATTCGCTTTTGTCAATATTATCAGCAGTGTGACTTTTCTGTTTTTATCGTTGACAAACGGTGCCGGATTGTAATACAATTATATTTAAAGAAAGTGCTGCGGATTTTATAACAGTACAAAAAAACAGAAAGGGAGTTTTGTTTTTTATGAAAATTCTGATTGTTGTTGATATGCAGAACGATTTCATTGACGGTGCTCTCGGAACAAAAGAAGCCGAAGCAATTGTACCTTTTGTGAAAGAGAAAATCAGTTCATACAAAGAAAAGGGTGACACTGTTATTTTCACAAGGGACACCCACGAAGAAAACTATATGGACACAATGGAAGGCAGCAAACTGCCTGTCCCCCACTGCATCAAAGGCACAAAGGGCTGGGAGATTTCACCGGAACTTGACACAGAAGATGCAAAAATTATTGACAAAGTGACCTTCGGTTCAACGCTTCTTCCGGAATATATCAAAACGCTTGAAGATGTTGAAGAAATTGAACTTGTGGGACTTTGCACCGATATCTGCGTGATTTCAAACACCCTTTTGCTGAAAGCGGCTTTCCCCGAAACAAAAATTACCGTTGACGGCAGATGCTGTGCAGGCGTGACTCCCGAAAGCCACGAAAATGCCCTCAAGGCAATGCAGATGTGCCATATTGATATTTTATGAGAGGTGTCCTATGAGTTTTAATGTTGAAAAGGTGACAAGCGACCTTATAAAATGGATTCAGAACTTTTTTGAAGAAAACGGCAAAGGGTGCAAGGCAGTTCTCGGCATTTCAGGCGGTAAGGACAGTTCCGTTGCGGCGGCGCTTTGTGTGAAAGCCCTTGGAAAAGACAGAGTTTTCGGTGTGCTTATGCCAAACGGAACACAGAGTGATATTGATGTTTCCGTTGCCCTTTGTGAGCACCTCGGAATTGAGAATGTTACAATAAACATTGCAGACTGCTTCAACGGTCTTGTGAATGAAATTGAAGGCAAAATGGAATTTTCCAACCTTGCAAGAGTAAACCTCCCCCCCAGACTCCGTATGTCCACGGTTTATGCCGTATCACAGTGTGTTAACGGCAGAGTTGTTAACACCTGCAACCTTTCGGAAGACTGGGTAGGCTACTCCACCCGCTACGGCGACAGCGTTGGTGATTTCAGTCCCCTTTCAAACCTCACCGTTCAGGAGGTTAAGGAAATCGGCAGATATTTAGGTCTGCCCTCTGTGTTTGTTGACAAGGTACCCAGTGACGGACTTTGCGGCAAAACCGACGAAGACAACCTCGGCTTTACCTATGCTGTGCTTGATAAGTACATCAGAACAGGCATTTGCGAGGACGAAAAAACAAAGGAACTTATTGACAGAAAACACAAGGCAAATCTGTTCAAACTGCAACTGATGCCGAGTTTTCCTTATAAGCCGGAATAAAAAAATAATGCCGTTTACGGCAAAAAGGAGAAAAAAATATGAAAAACAACAACTTTTTACAGGCCGTAAAATTCGCTCTTTTCTCTGCTTCGGCAGGAATTATTCAGGTAGGCTCATTCACACTGCTGAACGAGGTCGTTCTGCCTAACATCAGCATTGAAAACGAAAAGATTATGGACATTCTCAGTGCTGAGTACGGTGTATGCTATCTGGTGGCTCTCACTCTTTCGGTTTTGTGGAACTTCACCTTTAACCGCCGCTTCACATTCAAGTCCGCCGCTAACATTCCCGTTGCTATGGCAAAGGTTTTCGGCTTCTACCTTGTATTCACTCCCCTTTCGGTCTGGTTGGGTGAACTTGCAACAGGTAAAGGCGTGAATGAATATATTGTTCTTGCTGTGACAATGCTTTCAAATATGGTGCTCGAATATCTTTTCTGCAAGTTTGTTGTTTACCGCAATCAGGAAAATACCATTGGAGAAAAGAAAAAGGAAAACTGATGACTCATATAAAAAAAAATAACCGATGCTCAGGCATCGGTTATTTTTTGTTTATTTATGATTTTTATGTTCTTCTTCCTGCTTCATTCCGCTGAACTTTTCGCCCCAGGCATTTGCCCAGCCTTCACAGTAAAGTGCTGAATAAGGCACATTGTTCTTTTCTCTGTACTTTCTGAAGCAGTTGCACCAGATAACTGAGGGAAGAGCAATTACAACCCAGTAAAGAGGGCCTAAAAGAAGGCACTGCCAGGTGTGGCCGTATTCGTGAATTCTTGTGTTGTATGTCCATCTCTTGTTCTTGTGATTGTCTTTTACGAAGATGTAAAGACCGAGGGAAAGTCCGCCTGCGTTCCAGGGTATATAAACAATTTTTGCATAGCCGAAATGCTGCCAGCGGTAGCCCTTTACCTTTGTGCAGATGAGGAATGCGAGTCCGCCCACAAGGTTAACTGTAAGTCCCCATGTCCACTGAACAAAATAGAAAAGGAAATCAATAATTGAGTTTTTCCAGTTCTTTTCTCTTTTTGCAGGTTCTTTCTGAGTAATGTCAATTCTTTCCATAATAATTATCTCCTTTTATTATTCGCCGAGAGCCTCTTTTACAAGTTCCATACTCTCGTTTGTTTCTTCAGTTTGTTCTGTTCCGGCTTTCTTGCCTGTTCTGATTGCTGCCATTTCAGCCTCTTTTTCAAGAAGAATTTCATATTCGCCGTCTTCATTTGCTTCAACGGGATGATCCTCACCCTCATTGTTCTGTCCGAGCCAGGTCTTTTCATACTTCTGACCTGTAATCTGCTCAACGGTTTTAATCTGTTCTTCTGTGAGAGTAACATTTCCGTATCTGTGCTTTGTTGCAACTGCAGCACAAATCAGTCTGTGGTCTGCCTTGTTCATCTTGAATTTATGAAGAAGGAAAAGTGAGATAAGAGCCAGAGCAATAGGAATGATTGCAACACACAGACGCACACCTAAAAGAGCACTGTCGGGCTGATGATAAAGTAAGCCTGTTGTTTTTTCATATTCTGTAACCTCGCTTCCGGTTACAAGACCGAAGCGACCGAGAATTACCAGCACAAGACTCTGAACGGTGGTGGAAACGCAGGTTTTGATAAGAGTGTTGAAAGTACCGATAACGCCTTCACGTCTTCTACCTGTGATTGCCTCGTCAATATCGGAAATATCGGGGAAAATGTTTGTGGCGGCATAGCCTATACCTGATTTACCGAAAGGATAGGTAACAGCAGTGAGCATAAGAAGCACTGTCCATATAATTGAACCGCTGTTTTTGTCGGTGGGATTCATAAACAGGCAAAGAGCAAAGCCAATAATCATAAGCGGTGTGACAACATTAGCACATTTTTTCTTGCCGTGCTTCATTGTCATTGCATAGTTAAAGGGGAAGGCTGAAGCCTCAAACACACCTTCAATTGTGGTGAAAAGACCGTAAAGTTTAATAAGACGTGCAATATATCTTATGTAAAACACAAGTGATGAACGGTAGAAGTTACAAGCAGTGTTATAAAAAAGGCTCATGGTGAAATACTGTCTGAATGCCTTGTTTTTCACAACAAGAGCATATTCCTGAAGGAAATATTTGAAATCAAACTTTTCAAGCACCATATCAAGAGAGGGCTTTTCTCTTACTTTTCTGAAAGTATGTGTAAGACACAGTGCGTATACCACTGCAAGAATAATACCCACAAGAAGCATGGGGAATTCCGCACCGCTTTCAGGGTCGCTGAAGCCGAACATTGCAAGAACACCCATTGCAAGGAAGAATGAGGGGAACATACCGAAGGAGTTGAAGATGTATCCTACGGAGTTGTACTGTGTTCTCAGGTCATAGTCCGGTGCAAGTTCGGGAAGCATTGCAACATGGGGAACATCAACGAAAGAGTAAGCCGTTTTATAAAGCACATATACTATTGTGAAATATACAACAGCCTGCACCGGTCTTTCTCTGCCGTCAAGACCGTATGAGTTCCAGAGCAATGCGAAACTTACAGCATAAAGGGGCATTGACCAGAGAATATAACGTCTGTGTCTGCCGTATTTTGAACGAGTTCTGTCGGTCAGAATACCGATGAACGGGTCAATAACTGCGTCCCATATACCTGCAATAAATGTGATGATTGCAGCTTTTTCAGGCTCAAGGTTTACAACACCCGTAAGAAAAAGGGTGAAATAAAGGCTGATAACATAGCCCGAGCCCGAAGTTGTGATGTTTGCACTGCTGTAGTTGATCATGGGTAAAACATCTTTTTTGAATGTACCCTTGACACCAAGCAGTTTAAGGATTTTTTGTTCCATTTAACCACTCCTTGATTATACCTTATTATATATAGTATATACTTTACCATTTCAGCACAATAAAGTCAAGGAAAACACTTTAACAATTTATTTTATATTGATTTATAAGTCTTTCCGTGATAATATCTACTATAGTAAATGTTATCTACTATTAATGTATATAAGGAGATTTTTATGCTTATCTGCGGATTACAAAAACTCACACTTCTGGATTATCCCGAAAAAACTGCCTGCACAATTTTCACCTACGGGTGTAATTTCCGCTGCCCTTTCTGCCACAACGCTCTTCTTGTTACGGAAAAAGCGGAAGGCATAATTGATGAAGAAGAAGTTCTCTCTTTTCTTAAAAAGCGTCAGGGCATACTCGACGGCGTGTGTATAACCGGCGGTGAGCCCACAAACCAGAAGGACCTTATTCCTTTTATGAAAAAGATTAAAGATATGGGCTACCTTGTGAAACTTGACACAAACGGATACAATCCCGATGTGCTTGGTGAAATTCTTTCTCAGGGTCTTGCGGATTATGTTGCAATGGACCTGAAAAACTCCGAAGAAAAATATCCCCTTACTGCAGGAACGGAAATTGACACGGAAAAAATTCTCAGAAGTATAAATCTTATAAAAGAAAAGGCACCGGACTATGAATTCAGAACAACAGTTGTTTCTGAATTCCACAATGAAGAAGATGTTGAAAAAATCTGCCTTATGGCAGGCAGCAACTCAAAACTCTATCTTCAGCAGTTCAAGGATTCGGGAAATCTGATTTCGGCAGGTCTTTCACCCTGGGAAACCGACAGAATGAAGAAAGTTGTTTCATTCTTGCAGAAAAAAGGATTTAAAGTGTTAATGCGTGAAAGTTAAACTACTACAAATTGTGGATATTTTTTAAAAATAAACACAATAATTTGTGTTTTACCTATTGCCTTTTACAATATCTTGTGATATAATCGTCACTGCACCACGAAATTCAACAGAAAAGATTCAAGCCGGAGCAGGTTTCCTTCTTTTCTGTTTCGTTATGTAAAAAAGAAATAAAAAAGGAAAAAAAGTAAAAGGAGAACAGGTATGTATACGGTTTTAAAAAGAAACGGACAGGTTATTGATTTTAACCTTGCCAAAATCACACAGGCAATCACTCTCGCTTTTGATGCACAGCAGAGAGAGTACAACCCCGACATCATTGATTTTCTTGCTCTTAAAGTTACAGCAGACTTCGAGCCGAAAATCAAGGACCACCGCATCGCAGTTGAAGACATTCAGGACAGCGTTGAGCACGTTCTTGTTCAGGCAGGCTACAGTGATGTTGCAAAGGCATACATCCTCTACCGCCGTCAGCACGAAAAACTCCGTGACATCAACACAACACTTCTTGACTACAAGCAGATTGTTGACAACTATGTTAATGTAGCAGACTGGCGCGTTAAGGAAAACTCAACAGTTACTTATTCCGTCGGCGGTCTTATCCTCAACAACTCAGGTGCCATCACCGCTAACTACTGGCTCAGCGAAGTTTATGACGACGAAATTGCAAACGCTCACAGAAACGCTGATATCCACATTCACGACCTTTCAATGCTCACCGGTTACTGTGCAGGCTGGTCACTCAAGCAGCTTATCAAAGAAGGTCTTGGCGGTGTTACAGGTAAAATCACATCTGCACCTGCAAAGCACCTTGCAACCCTTTGCAACCAGATGGTAAACTTCCTCGGCATTATGCAGAACGAATGGGCAGGCGCTCAGGCTTTCTCATCATTTGATACATATCTTGCACCTTTCGTTAAGGCTGACGGCCTTTCATACGAACAGGTTAAAAAGTGCATTGAATCCTTCGTATACGGTGTTAACACTCCGTCACGCTGGGGTACTCAGGCTCCCTTCTCAAACATCACTCTTGACTGGACAGTTCCCAACGACCTTGCAGAACTCAACGCTATTGTGGGCGGCAAGGAAATGGACTTCAAGTATAAAGACTGTAAAAAAGAAATGGATATGGTTAACCGTGCTTTCATTGAAACCATGATTGAAGGCGACGCCAACGGCAGAGGCTTCCAGTATCCCATTCCCACCTACTCAATCACAAGCGACTTTGACTGGTCAGAAACCGAAAACAACAAACTTCTTTTCGAAATGACCTCGAAATACGGCACACCCTACTTCTCAAACTACATCAACTCCGATATGGAGCCCAGCGATGTACGTTCAATGTGCTGCAGACTCCGTCTTGACCTGAGAGAACTGCGTAAAAAATCAGGCGGCTTCTTCGGCAGCGGTGAAAGCACAGGCTCCGTTGGTGTTGTTACAATCAACATTCCCAGAATCGCATACCTTGCAAAAGACGAAAAAGATTTCTATGAAAGACTCGACAAACTCATGGATATCTCAGCACGTTCACTCTCAATCAAGAGAAAGGTTATCACAAACCTTCTTGAAGCAGGTCTTTATCCCTACACAAAGAGATACCTCGGCACATTTGCAAACCACTTCTCAACAATCGGCCTTGTCGGCATGAACGAAGCTGCTCTCAATGCAAATTGGATCAAATGCGACCTTACCAACGAAAAGGCACAGCAGTTTGCAAAAGATGTTCTCAACCATATGCGTGAACGCCTTTCCGACTATCAGGAAATGTACGGCGACCTTTATAACCTTGAAGCAACTCCTGCAGAAAGCACAAGTTACCGCCTTGCAAAGCACGATATGAAGCACTATCCCGAAATCATCACTGCTGCAGACAAAACAAAGGATGAAACTCCCTACTACACCAACTCATCACACCTTCCCGTTGGTTACACAGACGACATCTTTGCTGCACTTGACATTCAGGACGAACTCCAGACTCTTTACACCACAGGTACCGTATTCCACGCATTCCTCGGCGAAAAACTTCCCTCCTGGAAGAGTGCCGCTGCTCTTATCAGAAAGATTGCAGAAAACTACAAACTTTCCTACTACACCCTTTCACCCACATACTCCGTATGTAAAAACCACG
>JAZOAX010000206.1:0-7836 GCA_045595685.1 Acutalibacteraceae bacterium
GAATATACTGCAAAATAAAGAGAATCTACTTTAATTCTGAAACCGCATCCAATAAGAAGTTTTTCAAGATTATCGCGTCTGAGAAGACCTTTAAAGTCGGATCGTAGCCATGTCGTTCTGTGAGCCAAGGAGTTGGCACAATAATTTGTCTTCCTAAGACCGCTTGGCCTCCGACTTTGAATATACTGCAAAATAAAGAGAATCTACTTTAATTCTGAAACCGCATCCAATAAGAAGTTTTTCAAGATTATCGCGTCTGAGAAGACCTTTAAGATTATTCTCTTTAAAATTTTCGTCAATTAAGAAATCCTTTTTAAAACTGTCATTAAACCAGATTATTGTTCCGTCTTCCTCAATTACGGTACAAGGCACCGATAACTTTTCGAAAGCTTTACCTTCAGAAAAATCAAGTTCGTTGGAAACGGTTCTGATTTTATGCAGTAATTTTTCTTTTTCCGCTTTATGATACCAGAACTTGCCTACGGCAAAAAGCAGCACAGCCACAGTTTCAATAATTGCAAGGTTTCTGTCGTAATACAGTGTAACTGCACAAAAAACCAAGGCAACTATTATGAAAACCAAAGACAAGTCGAATATCTTCCAAAGTTTTTTCATAAGTTAAATCTCCATTAATATAGGAAGAATCATAGGGCTTCTTTTTGTTCTTTCATACATAAGTTTTGAAACATCGTCACGCACTCTTGCCTTGATTGTGCCCCAGTCATATATCTTTCTGTCATAGCAGCGCATAATTGCTTCATAAGCAGTGTTTTCGGCATCTTTCATAAGGTCCCCTGCTTCTTTTACAAAGACAAAACCTCTTGACACAACATCGGGACCTGAAACAAGTTCACCCGTTGCGCCGTCCATAGTAGCGACTACTATAATTATGCCGTCTTCTGCAAGGTGCTTTCTGTCTTTAAGAACAACAGAGCCGACATCACCGACACCTGAGCCGTCAACGAAGACTTTGCCTGCAGGTACTGTGCCGATTTTTTTGATGTAACTGTCACAAACTTCAATGTTCGCACCGTTATCTGCAACTATGATATTGCTTGCGGGAATGCCCATAGATTCAGCCAGTGCTGCGTGTTTGCTGAGATGTTTCTGTTCACCGTGAACAGGTATAAAATACTTGGGTTTCACAACGCCGAGCATAAGTTTGAGTTCCTCTTTACAAGCGTGACCTGAAACGTGCACATCGTACATCTTTTCATAAACTACTTCTGCACCGAGCTTCATAAGTTCGTTGATAACTCGGCTGACGGTTTTTTCATTACCCGGTATGGGAGTTGCTGATATGATAACATTATCATTGGGTCCGATGGCAACTTTGCGGTGGTCAGAAAATGCCATTCTTGTAAGTGCGGACATAGGCTCACCCTGACTGCCCGTAGTTATAAGAACAATCTGTTCATCGGGATATTTATTTATCATATCAAGTTTTATGAGAATTCCTTCGGGCACGTGAAGATATCCGAGTTCTGCGGCAACCGCAACAACATTTTCAAGACTTCTTCCCGAAAGAGCAACTTTTCTTCCGAGCTGTTCGGCAACATTGATAATCTGTTGAACGCGGTGAATGTTTGAAGCAAAAGTAGCAACAATAATTCTTCTTTTACCTGCTTTTCTGAAAAGAAGATCAAAAGAAGCACCGACTTTGCTTTCACTTTCTGTGTATCCCGGACGTTCTGCATTGGTTGAGTCAGCCATAAGACAAAGTACGCCTTGCTTTCCGAGTTCTGCAAAACGGGCAATGTCGATTATGTCTCCGTCAATGGGAGTTGTATCAATTTTGAAGTCACCTGTGTGAATTATGGTTCCGCCTGCAGTTTTAATTGCAAAACCTACTGCATCGGGAATAGAATGGTTTACGTGAATAAATTCAACTTCGAATTTTGAAAGTTTAACGGATTCACCGGGATTTACTACATTCAGTTTTGTACCTGAAAGAAGATTATGTTCTTTGAGTTTGCCCTCAATAAGTCCGTTTGTGAGTCTTGTGCTGTAAACGGGTACATTTACACTTTTAAGCAGATATGCCAATGAGCCGATATGGTCTTCGTGGCCGTGGGTAATGAAAATACCCTTGATTTTATCTGCATTCTTCTCCACATAACTGAAATCCGGTATTACAAGGTCAATGCCGGGCATATCTTCATCGGGAAATGCTAAACCGCAGTCAATAAGAATTATTTCTCCGTCATATTCAAAAAGTGTTATATTCTTACCCACTTCGTTAAGTCCGCCCAGAAAAGCAATTCTTACAGGCTTTGCAGGTACGGTTTCAACTTTCTTTGTTTTTTCCTTTTTCTTCTTTTTATAATAAAAAGGCTTTGATTTTCCTCTTGTTAAATTTTTATTATCCTGATTTTTAGCAATTTGTGTATTTTTAGACTTCTGTTTTTTTGTTGTGTTTTGTTTTTTTGAGCCGTTAACATTCTTTTGTGTTTTTTGAATTTTTTCGCTCATCTGAATAGAATACCTCCTTTTCTTAATTTTAAAACAATCATTTATTCTATAAGATAAACATAATAACCCATAATAATAGTATTATACCATATAATACTATTTTTTAAAACCTCTGTCAAGAAAATGCTACATTTTTAATATTTAAATAAATAAAAATTGTACCGTGCTTTTCGTAAAGTACGGTACAACTGTTAATTATTCAATTATGGGATTTTCAAAAAGTTCACCCTTAAGGTTATTTTCGTGAGCAGCCATATTTTCTGTTTCTTCAAAGAGATACTTACCAAGGTCAAGACGAAGAAGTTTGTGTCCTGAATTTCTTGATGAAAGGGGTAAAAGTTCCATATATCTGTCACCGTACCACTTACGAAGGTATGCGTCATACTCTTTTGGTGCTTTGAAAACCATATCGTCGTAGGGTACTTCCACCATTTCGTCAAACCAAGCAATCGGGAATGCACCCTTTTCAAGATTCTGTCCTACACCGTCAATGATATATTTACTGTTTTTCTTATAATCAAACAGTTGCAGTGCTCTTTCAAAGCAGAAGTGATAGAACTTATAAGGTACTTTTCTCATAAGAGGAAGGAAAAGTTTTGATGCGCGGTAATGAATACCCTTTCTTGCAACATTTACCCAACGCACATTAATAAGTCTGCGGAAAATCTTGATAAGTTTGATGTGAATTTTCTGACCGAGGAGTGAATTTGAAGTTTTGTCATAAACAAGAACATCAACGAAAATTCCGTTTTCAATGTTATTGAATCTGTTAGAAAACTTTGTGTTGAAATAAGTGTCTTTAAGGCGGACTTTATCAAAAATATAATGTGAATCGGGCTCATCGGTATATGACTGATATCTCATAAGACTGCTGAGTTCAGGAGGACACACTTTTCTGAATTTATTATAATCATCTCTGAACATACCGATATCAATATCATCGTCCCAGGGAATGAATCCTTGATGTCTTATAGCGCCGAGAAGAGAACCGCCGACAAGGAAATATTCAATATTGTTTTCTTTACATATGCGGTCAATTTCGTGTATAATGTTCATTTCAAGTTTTTTGATTCTGTCAAGTTTACCCTGATAAATCTTTACATAGAAATCCGCAACATATTCATCTGTTGTTTTTGCAAGAGCTGTTCTGTAAATTGCTTCCTGCAAAGGTGTTACCTGTGCCCAACCGAGATTTTTAATTTTAAAGTTGCCGAGACATTCATATTTATCTTCAAATGTATCTGCATCCGAAATATCATCAACAAATGCAATTTCAGGTTTTTTATAACCGAAACTCTTATATAGTACATTCTTGACATCATGAAGTGTGAAACGGTAATTACTTGCGTTATAAATGTTTCCGTTTTCACCTTTCATATCAACACAATGAATTGCTGTTATTGCCTGACGGATATAGCAACCTGTATAATAAGCGTTCGCTTCTGAGCGTTTGAAGGTGATTTTGTTGTCATTAATAAGTTCATCAATAATCTCATCGATACCGAGTTTTGACGTTGACTTGACAAGGGGGCCGAAAACATTATCAAATCTTATAACGCGCATAAGAAATTTACCTGCGAGAAAATATTTGCGGCAGATATCTTCAAATTCACCAAGAAGTCTGCCCTGCAGGAATTCCTTGTCATATTCGGCAAGTGCTTCGATTTCCCGTTCTGAACATGCTGCTACTCCCTGAGGGAAGGGATTTGCAAAGTTAAAAGTCGGCAAAAGCATAAATCTGCCTTCACATTCAGAGCAAAGTTTAAGCCACTTTTCAAGATTTTTCTTCTTTACTTCAACAAAAGACGCGTCTTTATAACAGTCAAGTTGTAAGTTTAAGATATAATAGAAACGTTTAATACCTGTATGAGTGGTTTTTTCAGCATATTCATCGATATCTGCATAAATATTGAAGTTCGCATTATTACCGAATTCTTCGGATATTTCGTTATATAAATTGCTGTTTCTGCACTCACCCTCAGTGATAACATTAACAGTACCGTTGTCACTTGCACTGCAAACAGACATATTGAAACCTGCAAGATAAGCAGCAATACCGTTTTCATCACCTATAATATTGATTTCATTTCCGCAGAAGTACTTAGGCTGTAACTTTTTTGAATTCAGAACACCGCTGATACACTTAAGTTCATCTATAAAATACTGATTCATAGCACACTTTCCTTTATGGTTTTATCTTTGATATTATACTATCAACGCATTTTTTTGTCAACTGAACGCGGTAAAGTATTAATATTGACAAAACAAGTAAAAATTGTATAATATTATTTTATGGATATATATAATTATCAGAGGTGAATTTTATGATATATGCAGTTATCGCAGCAGGCGGAATCGGCAGCAGAATGGGCAATCAGGAAAAACCAAAGCAGTATATTACTCTTAAAAACAAACCCATTATTGCTCATACGGTTGAAAAGTTTTATGTTAACAACCGTTTTAAAAAGGTACTTGTTCTCGTACCCGATCAGTGGGTAAGCCACACTAAAGGTATTATGAAAAAGAACCTCCCCGATGACGGAAAGGTTGTTGTAATTAAAGGCGGAGACACCAGAAACGAAACAATTATGAATGCCGTCAGATACATTGAAGAAACTGACGGTCTTACCGACGAAACAATTATTGTAACCCATGATGCAGTCCGTCCTTTTGTTTCAGCACGAATTATTGAAGAAAATATTGATGCTGCAATAAAATACGGTGCGACAGATACTGTTGTTCCTGCTACAGACACAATTGTTGAAAGTCAGAACAGAACAACAATTTCTACAATCCCCGACAGAAGCAAACTCTATCAGGGTCAGACTCCTCAGGCTTTCAAAGCAAAACTTCTTAAAGAACTTTACAACGGCCTTACGGAAAGTGAAAAAGATATTCTTACTGATGCCTGCAAGATTTTCTCTATGAAGGGCCATCCCGTTCATATGGTAAGCGGTGAAGTTCACAACATCAAAATCACCTATCCCTATGACCTCAGAGTTGCAAAATCACTTCTTGAAGAAGAAATTGAATGAGCGTTGAAAGGAATTAACGATGCTTAACACAGTATACAGATTAACTCAGCCGAGAAAATTTGAAATTGAATTCACAGATATTGATATTTTTTCAGGCGATGTTATTGTAAGACCCACATATCTTTCAATCTGCAATGCAGACCAAAGATATTATCAGGGAACAAGAGACCCGAAAGTTCTTGCGAAAAAGTTGCCTATGGCTCTAATTCACGAGGGTATCGGTGAAGTTGTTTACTCCCCTACCGATGAATTCAAAGCCGGCGACCGAGTAATTATGATACCAAATACACCGACTCAGGATGACGAAATAATTGCAGAAAATTACCGTCTTTCAAGTAAATTCAGAGCAAGCGGTTTCGACGGGTTTATGCAGGAATTTGTCAGCATAAAACCAGACAGACTTGTTAAACTTCCCGATTCTATCGACCCTGCGGTAGCTTCCTTTACGGAGATTGTTTCCGTAAGTGTTCACGCAATTACACGCTTTGACAGAATTGCTCACAGCAGACGAGATGTTATTGGTGTGTGGGGTGACGGAAATCTGAGTTATATGACAAGCATATTTCTCAAAAAGTTCTTCCCTGAATCAAAGGTGTATGTTTTTGGTGTTGTGCCCACAAAACTCAGCGACTTCACTTTTGTTGACGGCACTTTCCTTACAAACTCAATACCCGATGACCTTCATATTGACCACGCATTTGAATGTGTCGGCGGAAACGGCTCACAGATTGCCATTGACCAGATTATTGACTGCATCAACCCTGAGGGCACTATTTCAATTCTTGGTGTAAGCGAATATGCAGTGCCTATAAACACAAGAATGATTCTTGAAAAAGGACTTCGTATGTTTGGCTCTTCAAGAAGCGGCAGAGAAGATTTTATCAGAACTGTTGAGATGTATGAAAAGTATCCCGAAATACCGGAATATCTCAGCCATATGGTTTATATGATTAAGCCCGTGAGAAACATTTCCGATATGTGTGAGGCTTTTGATATGGACACAAAAAAAGCCTTCGGTAAAACAATAATGAAGTGGGAAAAATAAGAAAAAAATACGGGCCGGGCTCGTATTTTTTTATGAGATTAAAATCGCAGCATACGAATTTGTCGTATGCTGCGAAAATTTATTAAAGACCTGTTTTTTCTCTGATATAGTTTCTTGCAAGAACTGCATATTCATAGGGGTTAGCAATTGCAGGATCCTGCTCTGCTTCAACAACAACCCATCCTTCATAGCCTGCTTCGTCAAGAATATCAAAAACGGGAGTGAAGTCAAAGTCACCGTCACCGGGAACTGTGAATGAGCCTGCTCGAACTGAATCAAGGAAAGAATAACCTTTATTCTTTGCATCTTCAATTACATCCTTACGGATGCTCTTAAGATGTACGTGCTTTGTTCTGTGAACATACTTTTTAAGAACGCCGAGAACATCCTCACCGCTGAATGAAAGGTGACCTGTATCAAAAAGAAGGTATACAAGATCAGGATCTGTGATTTCCATAAGTTTGTCGATTTCGGCTTCTGTCTGAACGCCGGTACCCATATGATGATGTACTGTGAAGTACATACCCTTTTCCTTAGCAAGTCTACCCATTTCGTTGAAACCTTTTGCAATAAGTTCCCACTGTTCGTCGGTGTAAACGGGTTTTTCACCGAAAATGCTTACATCCTTACCCTGAATGCTGTTGCCCTGTTCAGAAGCACCGATAACCTTTGCACCAAGTGCATGAAGGAAATCTCTGTGCTTGATGAACGCTTCGATAGTTGCATCATAGCCTTCGGAAAGAAGAAGTGAGGAGAACCATGCGTTACAGATTCTCATACCTCTGACATCAAGTTTATGCTTAAGTGTTTCAACATCTTTGGGGTATTTGTTACCGATTTCACTGCCGGTAAAACCTGCAAGAGCCATTTCACTTACGCACTGTTCGAATGTGTTTTCAGCGCCTAAATCGGGAAGATCATCGTTAGTCCAGGCAATAGGTGCACATGCAAGATATACTTTTTCTTTGTTAAGCATTTCAATTATCTCCTTTATATTAATATAAGCGTGCCAGAGCGATATTCTTTTTCATATCTTCATAGCATTCGTGTACTTTTTCGCTTTCTGATACTTCAGCAACGCCGACTCTCCACCATGAATCATAGCCGTCAGTCATTGATTTATGACCTACTTTCATATCAAAAAGAAGGTATACAAGATCAGGATCTGTGATTTCCATAAGTTTGTCGATTTCGGCTTCTGTCTGAACGCCGGTACCCATATGTTGATGTACTGTGAAGTACATACCCTTTTCCTTACCAAGTCTACCCATCTCGTTGAAACCT
>JAZOAX010000207.1:0-4477 GCA_045595685.1 Acutalibacteraceae bacterium
AAGACCGCTTGGCCTCCGACTTTCGAAAGGCGCCAGCCTTTCTGCGTTTTTCGCCTTGTCGGAATAAAAATCTTCTCCTATTAAACTTCGAAGAATCTTAAATACCCGAGTTATAGTGCATTTGGTGATTTCTTCTACGAAGCCATACTCGCGTATTGCGAGGAGAAAAATCTTCAAAGGTGCTGTAAATCGGGCATTTAAGACTTATTTGGTTCGACTACTGTCACCTTAAATAAGGAGGCTTCTTAAATTAAAAAAACAATCTCTGTATTAATTGCAGTAGTGATGATGTTCTGTCTTGTTGCCTGCTCAGGCGGTAAAAATGACAACATCACCACAACAAACAAGGGAACGACTACCAACACTCCCACCACAGAAAAAAACACATCTGCTCCGCAGACAACGGGTACGGATTATGATGCTATCCCCGACACAATGACTTCCCAAGACGGAAAATACGAAATTGCTCTTGTGACAGATGTTGGCGTGCTCAAGGATAAATCCTTTAATCAGGGCACCTGGGAAGGCGTGAAAAAATACGCAACAGACAACAAAAAATCCTACAAATACTATCAGCCTGCCAACGGCAATGCAGCCACAGACGAAGACAGATACGAGGCTATGAAAGCCGCTGCCGATGCGGGTGCAAAGGTTATTGTGTGTGCGGGATTTCTGCAAAGTTCTCCATTGAAAAAGGCGGCAGAAGAACTTAAAGATGTCAGGTTCGTTTTTATTGATGCATCCGAGCCTTTGAAGGATTCACAGGGAAATGTTATGAAAAATGTTGCAACGGTGGACTTCAACGAAGAACAGTCCGGCTACCTTGCCGGATATGCCGCAGTTATGGAAGGCTACACAAAACTCGGTTTCACCGGTGGCGGCGGAGGTACCAACCCTGCAACAAGCCGCTTTGCTTACGGCTATATTCAGGGTGCTGAAGATGCCGCAAAAGAAAAGGACACTCAGGTTCAGATGAACTTCAGTTGGGAATACGGCGCATCTTTCACCGCTTCTCCCGAACTGCAGACTATGCTTGACGGTTGGTACTCAAACGGCACTGAAGTTGTTTTCTGCTGCGGCGGTGAAATGTGTCAGTCTGCTTTTGCAGCGGCTGCAGCAAACGACGGCAAGGTTATCGGTGTTGACGTTGACCAGTCACTGCAGTCAGACACGGTGCTGACCTCTGCAACAAAGGGTATAAGAGAGTCCGTTATACTTGTTCTCGGAAAATATTACAGTGACAAGTGGGACGACGTCGGCGGCAAACAGACGACTCTTGGTGCGAAGGAAGATGCTGTCGGGCTCCCCATCGCAACCTGGAGAATGAAAAATTTCACTCCTGACGATTATGAAAATCTTCTTTCAAAAATCAGAGACGGCAAAATTAAAGTTGACAGAGACTTCAGGGAAGGCTTAAAGAAAGAGAATTTTGAAAAAGTTAAACTTAATTTAATGTAAATATCTTTTAATAACTGTCGGACAGTAATCTGACAGTTATTTTATATGTGTCTATTATCTTTTTTAGAAATTTCGTTCACTGTTTATTAACAATCAGCCTGAATACAACATAATTCGACACATCTTTTTCTTTTGTCTGAAAACAAACAAGTGACACTGTGTTTGTTTTTATCGGCATTTTTAAAGAAATAATCTGAATTGTTCATATTTTGTTAATCGTGCCAAAAAATTTTCATCAAATATACAGTGTTTTTATGATACTATACAGAGTTTACAAAATAACCGATTTGTTAATATTCTGTTCATATTTATCCTATATCTTATGAGTAATCAGTAAAGAAAACTGAGAGTGTATATTATTTTTCAGATATAGAATTAAAATTAATTAAGAAAGAAAAGAGGTATGACGAAATGAAAGTTATCAGATCTGAGTATTACAACATTCAGAGAAAAATGGTGGCATCGGTTACAACGGATTCCTGGCAGAACATCCCCCACATTTCCTATATTTATGAGCCTGATGTAACTGAACTTTTTGAAGAGTACAAAAAAATCAACGCTGAACGCCCCGCTGAAGACAAAATCACATTTAACACAGTTATGCTCAAGGTTATTACCGAAGGCATCAAGGCTGCTCCCATTCTCAACTCACACATCACCTATGACCACAGACTTGCTAAGGGCAGAATCGATACTTTTGAAAACATCAACATTTCAATGCCCACTATTCTCCCCGACGGACAGATGATGACAACAAATCTTCACGATTTTCACAACAAGAGCATCACTGAAATGTCCGACTATATGAAAGAACTTCGCAAAAGGGCTGAGAACTCCAACATTAACGAAGCGCTTTACACCGTTGCTTACAACAAAACCCTTGAAACAATTAAAAAGGGTAAGGTTGTTCAGGCACTTTTCAGAATTGCTGAATCCAAACTCGGCAAAACAAAGAACACCATTCTCAAAGGCAAAGAAAGAAAAGCATATTACTCCATTCCCGAAACTGAAAGACTCAGCGATGCCGATATCGAACAGGGAACAGTTACAATTTCCAACATCGGCTCACTTTACCGTGACCAGAGAGGCACTGCCGCTCTTCTTGATGTTATTCCCCCTCAGGTTGCAGTGTTCTGCATTGGTGCAATTCAGGAAAAGCCTGTTGTTAAGGAAGTTGACGGCAAAAAAGAAATTGCCATCGGTCACATTCTCCCCATCTGTATGGCCCTTGACCACAGAGCAATGGACTTCGGCGAAGCAGTTCCCTTCCTTCAGCGCCTTGACGATATTTTTGCTCACCCCGAACAGATTCGCGATTGGGTAGGTTGACTTTTACACAATCACTGTGTTACAATTTATCAGTTAAAATCCTCAGAAGTTTTTGATTTTAACTGCTGTACATAAGTTTCCTCTCAGGTACGGCATTGCCATACCTGAGTTTTTTTTACGGAGGTACATATATGAACACATTCAGATTTTTCTCTAACAGTATTCTGCTTGGTGCGGGACTTGCCATGGATGCTTTTTCAGTTTCCCTTGCAAACGGACTTAACGATAACCGTATGAAGAAGGGCAAGGTTTTTACGGTTGCAGGCGTATTTGGCGCTTTTCAGATGGCAATGCCCCTCATCGGCTGGTTCTGTGTGCACACAATTGCACAGTATTTCAATGCTTTCCAGAAACTCATCCCCTGGATTGCCCTTATTCTTCTTGTTTTCATCGGCGGAAAAATGCTTATGGAAGGTATAAAAAACAAAGAAGAAGAAACCGAATCCAAAGCCCTTACCCTGCCTCTGCTTCTTGTTCAGGGTGTTGCAACATCCATTGATGCACTTTCTGTGGGCTTCACAATTTCCGATTATAACTTCTATCAGGCTCTCGGCTCAACAGCAATAATCGGTCTTGTAACTTTCTTTATCTGTTTTGCAGGGATTTTAATCGGCAAAAAATTCGGCACAAAACTTTCCGGCAAGGCATCAATACTCGGCGGCGTTATTCTTATTTTTATAGGTCTTGAAATTTTTATCACAGGCGTTTTTTAATCACAAAACAAAAAAAGTAAAGCACACTTCACAAGGAAGTGTGCCTCTTTTTTATACATTGATATAATAAATATCGTTACCTCTGGACTTTATAAACTTAATAAGGTCCTCAAATTTAAGCCAGAGAAAAGCAGTGTTATCGTTGGGATGAAAGCCGATATATCCGTCAACTTTTTTAAGGTCACTGTCAAGAACAACATTCACGTCGGCATCGTCATCGTTGATAATTCCGAAGGGAGATACTGCACCGGGCAGAAGTCCGAGATTGTTCATCAGCCTTTCGTCAGAGCCGAAACTGAGCCTTGAACAGCCTAACTGACTACGGATATCTTTCTGAATATCCGGATGCTTGTCTTTAAGCATTGACACAACATAATGGGTTTTGCCGTTGGCGTTGCGAAGAAAAAGATTCTTGCACACTTCACCGTCGGTGAAAATTCCCATTGCATCCATATCTTCTATGGTTGTAACTGCTTCGTGATGAATCACTTTATATTCTATGCCCAGGTCGTCAAGGGCTTTATATACTTTTTCCTGCTGAGTCATTTATGTCACCGTCACCTTACTGCTTGAGATATGTTGATGTTTTGCCTTCTTCGTCAGTAAGGGAAAGTACATTATCCTTTACACTGAAAGTAAACTCATTGGTAATGGAGTTGCCGTAGATTGAATAGTTCACTGTGAGTTTATCGCCTGAAACGGAGTAAGAGCCTGTGAATGTGCCGTTGATGGGCATATTGATTACGGGAATTGTGAAGTTGACAAGTGTTACCTTTGCAACGCCGCCTTCCTGGAATTCATATCCGCCCATATTTGCGCCGTCCATCCATTTGCCGATAATACCGCTTTGGTTTGTGGGAGCAAAGGTTGTGCCCTTGCGCACAAGAATAACGGTATCTTTATCGTCTTTAAGGGAAAGTGAGTTTTTGGATACGGTATAGTCGTATTCTTCGGTAATCTTTCTCTTAAGTCGGAGG
>JAZOAX010000208.1:0-20180 GCA_045595685.1 Acutalibacteraceae bacterium
ATACTATTATATAAAAAATTTTTATAATACCCTTTCAGATAGCTTTATATTTCTATAAAAGAAATAAAAATATTTTCTGCCGTGCTATAATTAAACGATTATAAATATTTTTAAATTAATTAAGAGGTAAATATATATGGACAGAAAATTTGACCGTGAAAAAGGACGCAACTTTTCACAAAAAGAAAGAGCTGCGCAAGCGTCCGAAAAAGATGAAAAGCAGGAAAATAAGGCCGACCTTATAATCGGCAGAAACGCAGTTTCCGAAGCCCTCAGAAGTGAAAGGGTTATTGATACTCTTCTTGTTGCAAGGGGTGAAAGAAACGGCTCAATAGGCAGAATTATTGCCGAATGCAGAGACAAAAACATTGTGGTGAAGGAAGTTGACAAAAAGAAACTTGACTTTCTTTGCGGTCAGGGTAACCATCAGGGTATTGCCGCTTATGCCGCTGCCCACGAATATGCCGAAGTTGAGGATATTTTTGCCCTGGCGGCAGAAAGGAACGAGGACCCTTTCATCATTATCTGCGATGAAATTGAAGACCCCCACAACCTCGGTGCAATCATCCGTACTGCCGAAACAACAGGCGTTCACGGCGTTATTATTCCCAAAAGAAGAAATGCTTCCCTTTCTTATGCAGTGGGCAAAACATCTGCAGGTGCAGTTGAATATGTACCCGTTGCAAGAGTGGGCAACCTTGCAGGAACAATCGAAGACCTGAAAAAAAGAGGTCTCTGGGTATACACTGCCGATATGGACGGTCAGAACTGGTGCGAAACAGACTTCTCAGGTCCCGTGGCACTTATTGTCGGCTCAGAAGGTAACGGTGTAAGCCGTCTTATCAAAGAAAAGAGCGACTTTGTTGTAACACTTCCCATGAGAGGAAAAATCACCTCTCTAAACGCTTCTGTTGCAGCAGGCATACTTATGTATGAAGTTGCAAGACAGCGCCTTGGCATCAAGGCAAAATAAAAGAAAGGACGAAAAGAATATGTCAGAGAAGAAAAACGGCAGTTCCCCTTTCACAGATAAAGAATATCTACAATCATCAAGCAGCAGAAACAATAAAAATAAAAAAGATGTCACAGCCGAAGAAATTGATGAATTCGGCAGAGTTTTCAGCGACTCCGAGCCTCAGAGAAAAGGCACCGACGGAAAAGTTTTTTTCTCATCTTTCAAACAGGGAAAAACTGCACCGTCAGTCATTAAAGAAGAAAAAGAGTCAGCCACAAGACCCGTTATCATTCCTGCCGAAACCAATATGTCATCGGAAGACCTTTATGCTGAGCAGGATTTTGACATTGACGCTTTTATTGCATCTCTCGGCGGAAAACCTGCACAGAAGAAAGAGGATAAGCAATCCTCTGCTTCAGAAGACGGCACTCAGGAACATACAAAACATTTTTCTGTAACCAAGGCTCCCGAAATTACTAAGGCTTCACAAAGGACAAGACATTTTAACCTCAGTGATGCCGTTAAAGATAAAATACACAAAAGCGTGCCTGCAGCAAGAGAAAACGAAGATATCAAAGGCGGCGTGCGTGTGCTTTCAGAAGATAAACCCGAAGATCAGGCAATTCTTGAAGTTGCTCCCACAGGTGAAGGCAGCGAAAGCCCCCTGGACTCCGTAACTGCCGAAAAAGGCGAAGACATCTTCACTGCAGTGGACAAAGCCGTCAGAAGAAAAAAGCAGGGCTTTGCCGATACCGGTGCGGAATCTGCCAAGAAAAAAGCAAAGAAGAAAAAAGAAGAAGAAACTCTCCTTACGGGAAAAGCCCTGCGCGCCTCCCTTTCAAAAAAGGTAAAAAAGCAGAGAATTCAACTTCTTCTGGCTCTTGTTCTGTTTTTCGTTACTCTCATAATCTCCTGTCTTCCCAACTTCTATTCTGTGGGCAATCCCCTTGAATATATGTTTGCAGACGGCGGAAAAATCTACACAGTAATCAACATTGCCGTTCTGTTTTTGCTTGTTCTCATTTTTATAAAGGACTACATTTCGGCAATCGAAAGCATCATAAACCTGAAACCCGACGGTAACACTTCACTTTTTCTTGTTACTCTGTTCGTTCTTTTTCAGGCACTGTCGTCACTTACACTGCACACATCAGGACTTAACGGTGTAAGATTATACACAATTTTTGCAGTGTTTGCTGCAGGCGTAAAATGTATGGGTGACTATTTCAAAACACGCACCGCACTGCGTTCACTTGTCACAATAATGAAATCAAAGTCCTTACGCAGTGTTCAGAGCGTTGAAAACAAGGCTGATGCAAAGGCTCTCGCACAAGGTGTGAACGATGAAAGTGAGCCGAGAATTCTTTACTGTGCTGAAGTTGATGCAGGCGATAATCTCACTGCAGGTGTTGGCGCAAGACAAGATGAAAGCCGCTACTACACATATTCATCCATCGCAGTTCTTCTTATCGGTTTTGTTATGGGCATTGTTATGTATGTGAAAAACAGAGACGGCGCAATGTTTATGACAACACTTCTTTCTTCAATCTGTATGTGTACACCCGTTATGTCCGACACAATAAGAGCCATTAATGTGTATATGGAAAACCTTAACCTTAACAAATTCGGTGCAGCCGCAACGGAATATGAAGGTATCCGCTGTGTCGGTGAAGCAAACGGAGTAACAATGGATATATCCGATATATTCACTGCAGAGGTTTCCCGCTTCAGACCGGTCCCCGGTGCAGTTATGGACAAAAACGATGCTGCAGTGTTTGCTTCGGCAGTAACAATCGGCGCAAACAGTCTCACAGGCAAATGTTTTGAAGACTTTATGCAGCAGTTAGGAGCAACTCTTCCCGAAGCAGAAACAGTGCAGTATGAAGAAGGACTCGGATACACTGCCTGGGTCAAGGACAAAAGGGTGCTTGTAGGCAACAGAGAAATGCTTGTTCAGCACAGCATTTATGCCCCCGACGAAAAAGAGGAAAAGAGATACGCAAAAAACAAGTTTGTGATGTATCTTGCCGTTGAAGGTCAACTTGTTGCATCTTTCCTTGTGAATTATAAGGTTCTTTCGGCAATCAGAAAACTTTCCCTTGACTTCAACACAACAGGTCTTGTTCTGATGCTTACATCAAAAGAGCCTTGCCTTACACAAAAGGAAATTGCAAAAAGGCTCAGTCTTGACACTGCAGCAGTTAAAGTGCTTTCCACAAAGTGCTGTGAAATTATAAACGAATACAGACAGAACAGAACAAAGCACATCACAAGCGGTCTTGTATGTTCCGAAAAAAGCAGAACCCTTCTTCCCCTTGTGGTAAGAATACACAGCCTTTTTGTTTCGGATAAACTGCTTTATAACATTCATATTCTCGGCCAGAGTGCAGGCTTCCTGCTTCTTGCCCTTTCATTCCTTCTGAATATGACACTTCTGCGCAGCCCCTTTATGCTGGTACTGCTCCACGTTCTCTGGAGTGCAGGTGCATACTTCCTTCTTGTAAGAAAAAAATCGGACAATATCTGACGAAATAAACTAACACAGTGATTTTTCACGAAAGGCGGAATTATTATGGCAAACATTATCACCGTTGCCTCACTGAGCAAGTCATACGGCAAAAAGACCGTTCTCAATGACATCAGTTTTCACATTGAAGAAGGCTCTGTTGTGGGTCTTCTCGGCCCCAACGGATGCGGTAAAACAACCCTTATAAAAATTCTCACAGGTCTTATCAAAGACCACACGGGAACAGTTAAAATAGACAACGACGAGCCCGGACCCTACACAAAAAGTATTGTTGCTTTTCTTCCGGACAAATCTTATCTTCCCGATTGGATGCGCCCCGTTGATGCTATAGAATATTTTGCAGATTTTTATGCTGATTTTGACAAAGCGAAAGCTGAAAAAATGGTAACGGATTTCCGTCTTGACCCCAAGCAGAAACTCAAGACTATGTCCAAAGGTCAGCAGGAAAAACTCTGCCTCATTCTCGTTATGTGCAGAAGAGCAAAACTTTATGTTCTCGATGAGCCTCTCGGCGGTCTCGACCCCGCTTCAAGAAGTGCAATCCTCGACCTTATTATGACAAACTACGCAAAAAATGCCAGCGTTCTTATTTCAACGCACCTTATAAATGATGTGGAAAAAATCTTCAACCGTGTGCTTATGATAAACGAGGGTAAACTTATTGTTAACTCCCACGTTGACGAAATCAGAGAAAAAGGCAAAAGTGTTGAAGAAGTATTCAAGGAGGTGTTCACTTATGCTTGGTAAACTCATAAAACACGAAATCAGACATTCGGCACGTTATCACCTTGCAATTCTTATTGCCACCGTTGCCGTTACTGCAGTTGTGGGACTTTCCCTTCTTACAGATTCTGCAATTCTTTCTGCCCTCACCTGCTTTGCTCTTGCCATAACAGGTGTTGCAACGGTTATTGTCACTCTCGTTTCGGTTATCAAGAATTTTTACGACACCATATACGGAAGACAGGGCTACCTCACCCTTACACTTCCCGTAAAAGGCAGTGCAATTCTTCTTTCCAAAGTTCTTGTTTCATTCTTATGGATAATCGTGGGCTTCTGCGCAACTGCAGTGCCCTACCTTCTCATTTTCCTTTATGCAAGAGTGAAAACAAGCGCCCTTACAGATATGTTCGGTGACGCACTCAAGGGTCTTCTGAGTATGCTTCCCGAAGCAGATGTTCTGATTCTTTTCCTTGTTGTGCTTGTTATTCTTATTATTGCAAAAATTCTCACCTATGTGGGATATGTATATTTTTCCGTAACAGTTGCAAACACAAGACTTTTCCACAACCACCCGAAGTTCTTCGGCGGTCTCACCTTCTTCGGAATTATGCTTGCTGTTTCACAAATCGGCAACTTTATAAGCGATGTTGTTCCTTTCTCTTTTGTTGCCACCTATGACAAGGCGTACTTCTCTTTTGAACAGGCAGAGGAAATTGCTGCGGCATTCATCATTTATCCCATCGGCGGCACAATTTTTTCAATGATTGTTGCACTCTTGCTTCTTGTTTTCACAGGATACATTATTGAAAACAAGGTAAACATCAAATAATAACATCCTTTTTCCAAAGGAGGAAACAGTATGAAAACACAGATTCACGGCTTCAATGAATGGCAGAATGAACCCACCGTAACCGGTGTTAACCGCCTTGCTTCAAAAGCAACTTTTGTTCCCTATGAAAGCCTTGAAAAAGCAAGAAAAGGAATTCGCAACGAAAGTGAAAGATACTTTGACCTTTGCGGTGAATGGAAATTCAGGGTTTTCGACTCATACCGCGACAAGGAGGATAACTTTTTTAAAACGGACTTTGACCACAGCGGCTGGGATACAATTCCCGTGCCGTCTTCCTGGCAGATGCTGGGATATGACTATCCCATATATTCAAACGTTCAGTATCCCTGGGAAAAAATTCAGGAGCCCACTCCCCCCGAAGCACCCACAGACTATAATCCTGTCGGCTGCTACATAAAGAAATTCACCCTTCCCAAAAACTTTCTCAAAAACAGAGCAGTAATCGCTTTTGAGGGAGTTGAATCGGCATATTATCTTTATGTTAACGGTCAGTGCTGCGGCTACAGTGAAGGCACTTTCCGTCACAGTGAATTTGACATTACCGAATACCTCACCGACGGGGAAAACACCCTTGCAGTTGAGGTTTACCGCTGGTGCACAGGCTCCTGGATGGAAGACCAGGACTTCTTCCGCCTTTCAGGGATTTTCAGACCTGTGTATATTTACACAACACAAAAGCAGTATATAAAAGACTTCACCGTAAAAGCAGAGCCTGACACAAGTGACTACAAAACAGGCACCCTTTCAGTTGATGTTCTTCTTGGTGAAACAAGTGCACACACAGAAGTTGAACTTACGGCTTACGACGCAAAAGGTGATGTTGTTGCAACAGACTCACTTTGTGCCGAAAACAGTGACAGAGCCATTCTGAAAGCAACAATCCCCTTCATAAACCTCTGGAGTGCTGAAAAGCCTTACCTTTATAACATTGTAATAACCCTTCGTGACGAAGGCGGAACTGCCTTTGAATTTGCAAGCTGCAAAACAGGTTTCAGGCACATTGAAATCAGAGATTCCGTTCTTTACTATAACGGCAAAAGAATTATACTCAAAGGTACAAACCGACACGAATTTTCCTGCGACACCGGCAGAGCAGTTTCAAAAGAACTGATGATAAAAGATATTGAGATTATGAAACAGCACAACATAAATGCCGTGCGTACTTCACACTATCCCAACTCACCTTTGTGGTATGACCTTTGCGATGAGTACGGACTTTATGTTATTGACGAAAACAATCTTGAAAGTCACGGCACACGTTTTATGGGTGACATAACTCCTCTTATGCCCGACGGTATGGAAATGTGGACTCCGAGTTGTATGGACAGAATCGAATCTCTTTATGAAAGGGATAAAAACCACCCGTCTGTTATTATCTGGTCTTTGGGAAATGAATGCAGTGCAGGTGAAAACTTCCTTAAAATGCATGATTACCTTCACAAAAAAGACCCCTCCAGACCCGTTCACTATGAATCCATCTGGGGTGAAAAAGACCGTTTTGACTTCAACAAAAATGTAACTGATGTATATTCTCAGATGTATCCGAAGCCATGGGACCTTGAAAGAGATATGATTGCTCACCCCGAAAAGCCCTGGATGCTTTGCGAATACTCTCACGCTATGGGCAACTCCGTTGGCGGAAACGAGAAATACATTGAACTTTTCGATAAGTACAAAGGCTTTTTCGGTCTTTTTGTATGGGACTTTGTTGACCAGGGCGTGTGCATAAGTCTTCCCGACGGTACTTCCTTTATAGGCTACGGCGGTGACAGCGGTGAAATCACCCACGACGGTTCTTTCTGCGGAAACGGTCTTGTTTTTGCCGACAGAGAACTCACTCCCGGCATTGCCGAAATTAAAAGACTTTATCAGAATGTCCGTTTCAGAGAAATCAAAGCAGAAATGGGTACATTTGAAATCACAAACGATTTTCTTTTCACAAACCTCAACGAATACAATCTCCACTGGCAGCAGGTTGTTAAAAACAGAGTTATCGGCAGCGGTGATATGATTGCCGATGTCAAGCCCGGTGAAAAGAAAAAGATCAAACTTGAACTCAGCGAGGCACCCTCTTGCGAATGGTATCTTAACCTGATGTTTGAAACAAAAGAAAAGTGCGCCTGGGCAAAAACAGGTCACGTTGTTGCAAAAAAACAGTTTGTGGTAAACGAAAACAAACTGCCTAAAACCAATCTTGAAAAATCCGATATGTCCACTGAAATAAATTACGGTTCAGTGAGAATTTTCAGTGATAAATTTGAAATTTCCCTTTCAAGAAGAACGGGCGCTCTTTATTCTGCAAAACTTAACGGCAAAGAACTTCTTGCAGGTGATGTAAAACTCAATTTCTGGAGAGCACTCACTGATAACGACAGAGGCAACAAGCAGGAAGTGCGTTGTGCAACCTGGAAAAAAGCAGGTGAACTTGCCTGGCAGGGAATTGATATGAACAGTATCGAAAACTGCGGAAAATCCGTTAAGGTGAAAGTTGATTTCTCAACCCCCACAGTACCCGCCTGCAAGGGACAGATTATATACACCGTATATTCCGAGGGTATGCACATTGATTACACCTTCACACCCCACGAAAGCCTTCCTGAAATTCCCGAAATTTCACTCATTTTCCCGCTGAAAAACGAGTATGACTATGTGACATACCTCGGAAGAGGTCCTCACGAAAACTATATTGACAGAAACAGAAGTGCCGATATCGGTGTTTACTCTGCCGATATAAAAGACCTTTATGTCAACTATCAGAAACCCCAGGAACACGGTGAAAGAACGGGCGTAAGATATGTATCTGTTGCAGGAGACAGACGCATCACCTTTGAAGCAGATTCACAAATGGAATTCAACCTCTGCCCCTGGGATGCCGACACTCTTGAGCGCACGGGACACAAACACGAACTTCCCGAAAGCAACACTCTTTTCTTCAGGGCAGTCTGCCGACAGATGGGTATCGGCGGCTATGACAGTTGGGGCGCCCACACCCTCGAAGAACACAAAAACAAAACAGACGAAGAATATAAATTCGGTTTCAGCGTAATTGTATAATTCCGTTCATCAAACAAAACGGAGCAGAAAGGAAGTATAATACTATGAAGAAAACCTACGGAGAACCTATTGCCGCCGCAATGGCAGTAGTCACCCTCATTTCCCTCAGATTCGCAATACGCCGTATGGTAAAAAGATATTCGGGAGTTAAACTCTGATGCAGAACAAACATAAAACAAAGCGTCCCTCTGCCCCCCCAAAAGTGGGCAAAGGCAACGCCTGTCCTCTTTATAAAAAATGCGGCGGCTGCCAGCTTCAGAATATGACCTATAATGAGCAGCTGAGTTTCAAGCAGGCTAAAACGATCCGTTTTCTCGGCCGTTTCGGTCACGTTGAAGAAATTGTCGGAATGGAAAAACCTTACCACTACCGCAACAAAGTTCAGGCTGCCTTCGGCACCACAAGGGGCGGAAAAATCATCTCCGGTGTTTATCAGTCTTCAAGCCACAACATCGTTCTTGTTGACGAGTGTATGCTTGAAGATGAAACTGCCGACAAAATCATAACGGACATAAGAAAAATACTTCTTCCCCGTTTCAGACTCGGTGCCTACAACGAGGACACAGGCAAGGGCTTTCTCAGACATGTACTTGTGAAAAGAAGTTTTGCCACAAAGCAGACTATGGTTGTGCTTGTTACGGGTACAAATATTTTTCCGAAGAAGACCGAGTTTTTAAAGGAACTTCTTCATATCCACCCCGAAATAACAACGGTTATATGGAACATCAACGGCGGCAGAACAAGTCTTGTGCTCGGTGAAAAAGAACAGGTACTTTTCGGTGACGGATATATTGAAGATGTTCTTTGCGGCAAAAGATTCCGCATTTCTGCAAAGTCCTTTTATCAGATAAACCCCACCCAGACAGAAAAACTTTATAATCTGGCTATTGAGTTTGCCTCACTCACAGGAAAAGAGACCGTTCTTGACGCATACTGCGGAACGGGAACCATCGGCATTGTGGCTTCAGACAGGGCAAAGAACGTTATCGGTGTTGAACTGAACAAAGATGCCGTTAAAGATGCCATTAACAACGCAAAACTCAACGGTACCGATAACATAAGATTTTTCTGTGCCGATGCAGGCAAATTTATGGTGGGTATGGCTCAGGAAAATGAGAAAGTTGACCTTGTCATTATGGACCCGCCGAGAGCCGGCAGCGACCTGAATTTTCTCAGAAGCGTTGCCACCCTCAAGCCCGGAAAGGTTGTGTATATTTCCTGCAATGTTGAAACTCAGGCAAGAGATGTTGCCTTCCTTTGCAAAAACGGCTACAAGGTTAAAAAAATCCAACCCGTTGATATGTTTCCACACACAAACCATGTGGAATGTGTCTGTCTGCTGACGAGAAAATAAATAAGAAATCATAAAAGTATCAGGTAATCCGTAATATTAAGGAGGAGTATATATGGAAATCGCTTCAAAATTCAAAAAAGTTTTTGTTTCAGGAGAATCCTGGTCAACGGGTCCCGTTGAAAGAGCAAGTTATTATTCATATTTTGCCGGTCAGAATATGATTTACACCCTTTTCAATGTGTGCCTCACAACTTATCTGTTGTTTTTAGGCATTGACCCCACTAAGTCTGCAGTGGTTATGCTTGTTGTTAAAGTATGGGACGCTGTGAACGATACACTTTTCGGCGCGATATTCGACTCAATCAAATTCAAAAGCGGCAAGAAGTATCTTCCCTGGCTGAAAATTTCAACAATCCTTATTCCCATAACTACAATTCTTACCTTTATTATTCCCTCGGGCTCATCACAAACCGTTAAACTTGCCTGGTTTGCCGTTGCCTACATACTTTGGGATACTGCCTACACACTGTGCGACGTTCCCATTTTCGGCATACTTACCTCTATGAGCCAGAATATTGATGAAAGAAATACCATTCAGTCTTATAAGAGTATTGCCACTTATGCAGGTGTAGGTATCACATCAACCCTTGCAACTGTTCTTGTAAGTGAACAGGTCGGTATGAATTACGGTATGATATCAGTGATAATCTGCGTGATTGCTTTTGCTCTTATGATGCCCGCATCATATAAACTCAAAGAGCGTTTCCACGCCGAAACAGAAGAAACTTTCACTGTCAGACGAATGTTTTCATACCTTTTCAGAAACAAGTATCTGCTGATATATTATCTTGGCGTTTTCTTCTATTCCGCACTGAATATCGGCAACGCATTCACACTTTATGTTTCTTATTATCTGTTCCACAGTGCACTGTTCTCACTGGTTGTCGGCGCAATAGGCACTGTTCCCCAGCTTATCATTGCCTTGCTTCTGCCCAAACTTATCCGCAAGTATGACAAGATGAAAGTTAACCAGGTATGCCTGCTTATTTATGTTATACTCAGTGTTATCACCTGGCTTGTGGGCTACGGCAACATTGTGGTTTACATCATTCTGTTCACAATCCGTTCGGTACCTCTGGCAGTAGTATCACTTGAAATGTTTATGTTCACACCGGACTGTGCCGAATACGGCCGCTTCAAAACAGGAACGGAAGCCAAAGGCATAACCTTTGCCGTTCAGACCTTTATGGCGAAACTTACCGGCTCTGTTTCAAGTGCATTGGGACTGTTTATACTCGGTCTTGACTCAGTTGGCTGGAAAGTGGTTGAGGTAGGCTCATTCCAGGAACTTGAGCAAAGCGGAGTTACACAGACACCTCACGCACTGAATATGCTCTGGCTCATCTTTATGCTTATTCCCGCAATAGGAAGTTTCCTTGCATATATCACCTGGAAATTCTATGACCTGAAAGACAAAGATGTTCAGGTGATGATTGACTGCAACACAGGCAAAATCACCAGAGACCAGGCTATGAGTATGCTTTCGAAGAAGTATGATATTAAAAAGTAAGGTTTCACAGGCTTACTGAGTTAATACATAATAAATAAAAATTATCTTTACTACAATAAAACAACCCTGCAGATAATGTAAAATTATCTGCAGGGTTTCCGTTTACTTAACGCTTTTAACTTCGCTTATTTTTTCATATATCTTTTCTGCTCTGCCTTTTCTGATGTCCGATTCCGCCTTTTTCACAAGACCGTTTATCTTCTTTTCAACCTCGGGCATCTTTATTTCTTCAAGCACTTGAGTGCGGTACTGTGAAAAGGCATCTTCGTCTGTTGTTGCAATCTTTTCCCTTTGCACAAGGTAAAGATTTTTTCCGTCTTCAATAACAGTTGCTCGGCCGTGAGAAATGCTGAAAATCTTTTCGAAAAAGCCGTCACTGTACATAGCATCACCTTTTTTTACAAGTACGGTTTCAAGGTTTTCCGTTGTGATAAGTCCCAGACTGTCGTTATATCTCACATTGGCATCATCTATTGAAATGTTACCGCTGTTGATTTTTTCAGCATAAGTTCTGAACTTTTTCCTCAGGGACTCTTTTTCACTTTCCGTAAGGTTCACTTTTTCACCCGTATCGTTTATTCTGGTAAGGTCTGCCGCCACAACCTTAAAACCCACGTAAATATCCACAAATTCTTCTTTCAGGTCATCTTCCGACACAGGCTTTTTGCCTTTGGAGCCGAAATAATAATCCACAAGTTCCTTCATTCTGTATTCATGGGTTATAACCTTTGTTATGTCGGTTTTCATAACCCCCACAGACTCGTAATAGGCAGCGTAAAGACTCCACAAGGCTTCAACTTCACTTGCAACTGCCTGCTTTCGCTGGGTTGAAAGTGCAATGCCGTTTTCTTTCATAAAACTTTCCGTTACGGCATACTTTTTGCAAAGTGTTTCTGCCGCAGCAATACAGTTCTCTTTTGTTTCTTCTTTCACACCGTACTTTTTGGGTGAACTCATAACCTTGTCAAGATAATAAGTAAAAACTCCGGAATTAATATGGACATCTGAAACTTCAAGAACAGTGCCGTTTTTTGTGCATGACGCAAAAGAAAAAAGCATAACAAACAATAGGCTCAGAGCCGTTAATTTCTTTTTCATTGTGTTGGTTTCTCCTTGTTTTACTACATATAGTATACACCATTTTACCCTTGTTGTCTATAGCATTTATTTTTGCAAAAATATAAGAAAAAATGCGTTATTACTCTTGACTTCCCGTGACTTTACTGATATAATTGCTAACTGTTGCAGTATGTCTGCAACAATATCCTTGCTCCGTGCAAAGATGCGGGGCCAGAGACCATAAGGAGGTAAAAAGAAATGAACAATTATGAGACTATGTTCGTATTTTCAGTTGCAAAGGGTGAAGAAGCAACTGCAGCTCTTGAAGCAAAATTCAAGGCTCTCATCGAAGCAAACGGTACTCTCACTGCTTCAGAACCTTACGGTTCAAACGGCGGTATCCGTACTCTTGCATACGAAATCGATGATCAGACTCAGGGCGCTTACGTTCTCATGACATACGCTGCAAAGCCGGAACTTCCCGCTGAAATTGAGCGTATTGCAAGAATCACAGACGGCGTTCTTCGCGTTCTCACAATCAGAAAGTAAGGAGGAACCGGTATGCTTAACTGCGTAACACTTATGGGTCGCCTTGTGGCAGATCCCGAACTTCGCACAACAACAACAGGCAAGTCCGTTGCTTCCTTCTGCATCGCTGTTGACCGTTCTTATCAGAGAGCAGGCGAACAGAGACAAACCGACTTCATCAACATCGTTGCCTGGGAAAATTCAGCAAATTTTGTTTGCAGATATTTTGCCAAAGGCTCAATGATTGCTGTTCAGGGTCAGCTCCAGTCCCGTCAGTATGAAGACAAGACCGGCGCTAAGAGAACCGCTTACGAAGTTGTTGCAAGAGAAGTGAGTTTCTGTGGCTCAAAGGCAGAAACAGGCACAGTTCAGAACGCTGCTCCTGCTGCTCAGCCCACTTATCAGAATGCTGTTTCAAGCGATTTTGAAGAAATCACAGACGACGAAGATTTACCCTTCTAATCCAACGCAAACTAAAATACTAACAGGAGGAATAGACTCATGGCATATGAAAAAGGTGCAAACCGCGCTAACAGAAAGTCACGCAAGAAGGTTTGTGCATTCTGTGTAGATAAGGTTGAAGAAATCGACTACAAGGATGTTCAGAAACTCCGCAAGTTCACTTCAGACAGAGCGAAGATCCTTCCCCGCAGAGTAACAGGCACATGTGCTCGTCACCAGCGTGAACTTACAACAGCAATCAAGCGTGCACGCCAGGTTGCTCTTATGGCTTACACAGCTGACTAATTTTTAGAAATGAGACCGTTGCAGATTGCAACGGTCTTTTTTTATGTCTAAATCTCCTTTGAGCACAATAGAATATACTGAATAACATTTAAAGGAGAACTGATCTATGGCCGACAATCTTGACAAACTTATAGAAGAGTATTCCCAAAAACTGATGCAGTCAATTCCTAAAGAGCAGATTGAAAAAAGTTCTATCTCTACCCCATCCCCCACTGAGATACCCGAAGAAACTAAAACAGAGGAAGAAGACGGTGCTACCGAAAAGGAATCTTTACACGAAGGAACTCCCGGAACTTCCCCCGACGGATTTTCTGCCGATAACGAAACTCAACCCATAAATACCGACCCCGAAAACTTTTCAACCTTTCTTGCCCGTGTTTTCACCGGTGGCGGAGCCTATGCGGTACCCGATGCAAAAATTGTGCTTTACAAAGGTGATATTCTGCAGTCCTTTTTAACCACCGATGAAAACGGTGAAACAAAGTCAATAAGAATTGAGGCCTATCCCGAAGAAAATTCCCTTGAGCCCCTTTCCGACGAGCAGAGACTCAATTATTCTGCCGATGTTTTTGCCGACGGATTCACAGAAAAAAAGAATCTTCTTGTTTCTGCCGTGGGCGGTGCAGATATTATCCTAAATGTTGAACTCACACCCGAAAGTGAGGGGATAAACTGAAATGCCACCCGTAATCCCCACCAACATAACCGTGCACCTTGGTGCACCGTCGGCATCTGCGCCCAATGTTACGGTGCCTTTTGCCGATTATATAAAAAATGTAGCATCTTCGGAAATTTTTTCCACCTGGGATGATGCCGCCATCAGAGCCAATGTTCTGGCACAGGTATCCTTTGCACTTAACAGAGTTTACACCGAATGGTACCGTGCAATGGGGTATGATTTTGATATTACCAACAACACGGGCTTTGACCAGAGTTTTGTGCAGGGCAGGAACATATATGAAAACATCAGCCACATTGTTGACGATGTTTTTAACGATTATCTCAGACGCGAGGGTACAATAAATCCCCTTTTTTCATCTTACTGTGACGGAGTGGAAGTGTCTTGCGAAGGGCTTTCCCAATGGGGAAGTCAGAGCCTTGCTCAGCAGGGATACTCAGATATCGGCATAATTCAGTATTACTACGGAAACGATGTTGAAGTTGTTGTAAATGCGCCAATAAGTGAAAATGTACCCTCTTACCCCGAAACGCCTCTGCGCCTTGGCGACCTCAACGAAAATGTTCGCCGTATGCAACTTTATCTTAACCGCATTTCCGCAAACTACCCTGCCGTACCGAAAATTGTGAATGTTGTTGGCAGATTCGATGAGAACACAGAAAACGCAGTCAAAGCCTTTCAGCGCATTTTCGGACTTGCTCCCGATGGTGTTGTCGGCAGAGGCACCTGGTACAGAATTGTGTATATCTTCGACGCAGTTACAAAACTCGCCGAACTTGATGCGGAAGGCATTGGGTATGAAAATCTGCCAAAGCAGTTTCAGGGGTCTCTTTCCCAAGGTGACTCAGGCGGTCAGGTTGTTACGGTGCAGTATTTTCTCTCACTTCTGGGAAGATTCGTTGATTTCATTCCAGACATCACCGTTGACGGCATTTACGGCGCAGGTACAGCAAATGCCGTTCTTGCTTTTCAGCGGTACAAAGGTCTGCCGGAAACAGGCGAAGTTGACGAAAGGACCTGGCTGAGCCTTTATGCCGCTTATGCAGGGGTGATTGATTATATCACAAGCCGCAACCCCGTGGAGAAAGTTGCCACAGAAGCCTTCCCCGGTGTTATTCTCAGGCGTGGTGACACGGGTCCCTCTGTATCTGTTATGCGCAATTATCTGAGTTATATTGCAGATTATTTCTTTGATCTTACGCCACTTGCTCCCGGCAATCTTTTTGACACAAGAATGCAGAACACCGTAAGAGAATTTCAGAGAATTTTCGGTCTTAACCCAACGGGGCAGATTGATGAAAGGACCTGGAACACCATTGCAGATGTATACTCGACATTGAGGGAAGGTCAGCAGAGGGTTGAAGGGCAGTACCCCGGCTACACACTTCAAAGGGAGGGGGCATAGTATGACAGAAAAGGAAAGAGCGATTTCTGAACTTCAATCTTATCTTCGGAACCTCAGCAGAACGGACAGTGACATAGAAAGAGTTATCTCCGACGGAAAATTCGGCGAGGAAACAGAAAGGGCAGTCCGCAGTTTTCAGGCAAAATACGGTTTTGACGAAAACGGTGTTGTGGACTACGATCTCTGGACACGCATAAAACAAGAAAACCAAAATGTGATTTTCCGTTTTTCTGTGCCCCGCCAGATTGCTCAGATTTCCGATTCAGACCTGCCGCTGACACTTGGCTCTGCGGGTAATGCTATTTATACGCTTAAAACAATGCTTCTCTGGCTAGGGCAAAAACACAGCAATTTCGATGTAATCACTGTAGGCAACATCTTTGACGAAGAAACTGAAAAAAGCGTTAAACAGTGGCAAAGAGCAATAAGAACCGATGATAACGGCATTGTAGATAAACTGACCTGGAATCTCCTTGCAGATTATTATATTATGGAAAACAAAAATATCAGCATACCGCTGTGATGAACTACACAAGATACACATCCTGCAAAGTACGGTATGCTGAAATCAAGGTATTTTATATATCCTTGAAAATATTATAGTCTCATATATGAGACTTGTCAGGAGTCTTATTTGTGAGACCATATATAATCTGTCTTAGAAAAATAATTCAAGGAGATTATGTATGAATTACGCACAGAGAATAAAGGATTTGCGTGAAGACCGCGATATGACTCAACAGGAAATTGCCGAAGTTTTAAAAACAGCGCGCAATTACTACGGCGAATATGAAAGAGGCTCAAGACCTCTGCCCATAGAGCACCTTATAACTCTGTGCAGATTTTACAATGTTTCACCGGAGTACATTTTAGGCTTCACAAATGAGGTGAAACCACTGCCTAAAAAGTAAAAAGCCAAGGGCACAAGACGAAACTCTTGTGCCCTTAATTTTTTATCGCTACTTTACGTTGTGATAATTCCGAATTTAAAAAGTGTTCTCACTTTCTGAGCCTCTCGACCAGCATCGGTATTGCCTGTTCAAAATTTACTCCGTAATCATTGGAGTTCGGGTCTTCAATAGTGATTCTGATGCATTCTGCAGTATAGTCTGCTGCAAGTGCCGCCGCATCTTTTATGTTAAGACCACGCATAATTCCGCCCATAAGGGTACTTGAGAAAATGTCACCTGTTCCGTGGTAAGAACGGTTGTGCTTTTTATGGGAATAATAAAAACTTTCACCTGTTTTACTGTTATATCCCATAACACCTGTTTTGCCTTCTTCAAAGGATACGCCTGTGAGAATGCATATTCCTGCGCCGAGGTCAGAAAGTTTTTTAAGAAGGTTTTTAACATATTCTTCGTCATATTCGCTTCTGAATTCGGTGTCCGTCATAAAACAAGCCTCAGTGATATTGGGCACAATGATATCCGCCACTGCGCAAAGTGACGCCATTTTCTTTGCAAATGCTTCGTCAAAAGCAGGATAAAGTTTTCCATTGTCTGCCATTGCAGGATCAACAAAGGTAAGACTATTTTCTGTTTTGAAATCTGAGAACATTTTTATCATAAGGTCAATCTGCTCAAATGAGCCAAGATAGCCCGTGTAAATTGCATCAAAATCAATGCCTTCTCTCTTCCAGCACTCAGTGATGGGAGTTATCTGGTCCGTGAGGTCCTTGCAGGTGAATTCACTGAACATTGTATGGTTTGAAAGCACTGCAGTGGGAAGTATTGCAGTTTCAACTCCCATTGCGGAAATTATGGGCAGAGCCACTGTGAGAGAGCATTTTCCCACGCAGGAAATATCCTGCACCGTTACTATTCTTTTCATTTTATATACCACCTTTAAAAAGAGTCTTTACAAATTCATCTTTTACTATTATACTGATAATTGACCATATTGAAATAACCAATTTTAAAATAATTTATATGGTCAGATTGGAAGAAAATCTATGCTCACATATTCCTTTGAAGAAAGAGGTAAGGAAAGTCTTTACGAATTCCTTTATAAAAAAATCCGTGATGACATAATTTCATTCAGACTTTCCCCCGATGAAAAACTGCCCTCAAAACGTGCCCTTGCAAAAAATCTTAACATAAGCACAATAACCGTTGAAAATGCCTACAGTCAGCTTATGGCGGAAGGATATATTTACTCCGTTGCAAAAAGCGGTTTTTATGTTTCTCACATAATCCCCTCAGGTGAAAAGAGAGTGGAGGAAAGAAAGGCGGATACACAGCCCGAAAAAAACAGTAACAGCAATATCTTTGCTGATTTTTCAGGCAACTCCGTGCCTTACGGTTCTTTTCCCTTTGTGACCTGGACACGACTTATGCGTGAAACCATATCAGAATCGCCTGAAAAACTTATGGTCAGTTCTCCGTCGGAAGGCATATATGAACTGCGCAGTGCCATTGCAGACTATCTTTTTCAGTTCCGCGGAATGAATGTCAGTGCCGACCAGTTTATTGTGGGTGCAGGCACAGAATACCTTTACGGTCTTATTATTCAGCTTCTTGGCAGAGATAAGGTCTATGCCGTTGAAGAGCCGGGATATCAGAAAATCGGTAAGATTTACCGTTCAAATGCCGTTGCCTGCCTGCATATTCCCCTTGACTTCAACGGAGTTGATGTCAGGCGCCTTGAAAAAACCAACGCACAGGTTGTTCACATATCCCCATCCCATCACTTTCCGACGGGGATTGTTACACCTATCAGCAGAAGATACGAACTTCTTTCCTGGGCGTCAAAAACAAATGAAAGATACATAATCGAAGACGATTACGACAGTGAGTTCCGTCTTCTCGGAAAGCCCGTACCTACTCTTCAGAGCATTGATGTGCCCGAAAAAGTCATATACATCAACACTTTTTCAAAAAGCCTTACTTCAACCATCAGAATCAGTTATATGGTACTTCCCAAAAGCCTTGTGGGAGTTTATAAGTCGCAACTCGGTTTTTATTCCTGCACCGTACCAAATTTCGAACAGTACACTCTTGCGAAATTCATTGAAAGAGGCTTTTTCGAAAAACACATCAACCGTATGCGCAATTACTACCGCGGACAAAGAGATACGGTTATGAAGTGCATAAGCAGTCACCCGCACTTTGAAAAAGTGAAAATTACCGAAGAAAACTCCGGTCTTCACTTTCTTCTTACGGTAAAAACAGAACTATCCGATGCTGAACTTACCAAAAAAGCAGCAGAAAAAGGCATCAAAATATCCTGCGTGAGTGAATACTGCCACAACAAAAACAATGCTCAGCCCCACACTCTTATAATAAACTATTCCGGTGTGCCCTCAGAAAAAACAAAAGAGGCTATTGAACGGCTCTTTTCCTGTTTCTGATAAAAACACTGCTAAAAGAGTGCACCTCAGAATAAACTGTATTGAGGTGATATTTATGAACTGCTGTATTACGGACCTGAGATGCAAAGAGGTTATCAACGCAAAAAGCGGTTGCAGACTCGGTCAGGTAAGCGATGTTGAAATTGACACCTGCACAGGCTGTGTGGTTTCGGTTATTATCTGGGGCAGAAGCAAATGCTTCGGTCTTTTCGGCAGGGAAGAAGATATGAAAATATCCTGGCAGGAAATTGAAGTTATAGGTGACGACACAATTCTTGTTTGCAGTGAATGCGGATGCGAAAAGAATTCCCAACGCAGCAAAAAAGGACTTTTTGACGGACTTTTCAAATATTGATGAACATCTGTTAAATCTTATTTCAACTTTTCTCTTGACCTTGAGAGAATATGAATATATAATTAAAAAGATGACTAAATAACAGGAGGTCAAATATGAAGAATCAAGAACTTCTTTCCAAACTCACTCTGGAAGAAAAAGCAGCAATCTGCTCAGGTAAAGACTACTGGCATCTTAAAGAAATTGACAAACTCGGTATTCCCGAAATTATGATTACCGACGGTCCTCACGGTCTGAGAAAGAAAAATCCCGACAAAAACAGTGACAAATCAGGTCTCAGCGACTCCGTACCCACAACCTGTTTCCCCACTGCAGCAACAACTGCTTGCTCATGGGACCCCGAACTTCTTTATGAAATGGGTGTGGCTCTTGGTGAAGAGTGTCTTGCTGAAAAGGTAAGCGTTCTTCTGGGTCCCGGCGCAAATATGAAGCGTTCTCCCCTTTGCGGCAGAAACTTCGAATATTTTTCTGAAGATCCCCTTCTTGCAGGTGAACTTTCTGCAGGCTTCATAAACGGTGTGCAGTCGAAGAATGTGGGCACATCAATGAAGCACTTTGCAGTTAACAGCCAGGAAAAGCGCAGAATGACCATCAGTTCCGTTGTTGACGAAAGAACGTTCCGTGAAATTTACCTCACCGCATTTGAAATTGCCGTTAAAAAAGCTCAGCCCTGGACAATTATGAACGCCTATAACAAAATCAACGGCACATACTGTTCAGACAATGAATATCTTCAGACAAAAATCCTTCGTGACGAATGGGGCTTTGAAGGTCTTGTTGTTACCGACTGGGGTGCAGCAAACGACAGAGTTGTGGGCATCAAAGCAGGTAACGAACTTGAAATGCCCGCTTCAGGCGGACTTGGTGATGCAAAAATTGTTGCCGCAGTAAAAAACGGTACTCTTGACGAGGCAGTTGTTGACAAAGCTGCCGACAGAATGCTCACTCTTATGCTTAAATCCAAAGAAGCACTTTGTGATGCAACCTATGACAAAAAGGCTCACCACGAACTTGCTGCAAAAATCCACAGCCAGTGCGTAGTTCTTCTTAAAAACGACGAAAACGCCCTTCCTCTCAAAAAG
>JAZOAX010000209.1:0-2480 GCA_045595685.1 Acutalibacteraceae bacterium
CAGAGAAATCAGCGGTGCACAGACCTATCCGATTTATATCGGCAAGGACATCACTGTTTGATGATAGTAGTCAGTAGTCAGTAGTCAGAGGTCGGCGGAGCCGACCAAAGGCTTATGGCTTTGGTGCTGACGGTATAAATAAGGATAGCCTTATATTTTAATAAAGACAGGTAGAGTAGTCGGTAGTCAGTAGTCAGTAGTCAGGAATTGAAAGTCAGGTGAGTACAATTATAAAAGGATACAGGGATTTGATAGTATGGCAAAAAGCAATGGATCTCGTTGATGAAATTTATAAAATTGTAAGATGCTTGCCTAAAGAAGAAACCTACGCTCTTTCTGATCAAATGAGAAGAGCAGCTGTTTCGATTCCGTCTAATATAGCAGAAGGATATGAAAGAAAATCCAAAAAGGAATATGTGCAGTTTTTAGCAATCGCAAAAAGTTCGAGGGCTGAACTTGAAACTCAACTGTATATTTGCATCCGCCAGAAATATATAACACAACAACAAGCAGAAAAAGCCTTTGGTTTGTGTTCTGAGATTGTCAGAATTCTGAACACTTTTATAAACAAAGAGCTAATCTGACTACTGACTACTGGCTACTGACTACTTTACCTGCAATTCAGAAAGGTAATTTAAAACTATGAAAGTATTATATGTAACCAGTGAAGCGCTTCCCTTTATGGCCAGCGGCGGTCTGGGTGATGTGGCAGGGTCACTTCCTCAGGCACTCAGAAAAAGACTTATCGGCTGCCGTGTTGTTATGCCTCTTTATGACACCATAAAAGAAGAACTCAAAAACAAAATGACATTCATCACAAACATTTCCGTGCCTGTTGCGTGGAGACGCCAGTACTGCGGTATTTTCCAGGCAAAGCACGAAGGCGTAATCTATTATCTTATAGATAATCAGTATTATTTCAAAAGAGATACAATCTACGGCCACTATGACGATGCTGAAAGATTCACCTTCTTTGCCCGTGCAGCCCTTGAAATTCTTCCCGTTGTAGATTTCAAGCCCGACATTATCCATTGTAACGACTGGCAGAGTGCTCTCACACCTGTTTTCTATTCAACATTCTACAGTAAAGACCCCTGGTATCAGGGAATCAAAACTGTTTTCACCATCCATAACATTCAGTATCAGGGCACCTACGGAATGGAACTTGTGAACGATGTTATCGGACTTAATCCCGAAGATACCTCAATTGTTGAGTATGACGGCGACGTTAACTTTATGAAGGGCGCCATTGAATGTGCCAACAAAGTTACAACAGTATCCCCCTCTTACGCAAATGAAATTCTTGACCCTTGGTACAGCCACGGTCTTGACACAATTCTCCGTGAGCGTCAGTGGAAACTTCAGGGCATTCTCAACGGTATTGATGTTAAGAACTATGACCCGGAAACAGATCCCAACATCGCAGTTAACTACACTGTTAAAGATGTTAAAAAAGGCAAGGCTGAATGTAAGAAACAACTTCAGGAAAATCTCGGTCTTCCCGTAAGAGAAGATGTACCCGTTATCGGTCTTGTTTCACGCCTTGTTTCACACAAAGGACTTGATCTTATCAAGGGAATTCTTGACGAACTTCTTGCAACAACAGATGTTCAGTTTGCAATTGTAGGCTCAGGCGACTGGCAGTATGAAAACTTCTTCAGAGAAATGGCTGACAAATATCCCGAAAAGATGGGTATCCGCATCGGATTTGTGCCTTCTCTTGCAAGAAAAATTTATGCAGGCTCAGATCTATTCCTTATGCCTTCAAAGAGTGAGCCCTGCGGACTTTCACAGATGGTTGCTCTCAGATACGGCACAGTGCCCATCGTTCGTGAAACCGGCGGACTTCGCGACTCCATCACAGACAGTGGCGACGGCGAAGGTAACGGCTTTACATTCAAGACATACAACGCCCACGATATGCTCGGCGCAATCAGACGCGGTCTTGATGCATACTGGAACAAGGAATACTGGGACACATTGGTTGTACGCGCAATTGAATGCGACTACAGTTGGGGCAAGAGTGCCAACGAATATACCAGAATGTATAACCAACTGCTTAAAGATTAAAAAAAAGACGGCGAAAGCCGTCTTTTTTAATGCAGAAGGCAGAATGCAGAGTGCAGAATGCAAAATTAGTAGTCAGTAGTTAGTAGTCAGTAGTCAGGGTTAAAGAATAGACAATAGAGAATAGATAATAGAGAATAGATAATAGAGAATAGATAATAGAGAATAGAGAATAAATAATAAAAGGACGACCTTTCCGTCGTACTCTAAAGGACAAAAGGAGTTAATGTAGCAAAAACTGCATTAACTCTTACTTTTTTGCACTGTCACTTAAAGTGGTGAGTAAGTGCGCTTTTAACTTTAAGTGATATTCTTTCCTTCGGAAAGAGTGATATTATGCACTTTTCGGCATAGTGATATTGAAATCTTCGATTTCAGTGTTATTTTATTCGCATAAAACTGTCCGAAGGACA
>JAZOAX010000210.1:0-18892 GCA_045595685.1 Acutalibacteraceae bacterium
AAAAAATTGTGAGACACCTTATAAAAAGTGTCTCACAACTGTATAAATATTTATTTCTGTTCTTAGTAACCCCGCTCATAAGCCGGCGGGGTTAAGTTTTTTATTTTGTTTTTTACTGATTATCGGTAAAAAAATATTGACAGAGCACATAGCATATGTTAATATAACCTTGAGATTAAACCACGGTTTAATTGGGTTTAAACCGTGCGAGAGGAGAGGTGTCTTGGCTAACATAAGAAGCGAAGCAGAAACCAAAGAATTACACAGAAAAATTCTTACCGCCGCAACGGCACTGTTCATTCAGAAGGGCTTTGAGCGCACAACAATAGTGGACATTGCAAAACTTTCCGGGGTGCCTAAATCAAAGATACTTTATGAGATGGAAAGTAAAGAGGCTATACTTGGTCTGCTTGTAACAAAATTTCTTGACGGAGTAACTTCTGTATCTGACCGTGCCGCAAAAGAACTCACTGACGACAAAGTGCTTATCTTTGTTGCCGATGTGGTTTTGCAACTTTATATGGCTGAAATGAATGAAGATATGCGAAATCTTTACCTTTCAGGTTATTCAATGCCGAAAACCAGCGAAGAGGTTCTTAAACGAAGAACTGATATGATGTATGAAACTTTCAGTGAAATCTTTCCGGACTTTGAGGTGAAGGATTTCTATGAGATTGAAATAGCGTCGATGGGCATAATGAGAGCATATATGACAGTTCCTTGTGATATGTATTTTACTCTTGAAGCCAAAGCAACACGACTCGTAACAATGCTTCTGCGTATTTACAAGGCAGAAGATAAAAGAATCACCGAGGCAATCAGTTTTATCGAAAAAATTGATTTTGCAACCGTTGCAAAAGAGGCGGTGCAAAGTGTTTTTGAGGAGCTTGATATAAAATCAAATAAGTAATTTCTGAAAGGAGAATAAACAATGAAAAAAACATTAAAAAAAACCTTATCATTACTGTTAGTAATAGTGATGATGCTCACAATGACATTATCTGCCTCAGCTATGCAGATTTTTGTTAAAACCCTTGAGGGCTCAACCATAACACTTGAAGTGGAACCCAATGACTCTATTGATGCCATTAAGGCAAAGATTCAGGAGAAAGAGGGAATTCCTCCTGATCAGCAGAGATTGATTTTTGCCGGCAAACAGCTTGAGGAAGGTAAAACTCTCTCAGACTACAACATACAAAAAGAATCGACAATTCATCTGGTACTTCGTATCAGAGAAGAGGAAGAAGTTCCCGAGGGAAAGATTTCTCTTAAGGATGCTGTGCTTACACTTTCTCAGGACACCTTTTACTATAACGGCAAGGAGCATATACCCGAGGTTACCGTTACCCTGAACGGTGTTACCCTTAAAGAAGGCGTGGATTATAATGCCTATGTTCTGCAGTGTCGCACAATGGTAAACGGTAAGCCTGTAAAATGGTTCGGACCGGGAAATGTCTCTGCAGAAAGCGTTGAAGAGGGTACATATTATATAAGAATAGAAGGTCTTGGCGATTATTATGCAGGACTTACAACTCTTTATGCTCCCTATGAAATTCTGCCTGCAGAATACTGCCCCGATTGCGGCAGACCCGTACACGAGGGAGAGGTTAACGAATATATCTGTCTTCTTATCTCTTTCATTAAGCTAGTTGTTTCCTTTTATAAAACAGTTATAGTCAAATAAATAAACACAGTGAAAGGAGTAATTTATATGAAAAAAATTTTATCAATCTTCCTTGTAATCTTAATGATTGTGTCAACCGTACCCTTTGCTTTTGCAGCAAGTTTAGTAGCAAGCGGCGAATGCGGTAAAGACGGAGACAACCTTACATGGACACTTGACTCCGAAGGAACACTTACCATCAGCGGTGAAGGAGTTATGGCAAAGTATGATAACATTAATATGCCGGAATATGGTTATTTTCTTCCCCCTTGGGCGGGTTATAAAGAAAACATCAAAGCAATTGTAATTGAAGAGGGCGTTACCGAACTGGGTCTTTATGCATTTTTTGGACACACTGCTGTAAAGGATGTTTCCATTGCAGATTCTGTAACCGCTATTAACAGTCGTGCGTTTGATGGCTGCTCTGCGATAGAAAAAATTATTATTCCTGCAGGTGTCAATGTATTGGAATGCACTGCATTTCAAAATTGTTCTTCTTTGAAGCAAATTGTTTTTTTAGGCAAAGTAAGTTTTAACGGAAGTTATTCGTTTAATAATTGTCCGGAGCTCAGAGAAATAGTTTTTGTAAAGGGTGCAACAAATATCGGGGTTCAAGCATATCCGTTTTGTCTCACTGATATAAAGGCCACTGAACCTATTATCCATTTTGGCGGTACACAGGCTGAAGCACAAAAGGCTTTTTCGGGTATTTTTGAATCGGACAGATTTTATTCTGTGGCAACAATTCATTATCTGGATAATTGTAACTGCTCGGTTTGCGGAGAATATCATATTTTTGAAGACGGTGTCTGCGAAGTGTGCGGCAAGGAATGCAATTTTACCGGTGAATATGAAACAGATGAAAACGCCCATTGGAGTACATGCTCTGACGACGATTGCAATGCAATATTCAAAGAATACCACTCTTTTGAAAATGGTATTTGCAGCGTTTGTGAATATGAGTGTCAACATCTGTCTTATGTGAACGGTATATGCTATAATTGTAATTATAAATGTCCCCATGAAAACTATGTTGAATTCAAGTGTGATGCCTGTGGATTGAATTGCCCGCATGAAAATATTGTCGACAGCAAGTGTCTTGATTGCGGTCTCGCCGGTAAGGTCGTTACCATTACTATGTATGACGACTACCTTGATGGATGGAACGGCAATGCTGTTGTTATCAGCAAACTGCTTGCTGACGGTTCATATGAAGAAATCGATACTGTAACGTACGATTACGGAAATCAAAGCACGCATGATGTAATTATTGGCACTGATGATTCTTTTGTGCTTACATGGAGAGAAGGCTACGCTGACTACGATAGTACATTTGAGGTTGCTGTTGACGGTGAAACTGTATTTAAATCAAAATACTTCTACAATTATGAAGACGGCGAAGTTGTCTATATTTACTGCAAACATACTTTTGAAAAAGATGTTTGCACAGTATGCGGCTATGAATGTAATCACGATTGGTCAAATCTTGACGGCATATGTGCAAACGGATGCGGCTATGAATGTCCTCACGAATGGGGCGAAGGCGTACTCACAAGACCCACCTTTGAAACAGCCGGCTATTACACCTACACCTGTACTCTTTGCGGTCATTCATACACAGAACCCACTAAGAAAGCAGATACTACAGCCTTAAACGACGCTTCCATGAAGGTTATGGAATACATCGGTAATGACACTCTTACACAGGAAGCATTAGACGAAATCGATAAGAGTTACAGAGACATTCTGAAGAATAACGGTAATGTTTTCGACGAGTTTGGCTTTGTCCGTGGTGACCTTGTTGAAGAGGATCAGCCTGCTATTAATGCGGTAACCGAAGAACTTCAGAAGATTATTGATGGAGCCGAAGAAAAAATAGCAAGTGGTGAATATGTCAAGGCTGACTACACAGAAATTGACGAAGTTATCGCAGAAATCGAACAGAAACTTGCTGATGAAAATATTACAGACGAAGGCAAGGCAGGTCTTGAGGAAATCAAGGCTCAGCTCGAAGAAATGAAGACTGACGGTAACACAAGTAAAGCAGATGTTGCAGAGCTTGAAAAGGCCCTCGGAGACTACGAAGAAGAGATTGATAAGGGCATCGAAGACGGCACACTTGTTGAGATTGATATCGATGCAATTGTTAGTGATGTTAATAAGAAGTGGGCAGAAAAACTTGAAGTGGAAGGCTTGACTGATGAGTATGAGGATTTCATAAATAATCAAAAAGCAACTGATGAAGCAATGGCAGCACTCGATGAAATAGATACTTTCTTGGCTTCTCTTGAAGGCACAGTTGCTGAAAATGCTGAAAATCTTGCAAAGTTCAACGAAATGCTCGATTCTTTACTTGAATCATGGGAAAACTGCCTCAGAGGCACTCATAATTTCAATGATTATGAGGTAACCTCACCTGCAAAGTGTGGCAAAAATGCAATTGAAACACGCACCTGCTGGTTCTGCGGTGAAACAGACGAAAGAGAAGTAGAAGGCTCGGCTCTCGAGCACTCCTTCACAAAGTACGAAGTAACAGAAGAAGCAGAGTGCGGCAAGGCAGGTAAAGAAGTAGCTTACTGCGACAACGGTTGTCAGACAACTGACGAAAGAGAAACTCCTGCTCTTGAGCACATCTTCCTTGACTACACCTCAAACGGTGATGCAACCTGTACTGCTGACGGAACAAAGACAGCCTTCTGTATCCACGGCTGCGGTGCAACTGATACAGTAGCAGACGAGGGCACAAAACTCAACCACATTGACGAAGACGGTGACAAAATTTGTGATGACTGTGGCTCAGAGGTTGAGGAACGCTGTGATATATGCGGCGGCAAGGCTCACGGTGACAATAAGTTACAGTTGCTCTTCTGCCTGATAACAACAATAATCAGATTTGTTATATCGATTTTTAAAACAATCAACTAAAACACAATAAATTACCGCCGGGGAGTAAAATCCTCGGCGGTTTTGCTCATTTAATTGAAACTACAGCATTGTCATCATCAAGACCGCTGTTATAAAGAAGTGGCTCAATAACTTCCGATACGGTATATCCGCGAAGAAGTTTTTTCACATCAATATGAAGAGTTGAAATGAGTTTTTCAATTTTTCTGAAACTACCCACTGTTATTTTGTATTCCACGGTGTCGGGGGAATAGGGGGCATTTCCGCGATAAAGGTTTGCCACCAGTTCCAGAATCAGATCAACAAATTTTCTGTCTTTCTTATCTTCATAGTCGCTTTCTTTCAGGTTGTGGTATTTCTTTGAAAATTTTGCAACCTTACTGTATGTAAGTCCGTTGAGTTTCCTGCCAAGGAACATTACAATCTTCGGGTGCTTCAGAATTAAATCCTTCGGCAGGGAAATACCGCCTTCAGAGTTAGCAAAGGCTTCAACATCGTTTTCCATATTGTAGGGGATTTTTTCAATTATGCCTAAGAACCCTTTTCTCGCATATTCGGTGAAAGTCATACCGAGGTCGGGAAGGTCTATATCTATTGTGCGGATATCAGCAATACCTTTTTCGGTATCAATTGTAATTTTTCTCATTTTCGGAGGAAATCCGGAAAGGGAAGAGGTCTGTACACTGTAAATCCTGTTGCCTTTTTCAGTTGTGATTTCTTTCATACACTGAATATGAGAATGTCCGCTGAAAAAGAGTCTTACACCCATATCGGCAAGTTCTTTTATTCTCTTTTCACCGTCTGCAAATGTGTGCCCTTTGCCCATTATTTTGTAAGCAGGAGATGGAGTAACTACGGGACGGTGGGTGCTGCAGATAACTGTTGCTCCCTTTTCTTTTGCTTTTTCCGTGTGTCCTTTTATCCACTCCATAAGTTCGTCAGAAAAAACGGGACCGTCTTCGGTGGAATCGTATCCCATAGTGATATGATAAAGACCTGGCAGAATCTCCGCAATGAATGTGGTATCGTCACCTTTATATATGTCGAATCCTTTATCTCTGCCGAAAGGATAGTACATTTTTTTAACTTCCTCTTCAGGCAGGTGCTCAACGGGGACTTTTTCACCCTTTTCATCAAAACTGTAAATGAAAAATCCGGGATAATCATGGCTGTCGGGATAAACAAAGGGATTGCCACCTTTATCCGTAAATTCCTTCAGCAACTCTCTTACTTCCTCGTGGCTGTATGACTCACCGTGGTTTGTAAGGTCACCGGTGATGATAACTGTACTTGTATATTCATCTTTTTCAACTATATCAAGCGCCTTTTTAAAAGCTTCTTCACTTTTCAGAATACAAATTTGTGTGCTTGGCTGAGGAAAAGTGCGCCAGTCACATGCAAAATTTTTTTTACTGTAGTAATGTACGTCAGTAATATGATAAAAACTGTAAATCATATTTTTCTCCTCCCTTTTCTTTTAGTTATTATATCATAACGGGAGAATGTAAGCAACCGGAATTTCAGATTTGTTGATGAATCATCTTAAAGTCGGATGATATCGTTTTTCAAAAAACAACTTCACAAGGTTAACTGTATATAAAGATATGTGTTTTTGTTTCAATTCAGTATATAGTATAAATGACTAAAAAAACATGAAAAATAATCCTACAAAAGTAAAAATTAACTATTGAAAAACGAACTCAAAGTGCTATAATAACCTTAAAATAGCATAAAGATGGTGATTAAATGATCCGGAATATTATTGGTGCTGCAGTTGCATTGCTTTTGGGACTGGCAATCGCCTTTGTCAATTACCTTTTGTCCAAAAAAGTGCTTGTAAAAGCTCCGGAAAAATATTCGCTCATCACAGTTGCAAGGCAGATTCTGCAGATAGGTTTTCTTGCTTTGGTTTATCTTATCGGCACAAAAACACAAATTGCAGACCCTGTGTATCTTCTGGTGGGCGCTGTTATCGGTATGACTGTTCCGATGTTTTTCTTCACAAAAAAACTTCTTGTTATCAACGGGTCAACGGTAACTGACAAAAATGAAAAGGGGGATGAGTCTGATGGGTGAAAAATCCAAGGTAATTATTGAACTGTTCGGTATACTCGATGTAACGGGTGAAGTTGTAACTATGTGGATAATTCTCGCAGTACTCGCTTTTGTTTCTCTTATTGTTAAACTGAATCTTAAAGAGCGGCCCGGCAAATTTCAGAACATAGTTGAAACCGGTGTTGAGTATCTTGATAATTTCTTTACAGATATTCTCGGGAAAAAGAAAGCAAGAAAATATTTCACTTTCCTTGCTTCACTTTTCATTTTTATTATTTTCTCAAACTATTCGGGGCTGATTCCCGGTGTGGGACTTACGGATTACGTAAAAGCGCCTACGGCATCTTTGTCCGTTACGGCGGGTCTCGGAATACTGACCTTTCTGTTTTTGCAGATTTCAGGTCTGCGACACAATGTGAAGCATTATTTCAAGCGCTTTGTAATGCCGATGTTCTTTATGCTTCCGCTTCTTGTGCTCGATGAGTTCATAAAGCCTGCCTCACTTGCTTTGAGACTTTACGGAAACATTTTCGGCGAAGAAATGGTAACCGAAGAACTTTACCACATCTTTCCCATAGGTGCACCCGTAGTTATGATGGTGCTTTCACTTTTATTCTGTGCTTTACAGGCTATGGTTTTCACTATGCTTGTATCGATATATTTAGAAGAAGTAACTGAAGATTAAAATTTATATTAAAGGAGTTATTTAAAATGACAAATTCAGCAATTATCGCAATCGCAGCAGCAATCGCAATCGCAATCAGCACACTCGGACCTTCAATCGGTCAGGGTATGACCGCAAAGGCAGCAATGGAAAGCATTGCTCGCCAGCCCGATGCCGCTAAGGATATCCGTTCAACTCTCATTATCTCTCTTGCTCTTATGGAGGCTCTCACAATTTACGGTCTTCTTATCGCATTTATGCTTATTGCAAAAATCTGAGGAGTAGATTATGAATATACAGCCATCAGTTATAGTGTGGACTGTAATATGCTTTCTTCTGCTTACGGTTATACTCAAAAACCTTCTGTTTGCACCTGTGCTCAGTATGCTTGACAGACGCAGGGAAAAAGTGGAAAGTGCTGATAAAAAATTAAAGGATATTGAAAGTATAACTGCAGAAAATGAAAAACGCCTCGCCGAAGCAAAGGCGCGTGCCGAAGCCGAAGGAATTGCACTTGCAAAGGAAAAGGCTCAGCAGATACAGTCTCAGGGAAAAAAAGAAATTGAAAATGCCCACAGAAAATGTCTTTCTGATATTGAAGAATACAGAAACGGCATAACGGGGGAATATGACAAAATAGTTTATTCCGTTGCTCCGAAAATGGAAACTGCGGCGGCTATTTTTGCCAAAAACATAATCTCCAATAGGATATGATATTATGCAGATACAGTATGTAATAATTAACTTTTTAATTCTTGCTGTTATTCTTGTTCTTGCAGGAAGAAAAACTGTCAAACGGATTTTCGGCGGCAGATATGAAAGAATAAATAAGGAACTTGACAGAGCAGAGGAAATTGCAAATATGCCGATGCCTGTTTTAGCGGAACCCGATGAAGAAACTGTCAATGCAGATTGCAGTGAAGACATTGTTAAAGCGGAGAGCCTTGTTGCGGAAAAAATAGCATCAATAGAGGCTTTCGGTGAAAGAGAAAAAAGTGAAATTCACCGCGGTATGATTCAGGATGCCCGTGAGAAACTTTTTTCTGTAATGAAAGAGAATGTTATTAATCTTTTCTCTTATGAAAAATATCAGAACGCCATCAAAGACCTTGACAGACAGATTGTTGATGAAATTTTAAAGAAAATCAGCCTTACTCCCGGTGATATGGCATATCTCAAGCATCACGATGTTCTTTATGTAACTCTTACATCTGCATATCCGCTCCCGAAGGATATTGTAGAAGATGTGGACAGAATTACTACTCAGATGCTTGAAGAAGTAGGCGGAAAAACTTCTTTGTGGGTGCTGGAAGATAAAGAACTTATCGGAGGTCTCAGGCTCAGAATAGGTGATACCGTATATGACGGTACAGTTGCTGAGGAACTTTATCAGTTCGGAAAGAATCTTAACCGTGAGCCCATTATGCACGATGACACCGTAGGCCATCTTATTCAGGAATTTACAGAAAAAGCCGAAAGTTTCAAGCCCCACATACATCAGTACCAACTCGGCAGAGTAATGTCTGTTTCTGACGGTATCTGTTGGATGGACGGTCTTGCCGACATTATGTAGGGTGAGGTTGTTGAGTTTGAATGCGGTGAAAGAGGTATGGTGCTTGACATTCAGCAAAACCGCATCGGCTGTGTTATTTTCGGCGAGTTCGCCCATATTGAAAGCGGCAGCCGCGTAAGACGCGTGGGCAGAATAGCTTCAGTACCCGTAGGTGAATGCCTTTTAGGCAGAGTAGTTGATGCTCTCGGCAATCCCATTGACGCAATGGGATATCTTCCTTATAAAGAAACCCGTCCTATCGAGTATAAGGCTCCCGGTATTCTTGACCGTGCACCTGTCAATGCTCCGCTTCATACGGGTATCAAGGCTATTGATGCACTTGTTCCCATCGGTAAGGGGCAGAGAGAACTTATCATTGGTGACAGACAGACGGGTAAAACCGCTATTGCTATTGATACCATAATCAATCAGAAAGGTAAGGATACCCTTTGCATCTATGTTGCTATCGGTCAGAAAGATACCCTTGTGGCAGAGATTAAAGATAAACTTGAAGCCCACGGTGCAATGGAATATACCACCATTATTGCCGTACCTGCTTCTGCTTCTGCCGCACTTCAGTATATTGCACCGTTTTCAGGTTCTGCAATGGCTGAATATTTTATGTATTCGGGCAAAGATGTGCTTATTGTTTACGATGACCTTTCAAAGCATGCTGTGGCTTACCGTGAACTTTCACTTCTTTTGCACCGTCCTTCAGGCCGAGAGGCTTATCCGGGTGATATTTTCTATCTTCACTCAAGACTTCTTGAAAGAGCGGCACATCTTTCCGATGAACTCGGTGGCGGCTCAATTACGGCACTGCCCATAATAGAAACTTTAGCGGGTGATATCTCAGCATATATTCCCACTAATGTTATATCAATCACTGACGGTCAGATTTTCCTTGAAGCAGAATTGTTCAACGAGGGTCAGCGTCCTGCCGTTAATGTGGGACTTTCTGTTTCCCGTGTAGGCGGCGCAGCTCAGACTCCTTCTATGAAAAAAGTTTCATCTTCACTTCGTACCCGTCTTGCACAGTACAGAGAACTTGCAGAATTTATGCAGTTCGGCTCGGATATTGATGATGAAACAAAGAAAACACTTGCTTCAGGCAGACTTCTCACCGAAGCCCTCCGCCAGCCGAGATACGCACCTGTTGAGGATAATATGCAGGCAATTCTTATTTTTGCTGTAAGCGAAGGCTACGCTGACGGAATAACTCCCGAAGAAATGGAAAAATTCGAAAAGGATCTTTACAGTTATTTCCGTGAAGAAAAATCTGATCTGGCGCTTAAAATCAAAAATACAGAGAAGTTTGACGATGAACTGAAGAATTCACTTAAAGCAGCACTCAGTGAATTTGCCGAGAGGTTATAATTATGGCAACGGTTCAGAGTTTAAAAAAGAAATTGCAGACTATCCGCTCCACAACAAAACTTACCCGCGCTATGAAAACCGCATCTACGGTGAAATATTCTAAACTCAGCGGAATTTACGGTGAATATGAAAAGTACGCCGATGAGTATCTGCACCTTTATGAAAACTATTCAGGTGAATTTGATTCAGTTTTCTCTTTTACCAATCCTGATGCTCCCTGCTGTTATGTTGTTATAGCATCGAACAAAGGGATGTGCGGCAGTTTTAACTCGGAACTACTCTCTTTTTTCAGCAGCATCTATGAAAAAGGCATTATAGTTTCTTGCGGTAAAAAGGCGGACGAATATTTTGAAAAAAAGGGAATAAAAACGGAAAAAAGTTTTACCTTTGAAGATATTCCCTCCTATGAACAAGTGAAAGAACTTTTTAATTATATCTGCTCTCTTATGGAGAAAGGTAAAATTTCGGGCGTTAAAACGGTTTATCCCGAGTATGTCAATATGATAAAACAACAGCCTGTCTGTAAGGAGTTTTTCTCCTGTTCACAGGAAAAAGCAGACAGCGAAGCGCCTCTTTTTGTGCCGGACAGAGAAACTGTTATAAAAAACACTGCAGAGAAAATTTATCTCTCAGTTCTTTATAAAAGAGTTCTTGAAACTGCTCTCGGAGTGCAGGCGGCAACACTGACGGCTATGCGCTCTGCATATGATACGGCTCTTGAATACAGCGCAAAACTTGAAACAGAAATGAACAGAAAGCGTCAGAGTCAGGTTACTGCGGACGTTATCGAAATCTCATCGGAATTTTCAATGAAAGGGGATATATAATATGGCAAAAGGCTCTGTGGGAATGGTGCAGAGAATAACAGGTCCCGTTGTGGATATTCTGTTTTCTTTGAATGAAATTCCCGATATTTTCAACGCAGTTAATGTTGAAGTTAATTCCGAAATATATACCCTTGAAGTTTCCCAGCATTTAGGTGGCGGTGAGGTAAGATGTATTTCGATGAATCCTACCGATGGTATGTCCCGAGGAATGAAGGCAACCGATACAGGTGAGCCTATAAAAATTTCTGTGGGTGAAGAAACTCTCGGCAGAATGGTAAATGTTACCGGTGCACCCATTGACCGCGGCAATAGAATTGAAACAGCAGAAAAATGGCCCATTCATCACGCGGCTCCTCCTTTTGCAGAAATTGTTTCTTCCACGGATATTCTTGAAACCGGCATCAAGGTTATAGATCTTATGACTCCCTATATCAAGGGCGGCAAAATCGGTCTTTTTGGTGGTGCAGGTGTTGGTAAAACGGTTCTCATTATGGAACTTATCCGAAATGTTGCTTTCGAACACGACGGCTACTCTGTTTTTGCAGGTGTGGGTGAGCGCTCAAGAGAGGGCAATGATTTGTGGAATGAAATGAATCAGTCAGGTGTTATTGATAAGACAGCTCTTGTTTTCGGTCAGATGAACGAAACTGCAGGCGCAAGACTTCGCGTACCTCTTGTTGGTCTTACTATGGCAGAGTATTTCCGTGAAAAGTCACATAAGGATGTACTTTTGTTTATTGATAATATTTTCCGTTTCACCCAGGCGGGCAGTGAGGTGTCTGCTCTTTTAGGCAGAATGCCTTCTGCAGTCGGTTATCAGCCTACTCTTGCTTCGGAAATGGGTAAATTACAGGAACGAATTGTTTCTACGGGTAACGGTTCAATCACATCTGTTCAGGCAGTTTATGTTCCTGCCGATGACCTTACAGACCCGGCACCCGCAACAACATTCTCACATCTCGACGCAACTACCGTTCTGTCAAGAAAGATTGTCGAACTCGGTATTTATCCTGCGGTTGATCCTCTCGAGTCATCTTCGAGAGCTCTCACGCCTGATTTTGTGGGTGACAGACATTATAAAACCGCCAAGGAAACACAGAGGGTTCTGCAGAAGTATGCCGAACTTCAGGATATTATTGCTATTCTCGGTATGGATGAACTTTCAGCAGAGGATAAGGAACTTGTAAAAAGAGCCCGTCGCGTTCAGCGTTTTATGAGCCAGCCTTTCCATGTTGCAGAAAGTTTTACGGGTCAGCAGGGCGTTTATGTACCTTTGGAAAAGACTGTTGACAGCGTTGAAAAAATTCTCTCGGGTGATTGTGATAATATTCCTGAACAGTATTTCCTGATGTCAGGTACTGTTGATGACGTGTTTGAGAAATACAAAAAGGAACACAGGTGAGAAAAATGGGGGATAAACTTACTTTCATCCTTTTTACTCCTCACCGTAGGTTTCCGTCTTTTGAATGCGACAGTGTGAAACTCAGTATAGCCGACAGTGTAACGGGCAAGTTTTCGGGTTCCTACGGAATCAGAAAAGGTCACGCTAAGGCTGTGCTGGCTCTTGCACCCGGCAGAATTTCCGCAAGTGTTAACGGAAAGGAAGTTTTCTCAGCGGAAAGTCAGGGAGGATTTGCCTCGGTAGAAAACAATGAAGTAAGAGTTACCGTTGACGGAGTGAAAGAAAATAATATACTTTCAGAATAAAATGTATCTGTAATAAAAAAACAAACAAGCCTTAAGGGAAAACAAATTCCTGAGGGCTTGTTTTTCTTACAGACATTGAGATTTCAATTCAGATAAAACGCTAAAGTATACCAAATGATTTTTTGTTTTTTCGTAAAATCCTGAAATATCTCCCTTCATCACTTTACAGTTTTGATTCTTTATGATAAAATCCGAAGTGAAGAAATTATTGGCAAAGGAGAAAGTTATGAAAGCAAAAATTACTGTTGCCGGTGAAATGAAAATCGGTGAAATAGACAGAAGAGTCTTTGGCTCTTTTATTGAGCATCTCGGCAGAGCGGTGTACGGAGGAATTTATGAGCCGGGACACCTTTTGGCAGATGAAGACGGCTTCAGAAAAGACGTTATCAGTATGATAAATGAACTTGATGTTCCTATTGTACGTTACCCGGGAGGAAACTTTGTTTCAGGGTATAACTGGGAAGACGGTGTAGGTCCCGTTGATAAGCGTCCGCCGAGGCTTGAACTTGCCTGGGGTGTAACTGAACCCAATGAGTTCGGTACAAATGAATTTATGCGTTGGTGCCGGAAGGCAAAAACATCACCTATGATGGCTGTAAACCTCGGAACAAGAGGTCCCGACGAAGCAAGAGCACTTGTTGAGTACTGCAATCATAAAGAAAATTCAAAGTATGCCGATATGCGAATTGCCCACGGCTATAAAGATCCGTGGGATGTAAAACTCTGGTGTCTCGGTAACGAAATGGACGGTCCCTGGCAGATGTGCGCAAAAACTGCAACAGAATACGGCAGAACTGCCAACGAAGCGGCAAAACTTATGAAATGGGTAGACGGCTCCATTGAAACGGTTCTGTGCGGCTCATCAAGCAGAGGAATGAATACTTTCGGTGATTGGGAAGCCACTGCACTTGATATTGCTTATCATAATGTGGACTATATTTCACTTCATCAGTATTACGGAAATCACGCAAAAGATACACCGTCATTCCTTGCAAAAAGTATGGAACTTGACGACTTTATTTACAGTGTAATCTGTATCTGTGACTTTGTGAAAGCCAAAAAGAGAACCAAAAAGCAGATAAATCTTTCTTTTGACGAATGGAATGTGTGGTATCATTCCAACGGTGCGCCCGTTGAAAGATGGTCAACTGCACCCAATCAACTTGAGGATATTTATAATTTTGAAGATGCACTTGTTGTTGCCTGTATGCTCATCACACTTCTGCGTCACGCAGACCGAGTGAAGATTGCCTGCCTTGCACAACTTGTTAATGTTATTGCACCCATCTTCACAAAAACAGGCGGTGGAGCATTCCGTCAGACTATCTTCTATCCTTTCCGTGAAATGTCAAAATATGCCCGAGGCAATGCTCTGAGACCTATCATTGACTCACCTAAGTACGATTGCAAAGAGTTTACCGATGTACCGTATCTTGAAGCCATTGCAACCTTTGACGAAGAAAAAGAAAACATTGCAGTTTTTGCCGTCAATCGTTCTATGGACGAAAAAATGGAACTTGATATTTCACTTCTCGGCTTTGAAGGATACAAGGCAGTTGAATTTGAATCTATGGACGGTTACGATGTTTATAAAGAGAATACCTTCGGCGATGAGGGCGTAACAATGCATCAGAATCCTCTTCCTGAAGAAAACGGTAAGTCCGTTATTGCTGAACTTAAACCTCTTTCTTTCAATGTAATCCGTTTTGAAAAAATCAAATGATGAATAAGAATACTGAAAATGCTAAAAAGATTCTCTCAGAGGGTGGATATACCGTAGTTTTGACAGACGGAGAAAAAGTCCTCACTTCTTATGAGCGGGGAGTAAAACCGCTTCTGTCATTTCTTGAAAGCGGTGAAGATTTCTCTCGCTTTTCCGCCGCCGATAAAGTTGTCGGCAGCGCGGCGGCATATCTTTATGTGTTGATGAATGTCAAAGAAGTTTATGCAGGAACTTTAAGTGAGGGTGCCCGAAAGGTTTTCGGAACTTATTCGGTGCCGCATTTCTGCGGTGATGCAGTGCCTTTTATAATCAACAGAAAAGGTGACGGTATGTGCCCTATGGAGTCTGCTGTTAAAAAAGCAGTTGATGCTGAGGATGCTCTTAAAAAAATCCTTGAGAGAATAGGACAATAATAATCTATATATTGTTTCCCTCTGATGCCATGAGCGGTTATCAGAGGGATTTTGTTTGCCCTTAAGTATGCTTAAAAATTTACACTATATCCTTGAAATCCGTTTTACTATATGTTAATATATAAGTTAGGTAAGTATATATCGTTTAAAATATAGGAGTGATATGTAATGAGATGTAGTTTTTGCGGAAAAGAAATTGAAAACGGTGCTGAACTTTGTCCTTACTGCGGAATGATTTTAAGTCTCGGAGAAGATGATAACACCACAGATGATGCAGAACTCAGAATACCGGAGTATACACCGAATATTTTCGGCTCAGGTATTAAAAGACAGGAAGAATCATCCGAGGCAAAAGAGTTGCCCGTAAGTGAAGTTGAAGAAGAAGTTCCCGTTGTTGAAACTATCCCCGAATATGTTCCCGATGAATATGTGCCCGAGGCATATTCTTCTGCATCCGTTCAGGAAGAAAAGCCTCAGGAAGAACAGTATGTCCCTGATGAGTATATTCCTGAAGAATATGCTCCTGATGAATATGAATTCAGTTCGCCTGTGGTATCCGTCCCTTCCTATGCTGACGCTGAAGAAGAAATAACTGCAGATGTTTCTTCAGAAGAAACTGTATCCGAAGAAAATGCAGCCGAAGAAATCTCAGAGCCCGAAACTGAAGAAACCGATGAAGTGAACGAAGAAGGCGAAGAGCCCTATGAAGAAACAGAGATTTCCGAATCTGTACAGGAAGAAACGGAAATTCCTGCCGTAGCAGATGTTTCTGCAATCAGAATACCCGAAGAAGAGATTTCTTATCCGGAATATGAATCCTTTGTTGCAGAAAGCGGTGAAAGCGAAAGCGTGGAAGATATTCTCACTGCAGAACCTCAAGAGGAGGAAATTCCCGTTGTGGTTGTTGCTCAGGACGGTATATCCGACAGTGACGACACAGATGAATATGATGCAGACGACGATGACGATACCTATGTAAAATCAGGAAAATCAAAGAGTGCCGTTGGTGCAGTTGTTGCTCTGTGTATCCTTTTTGTATGCCTTGTTTTTGCAGGCGGATATGTATTCAAGAATATTCTTCCCGAAAAAAGACCTCAGAAAGAAACTACAACCGATGTAGCGGCAACTCAGGGTTCTGAAGAAGACAGCACTTCTGAAAAGGAAACAACTCAGGACGAAACTGAGGAAGATACAACTGAAGATGCTGAAACCACTTTGGAAGACGAAGAAACCACTACCGAAAAAGAAGAAACAACAACAGAAAAAACAACCGGATCAACAACAAAAGCACCCGTAACCACAACAAAGGCTCCTGTTACAACAAGAGTACCCACAACAAGAGTACCTTCAACAACAAGGGTGCCTGCCACAACAAGAGTGCCCACAACAACAAAAGCACCCACAACCACAAAGCCTGTCGTTACCACAACAGACCCCTACGGCATAAATAATGTTACTGTCAAAAAGCCTTCAAGTTATCTTTCATCAACTTTCAAAGGCTATGTAACCGTAAGCAGTATCAAAGTCAGATCAACTCCAAACGAAGCAGGTGAAAGAGTTCTCTACCTCGGTAAAGGTTCAGAGGTGGTTGTATATGCAAAAGAAAACGGATTCTACTATGTATATTCAACCCGTTTCGGAGTTTACGGATGGGCGAGTGCAAGTTACATTTCACAAACAAGACCCTCAGCAGAAAGCACAACAGTACCCTCAGGTGCAGTAAAACCCGATAAGAGCGGCAGCGGTAAAATTATGTATACAACCAATACCCTCAATCTCAGAAAGGGTCCTGCAACTTCATACGGAATTGCTACAGTGATCCCCATCGGATATCCCGTTAAGATAGTAGGCTATAAAGCAGGTGTTTCAGGCTGGGCTTATGTAACAGACACAACAACAGGTATCAACGGTTGGGTATCAACTGCATATCTCAGATAAAATAAGAGAAAATCGGAGGAAATAGTTATGATGACATTAAAAACACGCTGGGCAGATGCTGCTATGTGCGATATGCCTCTTCCCGAATATCCCCGTCCTCAGATGGTGAGAGACTGCTGGATGAATCTCAACGGATTTTTCGATTTTGCTATCACCGATGACGATAAAGATTGGTGCGACAAATACGAAGATAAAATCCGTGTACCTTTTGCAGTTGAAAGTTGTCTTTCAGGCATTTGCAAAAGAGTTGACGACGATGATGCACTCTGGTACAGAAAGAAATTTACTCTTACAGACGACTTCAAGGGTAAAAGAGTAATTCTTCACTTTGAAGCAGTGGACTGGAAAGCAACAGTTTACATCAACGGCAAAAAAGTCGGCGAACATATCGGCGGCTACTGTCCTTTCAGTTTTGACATTACTGATAAACTTGTAAACGGTGAAAATGAACTTGTTTTAAGAGCATGGGACCCCACTGATGAGTCCTGGCAGAACAGAGGTAAGCAGGCAAGCGAATCTCACGGCTTCTGGTACACATCGACCTCAGGTATATGGCAGACAGTATGGCTTGAGGGCGTTAACAAAAACTATATTGAGTCTTATAAAATCACACCGGATATTGACGAAGGAATTGTTGAAATTATTCCCAAAATCAAGGGTGAAGGCCAACTCAACATCAAGGTACTTGACGGTGAAACTGTTGTTTTTGACGGTGCTTTACCTGAAAACTTTAAAGTTGAAGTTCCCGATGCAAAACTCTGGAGCCCCGAAACCCCCTTCCTTTATGACTTCGTTCTCACCCTCACAAACGGCGGTGAATGTGATTCAGTCAAGGGTTATTTCGGTATGAGAAAGTTCTCCATCGGAGAATACGGCGGATACAACAGACTCTTCCTTAATAACGAGCCTTATTTCCAGAAAGGTCTTCTTGACCAGGGCTACTGGAGTGACGGCGGTATGACACCTCCCACAGAAGAAGCCATGGTTTATGATATTCAGACAATGAAGGATTTAGGCTTCAATATGCTTCGTAAGCACATCAAGGTTGAATCACACAGATGGTACTATCTCTGTGATAAAATCGGTATGCTTGTGTGGCAGGATATGGTAAGCGGCGGCAAGGCACTTAACCTTTTCCACGCGGGTGTGCTTCCAAACATACACGGCACACTCAACCCCATCATTTATATGACCAAGAAAGATAATACTTACAAAACTTTCAACCGTGACAAGATTGAATGGCGCCTTCAGTTTGAAGAAGAATATGAGCAGATGATTGATAATCTTTATAACTTCACATCAATCTGCTGCTGGGTACCTTTCAACGAAGGCTGGGGACAGTTCGATGCCAAGAGAATAGGCGACTGGACAAAGGAAAAAGACCCAACCCGTTTCTGCGACCACGCAAGCGGTTGGTATGACCAGAAGGGTGCAGATTTCAGAAGTATGCATAAATATATCCTTCCCGTAATTCTTCCCAAGTATGACGGAAGACCAATTGTTCTCAGTGAATTCGGCGGTTACAGCCACAATATTCAGGGCCACGTATGGAACTATCAGAAGAGTTTCGGCTATCAGATGTATAAGAGCAAAGACGCTCTCACTGCAGCCTATAAAAAACTTCACGAAAATCAGATTATCCCCAACATCAAAAAAGGACTTTCCGCAACGGTTTACACTCAGGTTTCCGATGTTGAATTTGAGGTTAACGGAATGCTTTCCTATGACCGTGAACTTGTTAAACTTCACGAAGATGTTGTTAAAGAACTGAACGCAAAAATGACATACTGATAAAAAATAAGCACCGTACTCAATCGGTGCTTATTTTAAAACTTGCTGAAAGAGGTGAAATCAATGGATATCAGTTGTTTTATGAAGGAGCCAAACTGCACTGTACCCGAAGATATTGGGAAAACTCTTGAAAACGGCGGGAACATCACACCAACGCATTTTAAAGATAAGAACGATGTTCTGTCCGATGTCAGCGTCAGATATCAGGCTGGTTTCACCGAACTTTCAAATGGCAACTACCTTGTTTCAATGTACTGTCCTATGCCCGAAGTAACGGA